>NZ_JBMPZU010000009.1:0-50556 GCF_049463095.1 Neobacillus sp. 19 | reverse complement strand
TCATAGTCATGTATTTGCACAAGCGTTAAGCACTTATCGATTGTTTCCTTAAAAAGATCCTGCTTTTTTTCAAGATGATAGAGATCAGACAGCCAAAATTTGCTGAGCATTTGCCCAAAGCTATCCTCGCACCCCAGGAAGAGGGAGTCTGCTTTCTCCAAATATACCCGTGCTTTTGGGAGCCGCTCATTATATATACAGGTAATCCCCATGCAAAGGGTGATTAAAGCTGACAGCCAGACGTCGTGTACCTTTTCTGTCTCCTCCAGCGCCTTTTTGCCGACAGCCAAAGCCCGTTCCAGTTCCCCCCTTATTCCGTATAAAATACAAAGACCCATTAACGGCTCAGCCTTCCCTCTGTTGACACCAAGCTGCTCCATCAGTTCCAATGCCGTATGATAGCAGTTTTCAGCTAAGTGGGATTCATATTTATTTAATATTTGCACGGCGTGACCCATACGGATCCAGCCGCAGGCCTCTACGAACGGTGCTTTAATGCTTATTCCTTGTTGAATCCCCTGCTGTGCAAGCTCCTTCGCCTTTACACCTTCACCCGTAAAAGCTTCGATTAGTGAAAGTAATAAGTCCGTTTCACGGTGGGCTTGGGGCAGAGTGCTGACTATGGAATCCTTTCCCTTTTCTTTATAAAGAATTTTTTTCGCTTCCTCAAATCGGCCGGTTCGCATATACAATCTTGCTTCTAAATTCCCATCTGAATTTACAGCCTTCGTTTTTTGAATCCATTTTTCAGCTTCCGATGCCTTTCCTGAGTTTAATAGATTTTCAGATAGCAAGGAATAGAGTAGACCCTTTTCTTCATCCGTGCTCTTACACCTTTCCCTATAGGCAATCGCCTCGTATAAAAGCCGTTCAGCAAGATGCGGCTGAATGGTATCTAAATAAATCTTTGCTTTCCCTTCTAGTGCCATACTCATCCCAAGGTCATCTTTCTTTTTCTTCGCGCCCATAAAGGACTTTTCATAGCACTCCTCGGCCTCTTGGTATTGGGAACGGTAGCGGTGAATTTCTGCTTTTACATACCAAAGGTGGTAGTACGACTCCAGCTCCACTTCAGGAATTATCGTTAATTGATCATAGAGACTTTCCAGCTTGCCGCTTTCCAGCATCCTTAAGCCATTCTCCTGTAAGATCGAAGCAATCGCTTGATGGTGATGAATTTTTTTATAATGATAAAGCGCTTCCTCCCATAATTGCCTTTTTTCATAAAAACGGGCACATCTTTCGTGGAGTGCTGCATAATGTCCAGGGTCATTTTTTTGAAACATGCTTTCAAGGAAATCTTTAAATAAGGCGTGATAACGGTAGTGGCTTACCCCAATCCTTTGGATAAATAAATTGCGGTCCTTCATTTGCTCAAGCATTGCTGAGGCACCCTGGAGCCCTATAACGTCGGCACACATTTCTTCCTCTATTACATCAAATATGGAAGTTTGCTCAAGGAACTGTTGAATGATGGGCGGCTGTTTTGAAAAAACCTCCATTACGAGATACTGAAAAAAATCCTGCAGAGAGTGGGAGGAATGCTCAAAAAGATCGGAAAGATCCTTTTTTAATGGAATCTGCTGGGCAATCATACAGATCGCGATGACCCATCCTTCTGTCATCTCAAAAATCGTCTGTAAATGAACAGGCTCCATTTCTAAACCATAAAGATCGGTTAGCAGCAGTTCCATTTCCTCCAATGTAAGGACCAAGTCTTCTCGCGATAACTCTAACAGTTGCCCGCAGGCTTTCATTTTCGTCAAATACTTCCAGGCAGGGCGGCTCCGGCTTGAAATGATCAAATGGAGATTGGGCGGGATGTGTTCAAGCAATTTTTCCATCCAGCTATTGATAGTATAGGAATGTTCAATTTGATGAAAATCATCCAAAATAAGCGTAATGTCCGAATCGATTGTGAGGATTTCATTAATAAAAAGGGAACAAAGGACGCTAAGTTCTTCTTCACGAATATAGCGGTCCATTGTCTCCATATAAGCAGTTAATTCCGTTCCAAACGTAGGATTGACGCGGCGAATGGAATGGACGATATAGGTGAGAAAAGGAAGGATATCATCATCCATCGAGGTAAGGGAATACCAACAGCCTAGGATTTTTTCATCTGTCATAAATAAGGCAAGTGCCGTACTTTTTCCAAAACCTGCTCCCGAGTGCATAATTGTCAACGGATAGTCAGGTATCTTCTTCATTTTCCGTGAGAGCTTTGCCCTCCTGATAAAATCATCCTTTACTACTGGAATCCGCAGCTTGGTTTGAATAATTGGCAGCTTCAATTCATCCTCCCTCCCCAATTTTCTTAATATTTACACTATTTTACCATATTACTAATCATTCGGAGAATTTTTTCTCTGTAATAAAATCGATATTCTTGAAAAAAATAGATAGGGAAGAAACAAATTGGGGTGTTGCGCCATTGTCAATCAAAAAGAAGATTCCGTTGATTTTTTGCCTATTGGTTTTTCTTATTCTATTAACCAATAATGCTTTTCACTATTTTCGTTCAAAAAATCAGCTTCTTGATTATAACGAAAAAGTAGTCACGATGATTGTCAAGGAAGTATCTTTCCAAGTAAAAAATACGAAAAATAGCAGTTTGTATGTAGAAGACATTCTTGGAAGGGATTTACGAACAGCCTCATTGGCCATAAAACAGGCACTTCCGGCTCGCTATCAAGATATTACGAACGAACAGCTGGTTGCCTTGGCAAAAGAAACCGGTGTCTCTCATATTACCCTATTAGCTAAAACAAGTGATGATATTGTCGGGGTTAAATCCTCTGACCCACATGAAATTGGCATGGGCACGAAAGGCTGGGGCTATTGGTACGATGCCTATCAGCAGCTGTTTTCCTTAGAACCCGTTTCTGTCGGAAAAGGGATTACCCTCCCCTATTATTGGTCTGGCCCGATTGAGGTCGCTTCTTCTAATCCAGATCATATTGATAAATGGGGCTATTATTTTGATGGGTCGACAAATTATATCATCAATCCCTATTTTCGAGATAAAATAACAGAATATGAAAAGCGTTTTGGCCCGTCTAAAATCATCCAAGACTTTACGAAGGAAGAAGGGATTTTGGAATTAACCGTCTTCAATCCAAAAAACTTTGGAAAAAAGGATGAAGTTGTCCATTTAAACGGAAATAAATATATCCGAATCTCCGCACAGCCGATTTGGTATGGAACATATGCTTTTCGAAACTATACAACTGATGCGCGGTTAATCAAAAAGGCCATCCAAACGAAACAAATGGAATCGTACAGGGACACAATTAATGACAAAATGATTATGAAAACATTCGTACCTGTTTATTCAAAAAATGACCAGCCATTCGTTATTGGACTTGTTTATAATTATGGGCTTATTCATGCCGAACTTGTTCACGAGTTAAAAGTACATATTCTCCTTTCGATTATGATTATGATAATCGTCTTAATCATTAGTTTTCTTTTCTCCCGCTCGATTACCCGGCCGATTGGCTATATCGTTGAGCAAGTGAATGAAATTGCACAAGGAAACTTCGGCAAAAACTTGGAACTAAGGCGTAAAGACGAATTGGGTCTTCTGACCAAAAACGTCAATGCGATGTCGAATCGATTACGCAGTTATGTTGAAGACTTAAATCAGAGCAGAGAACTAATTGAATATCAGGCATATCACGATCCATTGACAGGCTTGTTAAACCGGCGATATTTTCAGGAAAAATTACTTTTATTCGTTGAGCAGGCAGATAAAGCAGGTGAAAAGGTATCTGTATTGTTCATTGATATGGACCGATTTAAACAGGTGAATGATTCTTTAGGACATAATAAAGGCGATGAGATTCTTAAAGTGGTTTCCCAGCGAATCAAGGATTGTTTCCCTGACGATGTCAACACAATCATTACAAGGCAGGGAGGTGACGAATTTATCATATTATTGAAAAACTCTACCTTCACAGAAACGATAGAAGCCGCTGAAGGTTTAGTCAATCATCTTAAAAAGCCCTATTCCTTAAATGACAAAGAAATTTATCTTAGTGCAAGCTGCGGTATTAGTCTTTATCCCGATCATACCCAAAATATCGATACACTTATCATTTATTCTGACTTGGCCATGTATGCTGCTAAAAAAGCCGGCGGTAATAAGGTGACCGTTTATTCTGATAAATTAAATCAGTCCAATATTAACAGACCAAGAATAGAAGCCCGCTTAAGGAATGCCATTGAAAATGAAAAAATCGAAGTATTCTATCAACCGAAAATAAATGTGAAATCCGGTGCTATTTTAGGTGCTGAAGCACTGGTAAGATGGACGGATGAAGAATTTGGATTTGTTTCACCCGAGGTATTCATCCCGATTGCGGAAGATACGGGGCTCATTCAGCCATTATGGGAGCATGTGATGAAGCTCGCCTGCCAGCAGGTTAGCAAATGGAATTCGAAACGTTCCCATCCATTATCTATTTCAGTCAATTTCTCGGCCCGTCAATTTCAGGAACCATCTAGTATGGTCCAACACGTCAAGGAGATTCTTTCAAAAAGCAAGCTGCTGCCGGAGTATTTGGAAATCGAAATTACTGAAAGTATTCTTTTAAATAATTCAGCTGAAATTGTAAGCTCGCTCGAAACCTTACAACAAATAGGCATTTCCGTTTCTATCGATGATTTTGGAACCGGGTACTCTTCCTTAAGCTATTTAAAGGATTTGCCGATTAATACTTTAAAAATTGATAAATCCTTCATCCAGAATATTGATAAGGATTATGGAAATTCAGAGATTCCGGAAGCGATTATTAATCTCGCCCGCAGTCTCCATCTCAACGTCATTGCCGAAGGCGTTGAAGAGGAGTTTCAGAAGGAGTTTTTACTATCGAGAAACTGTGTTCAAATGCAAGGATATTTATTTAGTAAACCATTAAGTAAAGAAGAATTTGAGCAATATCTATTAAAAAAATAAAGGGCAGCTGCCGCTGCCCTGTTTATTTTACAAAATTCTCTATTTCATTTACACAGCTGCCATCATAATCGATCGATAGGCTTTTTACAGTCATATCTGTAAATTCATTATCAAGGGCCTGTGCCAGCTTCTGCCCTTTGCCTTTCTCCGCAAAGCAAATAACCGTTGGCCCCGCACCGCTCAATGCCACACCAAATGCTCCATTCATCTTAGCCTTTTTTTCAATCTCTTGGTAAGAAGCTATGAGCGGTTTTCGATATGGCTGGTGGAAGTGGTCCTGTTCCATCATTTTTCCAGCCAATGTCCAATTATGACTTAAAAGCGCCGCAATCAGAAGATTAGCTGTGGAGGAAGCTTGGACGGCCTCTTGCCGGGAATAACTGGATGGCAAAACATCACGCGATTCCTTAGTCAACAAAATTTCATGCGGTACGACAACCACCAGTTCAAGAGGAAGACTCGTAAATGACAGCATATCGACCTCATTTTGCTCGTAACACCCAATCACAAGCCCTCCGTAAAGGGAGGCACCGACATTGTCCGGATGACCCTCCCACGTTGTCGCATGAAGAAGCTTTTCCTCCTTAGTCAGGTGCAAGCCGCCGACAGCATCGGCAAGTTCAATTCCTGCCACAATGGCTGCTGCACTTGAGCCAAGCCCCCGGGCTAGCGGGATATCACTTGTAACTTTAATTTTACAAGGGGGCAAGTCCACTCCATAATTGGCCGCTGTCTTAATGGCAACTTGACAAATAAAATGACTTTCATCGGTTGGAAAATCCTTCAATTCCTCACATGGTGAAGAGCATTCCCACTGAGTATGTTTCTCAATTTCTAACGTCAAATACAGATTAAGGGCAAGACCCATCGAATCAAATCCCGGCCCAAGATTCGCTGTACTCGCAGGTACTTTAATCATAAAGCGGTCATGTTGCGTCATCCGCGGACAACCCCTCGAATATGATCTGCGACAGCCTTTTCATCGTTTGGTAATTGGACTGGCGTAACAAGACTGCTGTTAATGGCAGTATCAGGATCCTTTAATCCATTCCCTGTTAGGACAGCGACAATCTTCGTACCTTCCCGTATTTTTCCATTTTGGATACTCTTATATACGCCGGCAATCGATGCGCAAGAAGCAGGCTCTGCAAAAACGCCTTCTGTTGCAGCTAATTTTTTATAAGCGGCAACGATTTCTTCATCACTTACTTCATCAAATTGGCCGCGTGATTCCTCAACGGCATTCACAGCTAAATCCCAGCTTGCCGGGTTTCCAATCCGAATCGCTGTTGCGATTGTTTCCGGATGTTCAAAAACACGATTATGAACAAGAGCGGCAGCACCAGCTGCTTCGAAGCCAAACATTCTTGGGAGTCCTGTTTCTTTATGATCGTTATATTCTTTAAATCCTTTCCAATAGGCGCTGATATTTCCGGCATTCCCCACTGGAATCGCTAAGATTTCAGGGGCAGCCCCAAGCTGGTCACACACTTCAAATGCCGCTGTTTTTTGGCCTTCAAGTCGATAGGGATTGACTGAATTAACGAGTGCAATTGGTTCGACCTTGCTAATATTTCGAACCATTTTTAATGCTTCGTCAAAGTTCCCTTCAATCGAGATAATTTCTGCGCCATACATCATTGCTTGCGCCAGTTTTCCCATCGCAATTTTTCCTTCTGGAATGACGACGATACAATTAATACCTGCACGTGCCGCATACGCCGCTGCTGCAGCCGATGTATTTCCTGTTGAAGCGCAGATGACGGTTTTGCTGCCTTCCTCTACTGCTTTGGCAACAGCCATGACCATGCCTCTGTCCTTGAAAGATCCAGTTGGGTTGGCCCCCTCCACTTTTACATACAGCTCAACGCCCCATTCCTGAGAGAGTCTTTCTAACTTGATTAAAGGTGTATTTCCTTCGTTTAATGTAAGTTTAGGTGTTTCTTGATTAATCGGTAAAAATTCTTTATATGCTTCTAATAATCCTGGCCATCTCATCATGATTTCCTCACCACTCTATATGCACTTTTTACTTCTTTTACTGCGCTCAAATCATATAATTCTAGTAAAATTTTATCATAATTGGTTTCTGAAGCTTTATGTGTGACTAACACAATTTCTGATGTCTCGTTTTTCTTAATTGGCAATTGCAGGATTTTTTCAAAACTTACCCCGTATTTGGCAAAAATAGCGGTAATGTCTGCAAATACGCCAACCTCATCCTGGACATGAATCCGCAGGAAATACTTAGAGAACTTTTCCTCGTTATCTTTCAACTGCTTTGGATATTGCGGTGTGACAGCACTTCTTCCGTTTACACCAAGGCGGTAATTTTTAATGACACCAACAAGGTCTGACACAACAGCAGTGGCTGTCGGCAGACTTCCTGCACCAGGCCCATAAAACATCGTTTCGCCAACCGCTTCGCCATATACGTATACCGCATTGTATTCATTCTGGACAGAAGCAAGCGGATGATTATTGGATAGGAATGTAGGAGCTACACTTACCTCGACCTTTTCTCCCTCACGATGGGCATAGCCGATTAATTTCATCGTATAGCCTAATTGTTTCCCATAGCGTAAATCTTCTTCCGTGATACTTGAAATACCGCTTACCTTGACATCCTCCAAATCAATATGCATCGAAAAACCTAATGTAGCGAGAATCGTCATTTTTCGAGCTGCATCAAGGCCTTCTACATCGGCAGTTGGGTCGGATTCTGCAAAGCCAAGCTCCTGGGCTTCTTTCAAGACTTCATTATAAGAACGTCCTTCATCACTCATCTTCGTTAAAATATAATTGGTTGTACCATTAACAATTCCCATCATTTGTGTAATCCGATCAGATGCCAATCCATCGACAAGACCCCGTAAAATAGGAATCCCTCCGGCCACACTAGCTTCATAGAACAGATCACAGCCATGTTCAGAGGCAACCGTTAACAACTCGGAACCGTGCAGGGCCATCAAATCCTTATTGGCCGTTACAACATGCTTTCCTTGACGTAAAGCCGTAATTAAATAATCCTTTGTATCATGTACCCCGCCCATTACCTCAATGACTACATCAATTTCCTTATCATACAGGATCTCATCAGGATTGGATGTTAAACTCTTTGTGTCCACTTCAACCGGTCTGCTTTTATGTACGTCCTGAACGAGAATCTTCTTGACAACAACTGGGCAGCCTACTTGGTGGATTAATTGATCTTGATGATTTTCAATAATTTTAACTACACCTGATCCAACAGTGCCTAAACCTAATAATCCAATCGAGATTGCTTTCATGAATATCCCCCCTGCAAAGTGTCCGCTCACAGCACACAAATGTTTTTCTGTTGTAGACATTATATGACTCTCTTTATTTTTTTACAATAGATTTATTTCTGGATATTTCCGTGAAATCGCTTACTACCGCACTATCATTGGATTGTTCATTTGAACTAAAATTTTTCAGAATAAAAAAGAAAAGTTTTTTCACTTTATACCTTTACAATCCTAAAGAAATAGTTGTAGAATAGTCCCTATATTCTACAACTATTTGAAATTTCTTTCAAATCAGATTTATCGAAATGCGCAAGCGCGCTGTAGTTGGACATTAATCAAGGTCGAAATTTATACATTCATATTTTCTAAAAGTGATGATGAAGACGGCATTAAGAAAACGCCTCAGAGAGCCGGTGGACGCTGCGAACCGGTGCAATTTCTTAGAAAGCCCAGCCCTTCTGAACTGGCTGCTGAACTTTTAAGTAGGTATGCCCGGTAAAAACCGTTACATTGTTGAGGCTGCTTTTATTTTTTCAGCAGCAAAAGAGGGTGGCACCACGTTCATTCACGTCCCTTATAACATGACACTTAGTCTGTTATGAGGGGCGTTTTCTATTTTTAGGAGAAAGGAGAAATTCCCCAAAACGAGACACACAGGTTTTGCTCAGGTTGTGATCGCATAAACGTAGTTAGGAATCATGGGTATTTAGGAAAAAAGCTGAGGAGGCTGGATGAAGCATGTATAAAGTACTTGTAACCGATGGAATTAGCAGCACAGGATTGGTAAGTCTTATTGAGCATCCCCATTTTGTTGTAGAAAGACAGCCTACATTGCCAACTGAGGAGTTAAAAAAGATTATTGGCGATTATGATGCGTTGATTGTGAGAAGCCAAACAAAAGTAACCGAAGACCTGCTCCTCGCTGCAGACCGGCTGCGGGTTATTGCCCGGGCAGGTGTCGGAGTTGATAACATTGATGTCAATGCCGCAACACGAAAAGGAATCATCGTCATTAATGCTCCAGGGGCAAATACGATTGCCGCTACAGAACATACATTAGCAATGATGCTGTCATTAGCTCGAAAAATTCCTCAGGCCCATCAAAAAACGGCTGCCGGTGAATGGGACCGCAATTCGTTTAAAGGAGTGGAATTGTATAAAAAAACGCTTGGTGTCATTGGCATGGGGAAAATTGGTACAGAAGTGGCAAAGCGGGCGAAGAGCTTTGGCATGAATATTTTAGGGTTTGATCCGTATCTAACGGAAGATCGGGCGAAGAAACTGGGAATGACAAAGGCAAGCCTTGATTTAATTGCCAGGGAATCCGATTTTATAACCATTCATACTCCTTTAACAAATGATACAAGAGGATTGATTAATGACGACTACTTAAGCAAAACCAAAAAAGGGGTCCGCTTTGTAAACTGCGCTCGCGGCGGGGTCATCGACGAGAAAGCTTTAGTACGGGCAATTCAAGCCGGTCATGTAGCAGGTGCGGCACTGGATGTGTTTGAAAAAGAACCGGTTGCCGATTTAGAATTACTGCAAAATCCAAACATCATCGTCACACCGCATCTTGGTGCCTCCACTGTCGAAGCCCAGGAAAAGGTAGCACAAGAAGTAAGTGCAGAAATTATTGAGATTTTTGAATCGCAATCGATCCAAAACGCAGTTAATATGCCGCAAATGTCCGGAGAAACTCAGGCAAAGCTTCAACCCTACTTACTGCTCGGGGATCAAATGGGACAGCTCGTGATTCAATTATTAAACAAGCAGGCACCTGCTAAAATCGAAATCAATTACTACGGCGATTTAATTGATGAAGATACGGAATTGCTGACTCGCACTCTCTTAAAAGGCATCCTTTCCTATCATTTAAGCGATTCTGTCAATCTAATAAACGCACTCCATCTGTTGAAGGAACAGGGCGTTTCCTATAATGTCGTGAAAAACGCCTCAAATAAAGGCTTTGCGAATTATATGGAGCTTTCTGTCTCAAATGGATTGGAAACAGCAAAGATTGGCGCAACCGTCCTAAACGGGTATGGTGCAAGGATTTTAAAAATAAACCAATACCGAATTGATGTAAAACCGGAGAAGTTCCTATTATATATTAAGCACCGTGACGTGCCCGGGATGATTGGCAGGGTGGGCTCATTATTGGGAGACTATGGAATCAATATCGGGACGATGCAGGTTGGCCGAACAGAAGTCGGCGGGGAAGCGATCATGGTGTTAACACTTGATAAAGCCTTGGGTACCGAGGTAATTCGTGAGCTGGTTTTAATTGATGGATTAGATGAGGCACAATTACTGGAGTTATCCAATGTTGATTTGATTGAACCTGGGCGGATGCAGCAAGAGAAAGTGGATAGTTTATAGTTTTTTATAAAGAAAGAGGGCTTGCATGTTATTTATTGCATAGCCCTTTTTCCATTATTTTATAGAATGCCCTTAAGTTCCAAAACGGAATCAAGGATATAATCTGCCTCATGCTGTTCAAATTCGCTTCTAGCATCTTTTCCAGAGAGACCTGTTAATACAGCGGCAAACTGACAGCCTAGTTGTCTTGCCGCTAATAGGTCTGCTAAAGAGTCTCCGACCACTAGAACTTCCTCACCGTTTTCAATGGGAACCTTGGTATTCAGACATTCCTGTACCGATGCTCCCTTCCCTTTAAGCCCCATAACGTATGTATACGGATGCGGCTTCGATAAAGATTTCCATTCTGGCAGCTCCTTCTCAGCTGCTAACACCTCATCTGCTGTTACAATTCGATTCTCATCAAAATTCTTCAGCCAATCCAAATGCTGAAAAGGCTGGATTGTTTCAAGTGCCGGCCGGCCAGTTCCGATCCCAATTGTGTATCCTGAGCTAGAAAGGAATTGAAACATGTCTGCAATCTCTTCTCTTGGCGCTAATGTGGTTTCATTTGCAAGGAAGCCATTTTTGCCGGTTTGTACAGAAGGTCTTCCGGTGGACTTAAGGACATGTTCATCACCCACATACCATTCCTGTGAAACATGCTCACAGATCGACCACAGCTCACCCTTCAAGAAAATAGACGTTTCTACCCCTAACTTCTCCCCTGCCAGCACATTTAAGTGGCTGAGCAATTCCTGCTTCATTGCTTCTGACTTCGAAAAATCCTCAAGGAATAAAGCAAAATCCATTTCCACCTTGTAATTACTTAAAACCGTTCCCATCTCTAGCAGAGATTCACGATTAATGGGTGCCTGACACCATTTGGTGATTTTTTCAAACTCCTGATCCTTAATTTGTGATAATAGGTGTATAAGTTGATGGCTAAATGATAAGTAGATCATGTCCCAGTTGGCATTTAAACCCCGGGATTTCATAAATTTGAGGACCTGATCGTTCCGGAATACATGCTCTCTTATTTCCTTTATTTCCTTTTCACTGTAGTCCGTTTTAAAATTAACTGGATTCAGCGCTAAATAATTATCGCTGATCAGCATCTCCCAAACCGTTAAGGCAGACGCATCAAAATAATGTTCTTCGCTTAATAGGACTCCATCTACATCAAATAAAATAGTTTTAATCACATTCATACCCACTTTCCTGAATCTGCTTTATTACGCTATCGTAACACAGCGAAGGTATGGTTTTGAAGTATCTTCTACTTTTCCTTAGCGTTATCCTTTTATCCCCTAGGATTTTCGTATTGCCCATATAAATCTTTAACAGCAGCGATTAGGGCATTAACCGCTTTTCCACGATAACCTTCTCTTATGGCCTCTAAAATATCATCTATTCCGTCCTGAAGGCTGTGGCCTCTTAAAATTTGCTGGACGTAGGCTTTTCCGTGGGCGGTAGCCAGCGTACAGGAGGATTCAATAATGACGCCGTATTTTTTATCCACCTCAACCGTTATGGTCAAGGAATCGAACACACTTTGGGCCGCCATCCCCTGCGGCAGGCGGGAGTGACCCGCGAGGAAATAGGTATTTAAGTTGGTCATGACTGCACCTGCCCTTTTATTAAGCTTTCTTCAAATGGCCAGGCAGGCAGCATTTTTCGAAGCGGTTTGTCCTCGCGAATGCCAAGGGCATATTCCCCCTGCATAATCGTATGAATTTCTCTTGTCCCCTCATAAATAACTGGCGCTTTGGCATTTCGTAAATAACGCTCAACTGGGAATTCATTCGAGAATCCATAAGCGCCATGAATTTGGACGGCATCATTGGCTGCCTCAAGGGCAGCATCGCAGGAGATCCATTTTGCTAAGGAAGTTTCCTTTGTATTGCGTTTGCCATTATTTTTTAACCAGCCGGCTTTAAAAACGAGTAACCGCGAAATTTCAAGATTGGCTGACATTTTTGCGATCATTTGCTGAACGAGCTGATGTCTGCCGATTTCCTTGCCAAATGTTTTTTCGTTCTTCACAGTAGTTAACACTTGCTTCGAGCGAGGCCATGATTGTACCACAAGCTCCTGCTGCTACAGTGAAACGGCCATTATCGAGAGCGGACATCGCAATTTTAAAGCCCTCTCCTTCATACCCCAGCAAATTCGCTGCAGGCACTCTAACATTATCCAAAAATGCTTCTCCCGTATTGCCTGCGCGGATGCCAAGTTTTCCTTTTATCGCCTTGGAGGTGAAGCCTGCAAGTGTCCGTTCGACGATGAAGCAGGAAATACCCCGGTGACCAGCCTTCGGATCTGTTTTGGCAAAAATCAAAAAATGGTCGGCCACATCACATAGGGAAATCCAGGTTTTTGATCCATTTAAAATATAGCTGTCTCCGTCCTTTACAGCCTTTGTCTCCATTGCGGCCACATCCGAACCGGCATTCGGTTCTGTCAGTCCAAAGGCACCGACCTTTTTACCTGCAGCCTGTGGAACGAGATATTTTTGTTTCTGCTCCTCTGTTCCCCACTGCAATAGCGTCATGCTGTTTAATCCTGTATGAACTGAAACAGCCGTGCGGAAGGCAGTATCCCCGCGTTCAAGCTCCTCACAAACAATCGCAAGTGTGTTGTAATCCATGCCGACGCCGCCGTACTCCTCCGGTATGCATACTCCCATGAGCTGGAGATCAGCTAAGCGTTGCAAAATATTTGTGGCAAAATGTCCTTTCTCATCCCACTCCTTAATATATGGAATAATTTCACGGTCAACGAAGGCTCTGACTACCTTTCTTACACTCTTTTGCTCTTCTGTAAATGAAAAATCCATTATCTTTTCCTCCTTAAATAATGTTTTGTTGTTTCAATCGAGCGATTTCCTGTTGTGAAAACCCAAGCTTTAACAGGACTTCCTCCGTGTGTTCCCCATGCAGCGGCGGATGTTTATCGATGTGGATGGGTGAATGTGAAAATTTTAATGGTGAACCGACTAACTTTAAATCCGAAATGACGGGATGCTTAACACTGATTACCATTTCTCTAACACGTGCCTGCTCGGAATCCAATGCCTCTTTCACATTATTGATTGGTCCGTTAGGAATTCCGGCAACATCAAGCAATTGCTTCCACTCTGCTCTTGATTTCGTTTTTATTTTAGCGGCAATGATACGTACTAGTTCTTCCTTATCGTGCAGCCGATCTGAGTTTTTTTCATAGTTTAAAAGGGATGGCTCTTCAAGTAAAATGGTTAGTTTTTGATATTGATGATCATTTCCGACGGCAATGATAAAATCACCATCATTAGCGGTAAACACCTGATATGGCACAATATTGGGGTGGGCATTGCCGAGCCGTTCAGGTATTTGACCAGAACAAAGGTAATTGCTGGCGACATTCACCAGCGCTGCCAATTGGGAATCAAATAAGGAGATGTCCACTTCCTGCCCAACCCCTGTCCGATTCCGGTGCTGGATAGCTCCTAAAATGCCGATACAAGTAAAAAGTCCGGTGAGTACATCCGCAATAGCGACACCAACCTTCGCGGGCTGTCCTTCTTTTTCACCAGTAATACTCATTAAGCCTGACATGGCTTGAATAATATAATCATAGCCTGGCAGATGGGCGTAAGGACCCTCGGAAGATCCGAAACCGCTGATGGAGGCTAAAATAATATCTTCATTGATCTGTTTCAATTCTTGATATCCGAACCCTAGTCTTTCAAGTGTTCCCGGTTTAAAATTTTGTACGACTACATCTGCATCCACTAGGAGCTTCTGTAAAATTTCCTTACCTTGTGGGGATTTCAAGTTTAAGGTAATCCCCTGTTTATTTCGATTTGCACATAGGTAGTAAGCACTCTCGCCTTCAACAAATGGCGGTCCCCAGCCTCTTGTTTCATCCCCTGAATCGACACTTTCAATTTTGATCACCTCTGCCCCCATATCGCCTAACATCATTGTGCAATATGGGCCAGCTAACACGCGGGATAAATCGATTACTTTTATTCCATGGAGCGGGCCTGACACTGGACTTCCTCCTTTCTCCTAAGGTTTCTATTAAAATTGAGTAATCCTCCGTAAAGAGGGATGTAATAGGAAAAAAGCCAGCAAAAACAATCAATGACAAATCAAGGCACTGAATTGTTTCACTGGCTTTTATTCGCGATTTCTCCTCGGGATGGAGGATGAAGCGAACGAGGCAGTTACTTTCTCAAAAATTATAGTAAATCCAATCCAATGGAGATATACTTCACCTCTAAAAACTCTTCAATCCCGAAATGTCCGCCTTCCCGGCCAATTCCTCTCCCCCCAGTATGATAACTACGCTTTCACCTGCTCTATTACCTCTTTAAATGTCCTGACCACTTGATCGACCTCTTCATAGCGAATCGTCAGCGCTGGCTCGATGCGAATCGTCTTCGAGTTTATCAATGTACCTGCGACTAGCACACCGCGGTCAAACATGCCCTTTGACACTTCATACCCGATATCATCTTGATGAAATTCGATGCCAATCATCAAGCCTTGGCCTCTAATTTCCTGCACTTTATCTTCATGACCTTTAGAAGCCTTCTTCAATTCCTCAAGGAAATAGGCCCCGACTTCCCCGGCTCTCTCCGGTAAGTTTTCTTCAATTAATACACCAATCGTTGCGATCGCAGCGGCACAGGCTAGCGGATTCCCGCCGAAGGTAGTCGTGTGCATAAATGGATTCGGGAACCAGCTCTTAAATACCTCTTTTTTTGCAACAATTGCCCCAGCAGGCATGACGCCGCCGCCAAATGCTTTGGCAAGACAGATAATATCCGGCACGACATCAAACAATTCAGCAGCGAACATTTTTCCAGTCCGTCCCATACCCGTTTGCACTTCGTCAAAAATCAACAAGGATCCGTATTGGTCACAAAGCTCGCGAACTTGTTTTAAATACCCCTCTGGCGGAAGGATAATTCCTCCTTCACCTTGAATAGGTTCTAAAATTACCGCTGCCACATCTTCACCAACGGAAGCACATACCTCAAACGTTTTCCGCATCATGTCGATATCGCCGAATGGTACATGACGGAATCCCGGAATCAACGGCAGGAATGGTTTTCGGAACATACCTTTTGCCGTACCGGACAAGGAACCTAAGCTTTTTCCATGGAAGGCACGAGTAGTTGAAATGAATGTTGACCGCTCGCTGTACATTTTTGCTAGTTTAAGTGCAGCCTCAACACTTTCTGTCCCGCTGTTTGTAAAAAAGGCATATTTTAAGTCACCCGGGGTAATATCAGCTAAAATTTTAGCCAGCATCGCACGGAGCGGGTCAAGTAAATCCTGGCTATGAAGGGCCTGACGCTTTAATTGATCAGTTACCGCTTTTACCACCTTCGGATTGCGGTGACCGACATTATAAATACCGAAGCCGCCAAGACAGTCAATATACTCTTTGCCATTTACATCCTTAAAACAAGAACCGTTATCAGACCATTCGACTGCCGCAAATTGACCGCCTTCTGTAACGGTTTTACGGTATTCCAGGAATCCCGGATTTACGTGTTCGCGGAAGCCATCCACCGTTTCCTTTGTAATCCATTCTGCTTCTGCTTGATTAATATTCTCTTTTTCTATTAAACCTAGAACCTTATTAATATATTCACTCACATGTTGATTTTGCTTATTTTTTATATCGATACTCATAATTTGTCTTCCTCCTCTTGTATTAGTTTGAAAACCAGCCGACCGGCTCAACCTGCAAATTAATGTTAATTTGTTTAATTTCTTGGAATTCCTCTAGGCCAAATGTTCCGAGACTGCGGCCAATCCCGCTTTGTTTATAGCCGCCCCATGGTGCTTCATTATAAGTAGGATGATAAGAATTCAACCAGGTTATCCCGGCACGCAGCTTTTTTATCACCCGCAATCCCTTGGCACCGTCTTTCGTGAACACCGCACCGGCCAATCCGTAAACGGTTCCATTTGCCAGCTTAAGAGCTTCTTCTTCATCCTTAAATTTTTGAATAACGACAACCGGTCCGAATATTTCTTCTTGGACGATTTTCATCTCTTGCTTTACATCAACGAAAACAGTTGGTTCGACAAAATAACCCTTTTCCAAACCATCACGAACGATGCGATTTCCACCGCAAGCAATCGTGGCACCTTCTTGTTTTCCATGTTCGATATAGTGAAGTACTTTTTCCAAATGCTGTTCGCTTACAAGCGGGCCCATTTCAGTGGAGGGATCATTTCCCTGCCCAACCTGAATTTTCTTTGCCCTCTCAACAAATCGTTCAATAAATTGATCATAAATACTTTCTTCAACTAAAATCCTCGACCCGGCTGAACATACTTGACCGGAACCGGCATAAATGCCAAACAAGGCATAATCAACAGCGGTTTCAAAGTCCGCGTCAGCAAAAATAATATTCGGTGATTTGCCGCCCAATTCGAGCGATACTTTTTTCATCGTGTCGGCAGCCGTTTTCATGATATGCTTTCCTGTTTTCGTTCCACCGGTAAACGAAACCATGTCCACCTCAGGATGGGAAGCGATTTCATTTCCAACCACAGGACCAGCACCCATCACCATATTGGCGACCCCTTTTGGCAAACCAACCTCTTCAAAAATTTCAAACAGCTTTTTCGGTGTAACAGGTGTAACTTCTGATGGTTTAAAGACAATCGTGTTTCCTGCAGCTAAGGCAGGGGCGATTTTCCAAACACTCATTAACAACGGATAGTTCCACGGAACAATTAAGCCGCAAACACCAACAGGCTCGCGGACGACCATGGCCTGCATCGGATCGGCGACATGGTATGTCTGACCGTCAGGTTTCGTAATCAGTCCTGCATAATAACGGAAGCAGGCGGCCGCATCTGCGACATCGAAACCAGCTTCCCGTAACGGCTTCCCGTTATCCATCGTTTCAAGTTCGGTTAACTCATCAGCATATTCATCAATTTTGTCGGCGATTTTAAATAAATAGGACGCTCTTTCCTGAGTGGAAATACCGGACCAAACTCCTGCTTCGAATGCTTTACGTGCCGCAAAAATGGCTGCACGGGCATCAGAGACCGTACCTTCGGGGGCATAGGAAATCACTTCTCCATTTGCGGGATTTAACACTGGGCGTGTTTCTTGATTTTCAGCATCCTTCCACTTACCATCAATAAACATTTTTAGGCTGCCAACTCGGTTTTTGACCTCGACCATTTTCAATTCCTCCTTTATTCACCCTCACTAACTAATATTGCAAGAAGTGTGCCAACACATAAACCCTAGCAATATAGCATCTGTTGCAAAAAGAACTATTCAATTTTGCATAACCATATTTCTCGGTGCATAAAAAAACTGATCCAGACAAAATCATCTGAATCAGCTTTCTGTTAAAGGGTAGTTACGTTTTCAAGTTTACTATTTTTCTCGGTCACTATTTTTTGATATTTCCTGCTGACGGAGGATTGGCTGATTCCTAGTGCTTTTGCCGCTTTGGTTGTTGTTTTGTATTGGTTCATTGCCATAATGATCAGCTGTTCCTCGACATGATCAATCGCATCCTGCAAGGGAATCACACGGGTAATGACCGGTTTCATTTTTGTATGTTCATAACCTAATGACAAAAATTGACTGACGAACTCTGCGTCAATGGCCTGATGATCAGCTGTCACGACTAATCGTTCAATAATGTTTTGCAGTTCCCGTACGTTCCCTGGCCATGAATAAAATTCAAGTACATTAATGGCATCCGGCGTTAAATGATAGTTCCGATCGTATTTTTCATTCAGCTGCTGGAGGAAATGGAAGGCCAGCAGGGAAATGTCCTCCGTCCGCTCCCTTAGTGCGGGTATATGTATCGGAATGACATTTAAGCGATAGTATAAATCCTCGCGGAATCTTCCTTCCTCCACCATTTTCGCTAAGTTTTTATTGGTAGCAGTGATAATTTGCACATTAACCTTCATCGGGGTTGTGCTCCCAACAGGGATGACCTCCTGCTCCTGCAACACACGTAGTAATTTTACCTGCAGGTGGACAGGCATCTCACCGATTTCATCAAGAAACAGAATACCGCCATCAGCCTGTTTGAAATAACCCTCTTTTCCATTTTTGTCGGCACCCGTAAAAGCGCCCTTCGCATAGCCGAACAGCTCACTTTCAAGCAAGTTTTCCGGAATCGCCCCGCAGTTTAATTTAAGAAACGGGTTTTGGGAACGCTTTCCTAATTGGTGAATCGCTTGGGCAATGACTTCTTTTCCGACCCCGGATTCCCCATGGAGCAGGACGGTTGAGGAAAAATCAGCAATTTTCTTTACTTGGTTCATGATCTTTTCCATTTTTGGACTGCAATAAATTAACTTTTTCAAAAAACGATCCTTGCTCTTAAAATCATCTAATTCCTTCTTATATTGTTCCGATATTTTGCGCATTTCCTGCAGTTCGCTTTTTAGCCGCGTTGTTTCCGTAATATCACGTGAAGCAACGATAATCCGGTCCAGTTCATTTTTTTCATTAAAAACAGGATTGCCTACAGCCAAAATTTTTCTGCCATTAAGTGTTTCCTGGACAACGGACACCTTTTTCTTTTTTGCGATGACAAGCCTTGTGACAGATGGAGTAAAGAGGCCGCGGTCTTCAAGCTCAAGGATGTTTTTTCCAATCAGCTCTTTTAAATCGACATTCCAAAAATCTTGAATGATATTTTCGCTGTATCGGATCAACTCTCCTTTCGCATTCACAACAAGAATTTCATCATAAATACTGGATAGAATCGCATTTAAGTCCTTATTTAAATCTTTAATGTATTCAATTTCCATCGCCATTTCCTCAACCATTGGCAAGTCTTGGACAACGATAATGATTCCATCGACTTCGTTGTTATAGTTCAGAATCGGGCTATAGTCGACAAGTACGCCCATTTCGTTGGTGATTTCAAGATGGTTGAGAAGCGTCTTTCCTGTTGAAAATACTTTATTAATGTGTGAGGCGCTAAAAATAGTTTCTGCAGGAAAATTCAGCACCTTTTCGGCAGTCGATTTAATCATTTTTAAACCAGCATCATTGCAATTAATGATTCGTTTTTCTTTATCTAAAATAAAAATCCCCATGGGAATCGAGGTCAGGATAATTTTTAGCAAGTCGACACTTTTATTTTCCTGTTTAAACAGCTCTGCCAGGACGTCCTCTCTCCGAATGTAACCTGAAGGTCTTCCATCCTCACCCTTAATAATCGCAAACGGTTCGCCGATGATTTGAAATAAAACAGGTAAGGAAATATGATCGCTCAGATGACAGATACTTTCGAGTGGTTTGGCATGTTCAAGCAGGAGTTCAACCGTTGAAGCCTCTTTTTCCAGCTTCCCGATTATCACATAGGCAAATAAATGATGATCCTTTTTTAAAAATAAAAACGGTTCTTTAAGGTTACTTAAGGTCGAACGCAAAACTTCTTCACTTTCGTCAATAGCCACTGAAATAATGGGCTTCAGCTTTTCTTTTGCCACGGAAAACATCGTTACCTTCCCCCCTACAACCTTGCTATTCTAATACTACCATTTGATTCAGAATTGTTAAAATAATATTGTAGAAAAAGAAGAGAAGATGTGAGGGAACCCGCATCTTCTCTTCTTTTTCTAGCCATTAATCACTTCCGGTAACAAACAGATCTTCTTTTATATACGCAAGTACCATTCCTGGAATAACATCATCACCCTCTTGAACTTCCAGGGATTCTATTTCCCCGCTCACTCTAGTTTGAATCATTTCCAAATTGCCGGATTTTGTCTTTATCGCAAACAATGATTCCCACTCATAAAATCTTGACTCACACTTTACGGAAATGCTTTCCACCCTCCCATAGCACGGGCTGAGGACCACGCCAAAACACATCAAGCTCACCCCCAATTTAGTATTGTTCCTGAAACGGCCTAGTCTGATTAGAGTGAAGAAGTTCTCTCAGCGTCATCAATATTTAAATCGGCAATTTTGATTTTAAAGAATTTTGTTTGGAAAACCATATAGATGACACCAATGACAATCCAAACAATCCCTCCGATGAGGGCATCCGCTTGTAAGTTATACCACAAAACTCCTGTTAAACCGGCACCTAGGATCGGCATGATCAGATAGGAGAAAATATCCTTTGCCGTTTTGTATCTTTTTAAACGGAAGACGAAGTGGGCAATGACGGACAGATTAACGAATGTAAATGCAATCAAGGCGCCGAAGTTAATGAAAGAAGAAATTAACTCAAGGCTTGGCGCGATGGCAAGCAGAGAAACTACGCCAACGAGAATGACATTGAAAACTGGGGTTCGGAATTTGGGATGAACATAACCGAAGGCCTTTTTTGGCAGGACGCCATTTCGGCCCATTACATACAAAAGCCGTGATACGCTCGCATGTGACGCTAGTCCGGAAGCGACTGTTGCAGCAAAAGCACCGGAAAGGAAAATCAGTTTGAAAACCGTGCCGCCGACAAACATTCCAATTTCCGGCAGGGTGTCATCTGTTACTATAAAGCCTGAGATATCTGGAAATAAGGCTTGTGCGAAATAACTGCAAACGAAAAAGATACCACCGCCGATAAAGACAGTTAACATAATCGCCTTTGGCAGCGTTTTTTGATCAACGGCTTCCTCCGCATACATGGTGACCGCATCAAATCCGATAAACGAGAAACAAACCACTGTTGCCCCTGTCAAAATAGCCCCAAGCTGAATGTTTGAGTGGAAAAGCGGTTCCGTTGTGAAAATGGTTCCTTGGCCCATGCCCTTGGAAAGCTGTAAAAATGCAAGCACAATAAAGGCCGCAATTAAGACAATTTCAAAAATAACAAGCAGCGAGTTTAAACTCGATGTTTTCCCCATGCTCCAGGCATTAATAGCTGTGACGCTGGCAACATATACGACCACCCAAATCCATGCCGGAACATCCGGGAAGACCGAAACCATATAAATACGAATAATCAGGGCATTTACCATCGGCAGTAAAATATAATCAAGCAGGGCTGCCCAGCCAACGATGAATCCGAGATGCGGGCTCATCGTCTCTCGTGTATACGTATAGGCCGATCCTGCGCTTGGAAATACCTGTACCATTTTTCCATAACTAATTGCCGTAAACAGCATCACAACCAAAGCAGCCAGGTACGCAAGCGGCACAACACCATTTGTTTCTTTAGACACAATCCCAAATGTATCAAACACAATCGTTGGTGTCATATAGCCTAATCCAAGCATCACAATTGCCCAGAGTCCAAGTGAACGCTTAAGAGTGGTATTCTCCAATTTAATCAACTCTCCTTTTTGTCACCGTATTCGGTAATCCGCATCCCATCGAAAGCACTTACATTTCATTTATCACTTGAATCATACTTATTTGTTGTTGTTCCTCCTCTCATATAAATTTGAATTCTAATTATTTAAAATCGTTGCAATTTTCATACCAAATTTAAATTTATTCCCTTTCACTGCTTAAATCGTTTCATCTCTACTTTCTGTCATCTATGTCCCATCTTTAAAAGCATAAATCTTATGTAAAAATGCATAAGCTACTCAGATTTGAATAAAGAATTGAAAAAAGCGACAAAAACAGCGGAATTTGTTTCTTTCCTATAAGAACAAAAAAAGCAGCGAAATTCCAATTGTTGGAATTCACTGCTTTTTTGTTTAAATGTTTCATTTTTTGAAAAAGCTATAATGTCAGCGAAGCTTATTTTGCAAAACGGTGGTTACCGATCGTTACTGTTACTTCACGTGAAGTAATCCACTGACTTGTAGATGTTTTTGGATTATAGAAAAATAATGATCCATTCCCTTGTCCTCTGAATGCTAATGCCTCATTCACCGCTTGCTTTGATGCAGCATCGGCAGGTTGATTAATTTGACCATTTTGGACAGGTGTAAAGGCATAGTGCCCGTTTGAGATTTGATAAATAACTTCCCTAATCGAATTCGGGAAATCAGGACTTGCTACTCTATTCATGATAACAGTAGCTACTGCTACTTTTCCAGCATATGGTTCGCCAACTGCTTCAGCACGAACGAGACGTGCCATTAAATCCTTTTCAGCAGCTGTAACAGTAGAATTAGGGATTACTAGATTTTGACCGACATAAAGCGCACTGTTCTTAGCATTGTTTGCTTTCATTAAACTATTCACAGGAACACCGAATTTAGTGGCGATTTTCCAATACGTTTCACCAGATTGTACTTTATGATTAGTTGTTGCCGCTTCACTTGTTCCGTTTAATGTAAAAGCTGACAATGATAGAATCATTCCCGTTGCAATCACTAGTTTTTTAAGTTTGTTTAGTTTTTTCATAGTATCGACCTCCAACTTTTCGTTTGTCCGTGTCTCTAGTACTAACCCTACCAGTTGTAACATTCTTATTCATCGTCCAATAATTGGTAATGTATCGGCTGCTAATTTGAACCCTGCCATCATAACTTTTGTCTATCGATTGGAATAATCAACCAATCACTCATTTTTACCTAAATATTCCTTACATGGATAGTTAAACCTCCTTTATTACATATTGTTGTATGCATGTAATATAGAAAAAGCTTGTTTACAGAAAAATCTTCACCAATTCGACACCAAATTCATTGAATTGATACAAGATTCCTTGAAGATTTTTGGTAATAATATAATAGAAGGATATTTTAGGGAGGTTTATAAATGGAAAATCAGTTAGTCAGCGTACTGAACAAGCAAATTGCCAATTGGTCTATCATGTATATGAAATTACATAACTACCATTGGTATGTGAAAGGCGGGCAATTTTTCACCCTCCATGTTAAATTTGAGGAATTTTACAATGAAGCAGGGCTTCATGTTGATGAATTAGCAGAACGCTTACTCGCAATCGGCGGAAATCCTGTTGCAACTATGAGAGAATGCCTGGAAATTTCATCAATTCAAGAAGCATCCGGTAATGAAGCCGCAGATGAAATGGTTCAGTCCGTTATCAATGACTTCTCCATTATTATTGGTGAATTGAAGGAAGGCATGAGTCTTGCCGGGGAACTAGATGACGAAACAACCGGCGATATGCTGCTTGCGATTCATTCCGGTCTAGAAAAACATGTGTGGATGCTGACAGCATTCCTGGGTAAAACAATTTAGTCCACCATCAGTCCAAGGACACCTGGCCCCGTTTTCATGGGGCCAGGTGTCCTTTTTATTGTCAGAATCTGTCGGAAACTGTACAATTTTAACTAACTAACATCCGTCCTATTAAATGGAACCACAAGGAGGAAATAAATTGAAAAGAATGACTCTTTTAATTCTAACAGCACTGATCCTTTCGGCGTGTACGCCAAAAGCTTATACCGAAAGCTTCAATTCAGGAAAGGCTGCACTACAAAAAGGAGACTATAATCAAGCCATCGCTAAATTTGAAAATGCCCTTGAAGAAAAGGAAACGACTGAGGCGAAAGATTATCTCCACTTTGCTGAAACCTTACAAGAAAGCCTTACACTTTTTCACGGAGGAGATTTTGATGCAGCTGTCTTTTCAATCAAGAAGCTGCTGAAAGAAAATTCATCCGTAAAATCTGACAAGAAAATCAAAAAACAAGCGAATGCCCTTTTAAGAGAAATTCAGCAGGCAAAAGTAGTTTCCGAAACAATGAAGGAAAAAATGATTAAAGGAAAAACACTTTTGGAGGATCATCAATTTGATCAAGCAGCTGAAGTTTTTAAGGAAGTAGCGGAAACAACAGATTTACCTGACGTTAGTTCCATTGAAACAATGGCTAAAGACGCGGCAACACTGCTTGAAGAAACGACGAAAAAGAAAACTGCCGCGGAGCAGGAAAAACAGCGGCAAGAAGAAGAAGCGAAAAAGCAAGCAGAAACAAATAAGACAGAACAGGAAAAACAGAAACAAGAAGAAGCAAACAAGTCATTTACACATGAACAAGCGGTTGATTTAGTAAAGAAGCATCTAAATATTACAGCTGAAAAAAATGTGAAAGTGGTGTATGACCACGATGCCGAAAATGGGGACTATATTATTCATGTTTACGAATTTGTGGTGGATAATCCAAGTACAGGTGAAGGTCACACAGCAACATGGGGCTGGTATGGTGTGAACAAACAAACGAAAGCTGTTTATGATGCGATGGAATAAGAAAAAGGCTGACCTGCAAATTGTGCAGGGTCAGCCTTTTTTAATGTTTAACTGCTTCTCCACATTAATTTTTTAATTATATGCACTTGTCCATTTCAAATCTAAGGTTTCATGCATACATTGTAATTATTTAACAGAGGAGGTGATTTCTATGTCTGGAGGCGGACACGGCAACAACTTTGCTTTAATTGTTGTTTTATTTATTCTTTTAATCATTGTTGGTGCATCTTTTATGATGTACTAATGATTAGAGGATAATCTCACGGTAACTCCCTGTTGAGAGGAGCGGCAAACCATTGGTTTGACCGCTTTTTTCTCTTCCTATTTGAGGGGCGCGGGTTTCATGCTTTACCCTTTCAACTAATCATTTTGCACCATAGTATCAATGAGCACAATCTCACCTTTCGAATTCATTGCTTCTGTTAACATTGCTTCAAATTCATCCACGCTGGCTGCTTCCATTCCTTTTACTCCAAAGCTTTCTGCCAATTTCACAAAATCAGGGTTTGAAAAAGTGACTCCAAAACTATCGCCAAACTTTTTCTTCATTGTGTCTACTTCAAGCTTCAGCATCGAATCATTTAATACAATAATCACAAAGGATACACCAAGCCTTTTTGCGGTTTCCAGTTCGGCAAAATTCATTAATGCTCCCCCGTCACCGGTAATACAGATGACTGTTTTATCCGGGGCAGCTAATTTTCCCCCGATGGCACCGGGAATCGAGATTCCCATGGAGGCAAACCCGTTTGACATAATTAGTTGCTTGGCATGCCTTGGTTGATATGTTCTTGCCATCGCTACTTTGTGTGAGCCCACATCTGAAATGACAATGGTTTCCTCAGTCTGAACTTTCTCAAGGACATGAAGGATTTTCTCGATGGTTAAGGCAGAACCTGTTGTTGCTTTTTCAACAATAGAATAAGATTCCTCAATCCGACTCTTTAACCGTTCGGAAGGCAGCCAAGGTTTCGGCTTTACATTGTTTGCTAGGAATAGCGGCAATGTTTCTTTCAAGTTCCCGACTAATTCCTTCTTAACGGGATAAAATTCATCCACTTCAGCTGCAGTTGCAGCAAGATGGATGACCGGGACTTTTTTCTTGTTCCACTCCGATGGAAGCTTTTCAACCTGATCGAAGCCAATCACAAGCAGTAAATCAGCTTCTTCAAACCCTCGAAGGACATAATCCTTTTCCATAAACCCAAATGTATAAAAATTTTGCGGGTGATCTTTTGGCAGCACCCCTTTGGCCATAAAGCTTGTTGCAACAGGAGCGCCGAGTTGTTCAATCAATGCTTGAACTTCCATAACTGCATCTTGGCGGATTACCCCATTACCAACAATTATAAAGGGACGCTGGCTATTATTCAGGTCTACAGTGGCCAGCTGAAGTGCCTCAGACCCAGGAACACCTTTCGGTAATTCAGTAATGGCTAATGGTTTCGATGTCACATTTTCCATAGCTAGATTTTCAGGCAGTTCAATGATTACGGCTCCAGGCTTCTCTTCACCTGCCAGTCGAAAGGACTTTCTGATGATTTCCGGAATGGAATTCGCTGCTTTTATTTGGATGGCCCATTTTGAAACAGGTTCGAAACACCTTTTGGATATCTATAAACTGATGGGCATTCTTATGCTGATCTTCCAATCCTTTTTGACCGCACAGGGCAATAACAGGTGAATGATCCAGGTTTGCACTTGCCATTCCTGTTAATAGATTCGCCGCCCCCGGACCTAGCGTCGCCAAGCAAACTCCTGGTTTTCCCGAGATTCGTCCATAGATATCTGCCATGAATGCCGCTCCTTGCTCATGGCGAACCGGTATGTAGGTGATTTTTTCGGAAGCGGACAAAGAATCACCTAAATCAAGGACTTCTTTGCCGATAATTCCAAAGACAAATTCCACCCCTTCGTTCTCTAAACAACTCACGACAATATCGGATGCTTTCATTTCTTCCTCCATATAATTAGATTCTACTACCTCTATTCTGTACCAATATTTCTGAATCATGAAAGGCCGTCGTAACATAAACAAAAATATCGTAAATATAATGAGATAGACGGTATGAAGGAGGGCGAAACATGGTACAACCGCAGGGTTTTAACGGAATGGATGCCAATAATCAAATGTTAGTTGCTCCAGAATCATTTGCACCACCACCCGAATCATTAACAGAGCAAATATTTATTGAACGTTCATTAACAGAGAATAAATTTTGGCTGCGAATTATGAAGGAACATTCTTATTTTCTGGGGGAAGGCTTTAATCGAAAAGATAAACATCTTATTCAGCAAACCGACCGTTTTTATCATTATTTTGAGGAGCAGGAAAAAAGGGCCTATCAAACCCCTAATAATGTAACAGCCGTCCGCAAGTTAAATGAAGATTCGATTCAGCTTGTCCTAGGATTGCGGAATTTTAAACGGAACCTCCTTATCCTCATCATCAACTGTAAGGTCATGGGATTTAACTTCCCACTACTTGTCGACCATATTGCCCGTGAAGCTGAGTATTTCATGAGAACACTGAAAAAATTTAATGAGGGGATTTTAGACCCGATTCAAGATGCGATTATCAAGGAGAATGTTTTTTGGCTGAGGATTATGATGGAGCATTCCCGTTTCATCGCTTCCCTGCTAGACCAATCGGAACGAAATTTAGTTAGGACTGCCTTGAAATTTGGCGACGATTTTGAAGTTCTTCTTAACCAGGCAAGAGATGTGGAATCTATGTTATATAGGAAAAGTCCTGCCTACCCAATCATTGGAAAGCTTAATAAAGACAGCGAAAATGCGGCTCAGGAGATTCTTGCTTTTAAAAAGGCAGGACTGGATTTTATCAAAAATTGTCAAATCAGAAACGTGATCGACCCGCTGTTAGCAGACCATGTCGTACGGGAAGCTAATCATTTCTTGCATATGGTACATGTATTAGAAGAGAGATTAAAAGTAAAGCAGCAAGAACAACAAAGACTGTAAGATAAGTCGAAGTACTTCCTGATTAAAAAGAGACTATCCGCGGATAGTCTCTTTTTCTTTTTGGCTTTTCATTAACATAACCATACTAATGGTAATAATGATAAATGCAATCAATGCTAGCATTGGTATTGTGATAAACCCAAGCCAGTTAATATAATCCGCGGAACACGGCACTCCGGAAGTGCACATTTCAAATTGCTGCAGGTATGGGATTTTTTGTAATAATGTATGGTATCCGGAAATCAGCACCCCAATGATCGACAGAGGCAGCACATATTGAAATATCTTTCTATCATTCCGGTAGGCGGCTATACCTAAAATAATCGCTAATGGATACATAAAAATCCGCTGGTACCAACATAACGTACATGGTATAAAATGCTTTACTTCACTAAAATACAGGCTGCCAAGTGTGGCGATGATGGCAGCAATCCAGGCAAGGAGTATGGATTTATTCATGTTATTCACCCTTTGCCGCTTTATCCACCATGTCTTTTAAGTCATCGATCGTTTGTCCATCAAAATATTGACCATTTACATAGATGGCCGGTGTACCGGTAGCGCCCAGTTTACCAGCAAGGTCCATATCCTTCTGAAAGGATTCCTTTGATTTATCAGCATTAAAGTGTTCAACCACCTTGTTTGCTTCTTCATCACTTGCCACTTCTTTCAATGTATCGGTTAAGAACTTTTCGGTAAAAATATCGATTTTTTCATATTTCATATCTTCAGGCTGTTTTTTATAGATTAAATCATGAAATTTCCAAAACGTATCATTTCCAAGTACTTGATAAACCGATTCCGCAAATTTAGCTGTTCGTGTGGAGTCCACATTAATAAAAGCATAATTCATAAAATAGAATTTTGCCTTTCCTGTATCCACTAGCTCTTTTTCAATCACTGGTACAACCTGTTCAGTAAAATTTTTGCAGTTTGGGCATTTATAATCACCAAATTCAATAATAGAGACAGGAGCAGATTTCTCACCTAAGAACGGTTGATTACTATAATCAATCTTAGTTCCTTTTACTTCATTCTGATCCTTAGAATGATTGCCAAAGAATATTAGTGCCAAAACGCCAACAGCAATCAAACCAATGACCCAGAAAATAAACTTGGATGATGAATTCGTTTCTGTTTTCTTGTTCTTCTTGTTATTTGCCATATTCAAACTCCTTTTAAGAACGATTAAAAAAATGAACGCAGATTTGTCCATGATAATTTAAATATTACTTATTCCTTTCAAGAATGCAAATAAAAGGCTCCTTTCAAAATGGGTTATGTTCTATATGTTTAGCTTTTCAACTATTTTAGGATATGATAATAGTGGATACTAATGTAAAGGAGCAGAATAAATGGTAAATAAAAATCATTATATCGGATATATCGGAACGTATACAAAGGGAGACAGTAAAGGGATTTACTCTTTTTCCTTTGATCCCCAGGCAGCAAAGATTGAAAATATTCAAGTGGCAGCTGAATTAGGTAATCCTACATATGTAGCGATTAGTAAGAACAACTGTTTCCTTTATGCTGTGGCAAAGGATGGGGAAAACGGCGGTGTGGCTGCTTATTCTATTAGTGAAGATGGCGCCCTAACCGCTATTAATCGGGATGTACTTCCAGGCTCCTCCCCTTGTTATGTTAGTGTGGACAGCGAAAATCGCTATGTGTTCAGCGCAAACTACCATAAGGGCTTGGTAGATTCACGCTTAATTAATCAATCAGATGGTTCTGTCCAGCAGGTGGTATCAGAAATGAAGCATGAAGGCTCAGGGCCAGATCCGCGCCAAGAAAAACCCCATTCCCATTATGCGGGGCTTACGCCAGATGAAAAGTATCTAGCAGTTGTTGAATTAGGGATTGATGCACTGATTACTTATTCCGTCGGTAGTGATGGCACCCTTACAAAGGCAAATCTCTTGCCACTAAAAGGCGGCAGCGGCCCTAGGCATTTGGTTTTTCATCCGAATGGCAAGTATGCTTATATCATGACTGAATTTAGTTCAGAGGTGATCGTATTAACCTACTATGAGGAAGATGGCCATTTTACTGAAAAGCAATATATCTCTACCTTACCGGATGATTTTACAGGTAATAATCAAGGCAGTGCTATTCATATTTCTTCAGATGGACGTTTTGTTTATGCAGGGAACCGTGGACATAATAGTATCGCTGTTTTTCGTGTGGACGCGTTTTCGGGGGAACTTAGCTTTGTTGAACACGTTTCTACTGAAGGGGATTGGCCGAGGGATTTTGCCTTGGACCCAAGTGAGAAATTTATTCTTGCTTCGAACCAAGAATCAGGTAATCTTGTATTATTTTCACGAGATGATGCATCTGGCAAGTTGACACTCATTCAGTCAGACATTCCTGTTCCATATCCAGTTTGCGTGAAGTTTTTACATGTAAAATAAAAAACAAGGGGAGCAATTTTATGCTCCTCCTGCTTTTCTTTCACGTCATTCTTTTAACAATTAAAAACTATCGAATCTATTTTTTGATTTTCCACTATTCAATATTCGATTGGCCGGAATTGATTTCATAGCCAATTCATTATAGTTACTCTCTCGTTTAAAGATAAATACAGGATTCGTATGCTGTATCTCTTGCAAATCCCAACAAACACCATCTATTTTGTTATATTGCCCTTGGATGGTCATAATAAGATTGGTATTGTTTGAAGGTTGAATTTGCAAATTGGTGAAGGAATTACCGCTGCATTCATTCGGAATCGTTTCACTGCCTTCTAGTACAATATTTTCAATACAATCTTCTAATGAAATTTTATCAAATCGATTAGCATTTACATAGGCAAATCCACTAGCAGGTTTAACGGCCGTTAAATGAATGCCTTTCCCAAAGGACACAATTTTTATATCTGTAAAGTTGACAAATGAAATTTCATGACCTTTGCCGCCTGAGTACAACCGAATTCCTGTGCCTGATACTTTCCCAGTCCAATTTACCAGGACAAGGTTTTTGAGTGACGTATTATTCCACGTATTGTAATAGTTATATTTCCCGTCCAAATAAATAACTTCCTTGCTGTACCCCGTAAAATCAGTCATAATACTGGCATCCCATAATGAAGCATCCTTTTGCAGTTCAAAACCCCTGACGTTTGCGCCAATGACAAATCTTGTCCCATAGCTCCCTTGCAGCTTAACACCCTGTTTAATAATGACCGTACCCGTCATATAATAATCCTGATCTCCAGCAACGACTGTTTTCCGTGCATTCTGGGAAGCGAAATCAATCGCTGCCTGAATCTTTGCCTGTGGTGTACTGCCTGTGAAATCCTCAACATAGACAATCGGATTAGTTGCTATTTTAAACTACTCCTTTCTTTAATAATTGAAATACAAGATTATTATATGAATATAACAAAATTCGACATAATGAAATCATACATATTTCCAAAAAACAATCATATGTCTATTAAAATTACCCATGAATAGTTTTTCGCTTAAGAAGCGGCCCCTTCCTAACTTTGCTGTCATTCATGCCGATTGCTATTTTTCCAGACAGATAATAGCCATATGGAATTTTGTTCAAAACAAATGTAGTGGCAATGGACAATAACAAACTGCCCATGAAATAGAAGACGGAAAGCACGAATGGATGAATTTCTAAGGAGAACAGATTGTAAGCAGCATACATCACCGCTAAATAGACGGGATGGATTAAATATATTCCGAACGAATACTGGCTAATCCAACCGAAGACTCTAGGTACTTTGGGGATTTTTGCCGCAATATAATAAATCAACAAAATCATACTCGTTGTAAAAAACACCATATCGACTCTCTTTGATGAAATAACAGGGATTAGTTGGGAATCATATATATATAAACAAACGGCACCAAATACGATTGGGCTGACAATGACCCATTTAAAGTATTTATTTAAAAAATGGATAAACAGTGGAAAATTTCTGCCGCAGTAGTATGCAAGTGTAAAATAGAATAACCAGCCAAAAAACGGAATCCAATAGAATTTCTCCCAAATATAGACCCCTATTTCTGTTGGGTATGGTTTGACAAAATTGAAGAAACCTAAATAAACCAGATTAATGGCAAGTGCAGTGCCCATTACCATAGTAGGCTTCCATCCCTTTAAATATTTATGAAAGAAATAATGCAATAAATAAAATTGAAAGATTACAAGTATGAAGTATCCATGATAATCCCCCAATAAGAGATGCCGCCATAAAAATGACCCGAATGCACCTGCGGGATTACCTCCAGTGCCCACAGATTGTTCGACGGCTTTTAAAAGTGCAAAAAATGCGCCAAACAAAACATAAGGAACCATAATATACTTTAACCGTTTGGACCAAAAATTAGCCGGCAGTTCTTCCGGATAGGAACGTGCCAAAATAAATTCTGAAATAAAAATAAAGGTAGGTGTACCGAAAGTTAATAGCACTCTCAGTAAATTGACTGTTTGATTTTCATCCGCATACGCTCTTGCCATTGCATGAAGTAGTAAAATACTTAAACAAGAGATGCTTCTCATTAAGAAAATCTCGTTAATTAATTTTTTCTGTTGCAAGAATCTCTCACCCTTTCAATAGAATTTCTGTTTCATTATTCATAAAAAAACACTTCAACATACCGGTATAAGGTTCTCTTCGCGTCGGTTCCATGAACCCCAAAGGTGTTGCCAATGATTTTTACATATTCGCTAACAGTGATTCCAATATTGCGTTTACTCATCCACCAGGCCATTTGATTATAGGAAGTTTCACTAGCAACATAGGTTAGTGCAGGATCATCATCTTTAAAGACCCGATCGAAGTTATATTTCACCCTCCTCATATGGAAATCAGATGAGATTATGATGGCAGAATGATAGTTTTTCTTCTTCATGATGTCCTTGACATAGACTGCACTTTCATATGTGCTATCTGCCTTGCTCTCCAATACGAGAGATTCTTCCGGCACAAGTGATCCAGCCCTTTCCCATAAACCATCTGCTAATCCATTTGATAGTATGATGTTTCGTGCAATCCCAAGCTTATACAGTTCCATTCCTTTTTCAAGTCGTCCTTCGCCCCCGCTTAATACAACGATCGCATCGGCTTCCTTCGGTTCCTCATTAATCACAAGAAATCGGCCTCCAAAAAAAAGGAAAAGAACAAACAACAGTACCCCGGTAAAAAGGAGTTTCTTTCGAAAAGTTGGTTTATTTTTGATAACAGCCCTTGTCCCTCGTCGTTTATTTTGTGCAGGCATCATTCTTGAACACTCCATGTTTATTTTCCTTATAGGGAGGCCTGTTCAATAAGGCGATAAATTTCCTTGTATGAATGTCTGCGATCAAATTTTTGTTCCGCCAATCTCCTGGCATTAGCCCCATGGGCCGCCCGCAGCCCTTCATTATGATAAAGATGTTCAATTAAGGCGGCTAATTTGAGCGAATCTCCCGGGTTATAGTTATATCCAATATTTTCAGCTGTCACCATTTCGATAAATTCCTTATTAAGACTGCTATTTAAGACTGGTAAACCTGCTGCCAAAAAATCGCCAATTTTATTCGTAATGCTCTGCTGTGCACCTTTACTGATGGCATTCGCCGCAATATCCGAACTCACTAAATAGGGAATCATTTCCTCATATTTATAATGCCCCATAAAATCAACAGGGGCATCCAACTGATTAGCCAACTGTTCAAATTTTGGTTGTAATGGACCAGATCCGAATACTTTAAACACAATATTGCTCATGCCTTTATTTTTTAGAATTGAAACTGCACGAATGACCGTTTCCAAGTCATAACTATAGCTAATTGTACCAATATAGGTTATCCAAAATTCATTAGGGTCTTTTCTTACCGTCATTCCCTTACAGGTATCAAAAACGCCTAGGTCTGTTCCGATAAAAATAGGTAGGTAGCTTTTAGCATTACTATTAACCTTATTTACACGGTGTACATAACTTTTGGAAACACCAACAACATAGTCGGCTAAACGATATATTTTATTGGCATAGACCGTAAGCGGATATAAGAAAACATCCGCCACTGCTTCCGGAAGCGGAATGGCATTTTTGATTGCTTCCGGCCATACATCCTGAATATCCATAATAAAAGGAATTTGCAACTTCTTGGCATACCTGCCAACAATAAAGGCAGCATCCATCATCGGATAAGCGCAATAAATCACATCAGGCTTTTGTTTACTATTTTTCAAATATAGTGCCAGCTGTTTCGAAAAGTGCCGATGGCTTTGAATTCGGTCAAACCCTATATTCCGTTTGTAGCCCAATTCATTGATCATGATGATTTGATAATTTAGGGTCTTACCAATCATTTCAATTTTCGTTTCATCACGGAAATCCTTATCACTGTGCTTAAAATTACTTGTCAGTAACGTTACCCGATGTCCTTTACTGCTTAGTTTTTCTGCAATATAAGTAAATCTATTAAATCCTTTTTCCCCGGGAAGTATCGTAAATGGCGCAACTAAAAGTATCTCTCTTTTGTTTGAAGACATCCTCTCCACACTCCATCATCCATCAAGATAACGTAACTGTTAAACCACTACTCTTATTGATTCATTAGATTGATTGGCCAAAAATAATAGCATTTCCTTGAGTGCCCCCCTGTCTAAAAAGCTATAATTCTCAAGTAATTCTCCAATCTTTTTAGCATCTAAATTCACTGATTTCCCTACGAAGATTTTCGGATGAACCTGTTCATCCTGCACCTCATTTTTATTAAGAATTTCCTCAAATAGTTTCTCCCCTGGCCTTATTCCGGAATAAATAATTTCAATCTCATCCTCTGAATAGCCGGATAAACGAATTAGATTTTTTGCTAGGTCAACTATCTTTACTGGCTCACCCATATCAAGTACAAAAATTTCGCCGCCTTTTGCACGTGCTCCCGCTTGTAAGACGAGTCTAGAGGCTTCAGGGATGGTCATAAAGTATCTTGTCATTTTTGGATGTGTGACCGTAACAGGACCACCCTTAGAGATTTGATCCTTGAACAATGGGATTACACTCCCCCTGCTCCCTAGCACATTTCCAAAACGGACGGCAACGAACCTTGTATTACTTTTTTGATTGAGATCCTGTACGATCATCTCTGCAATTCTCTTTGTAGCTCCCATCACACTTGTTGGGTTTACCGCCTTATCTGTCGATATCATCACAAAGGTTTCAACACTGTTTTCTCCCGCCGCCTCCGCTACATTTCTCGTGCCAATCACATTATTCTTTATGGCTTCTTCAGGGTTCCGTTCCATTAATGGAACATGCTTATGGGCTGCCGCATGAAAAACTACCCTTGGCTTATATTCATTCATAACAGAGAACATTTTATCCCTATCGGTAATATCCGCAATTTCAGTTACAATTTCGATATTTGTGCGTAATGTGGATTTCAATTCCATTTCAATCGTATAAATACTATTCTCACCGTGGCCAAGCAAAATAAGTTTTGATGGCGAAAATTGGGAAATTTGCCGGCAAATTTCCGAGCCGATTGATCCACCCGCACCGGTTACTAATACCACGCTGTTTGTCATGTATTTTGAAATTGAGTGGGTATCTAATTCAACCGGCTCCCTGCCCAACAAATCACCTGGCTCTACATTTCGTATTTCATTAACGGAGACCTTGCCGGTAACTAAATCTTCAAACATAGGCATCATTTGTGTATTAATCTTTGTTTTGGTGCACTCCAGATAAATAGCATGCAATTCTTTTTTACTAAGCGATGGGATTGCAATGATAATATTTTCAATCATTTGATTTTTGACCACATCTTTGAGATTATTTAAGCCGCCAAGTACTGGGAGCCCCAAAATTTCAAGGTGCTGCTTTTGTTTATCATCATCAATAAAGGCCACTGGAATAAGATCGCAATCGTTACTATATTTTAATTGCCTGGCCACTAGTATACCGGCGGAACCGGCTCCAATGATGAGCGTCCTCTTCTTCACTTTTTTGCCGCTGGAAAAATGTTGATCATTATAGAGACGCCAAGAAAAACGGGTGCCCCCTATTAAAAATAAATGCATCATCCATGTGGTTGTTAAAATTCGAAAATATATTTGCTGTCCTATCACAAATTGAATAATCGCTGCAGTGATGACGGAGAAGGTTACGGCCTTTAGAACGGTTACCATCTCATCGACACTTGCATACTCCCAAGCCCTTTTATAAAGCTTATATTTATAAGCAAACAAATGATGGCTTACTAACAAGGTGGTTGATACAAGTGTCAGGGGGACAGTGGGGACAGCACAGCCAGAGAATAAAAGAAAAGAACAGATATATGCGGATGTGAACACAATTAAAGAATCAATTGCTAATAAAGAAAACAACCGTTTTTGAAAGCTCATGATCGGCCACCCCTTTCTGGTAAAGAACCATTATTTCATTATAAAGAACGTTCGCTTAAAAAATTTTTTCAGCTCTGACCTATGTAGCAATAAAATGCTGTTTACTCCGACTATTTATAAAAGATTGGATTGTATCGATGACACGTAATTGTTCCGCTTCAGTCATGCTGGTTCCTGAAGGCAGACAAATCCCTCGTTTAAATAAACATTCCGCAACGGATAACTGACTGGAATGTGGATAGAACCGGTATTTATTAAGTAATGGCTGTAAATGCATGGGCTTCCAAACCGGTCGCGCTTCAATATTTTCTTTTTCAAGTTCCTGTATTAACTCAAGCGGGGTATACACTGGTGGTTCTGAGTCAATATATAAAGCCGTTAACCAGCGATTATGACGGGTCCCTTGGTATTCAGGCATAAAAACAAACTCTTTAATTTGACTTAATTCACGTACATATTGCTGATAAATTGCCTGCTTTTGTTTTACTCTCTCTTCAATTACAGCTAGCTGCGCAATTCCAATTCCGGCCAAGATGTTGCTCATTCGATAATTGTAGCCTAGTTCACTATGCTGATAATAGGGATAATTATCGCGTGCTTGTGTTGCGAAAAACTTTCCCTTAGCCAATGCCTCCTGATCATTCGAAACCAGCATTCCCCCGCCCGAAGTGGTAATAATTTTGTTTCCATTAAAGGAATAGACACCAAATTTACCAATCGAACCACTTTTTCTCTCCTTGTAAGTAGAGCCCAATGATTCTGCAGCATCTTCAATAATCGGGACCTGATAAAAATTACAGATTTCTATGATTTCATCCATTTTTGCATTCTGACCATAGAGATGAACAACAATAACAGCTTTGGGCAGTTTTCTTTCTTTTTCAGCATCCATAAAAGCTTTTTTCAAGGCCTTTGGCGACATATTCCATGTATCAAACTCTGAATCTATGAACACCGGTACTGCCTGCTGGTAAAGAATTGGATTTGCACTTGCGACAAATGTAAGTGTGGAACAAAAAACCTTGTCACCTGCCTTTACATCCAGCAGACGTAAGGCCAGATGGATAGCTGCCGTACCTGAACTTACAGCAAGCGCTCCCTTAACTCCCACATATTGAGCAATCTCCACTTCGAACCGATCCACATTAGGACCCAGTGGAGCAATCCAATTGGATTGAAATGACCTTTCAATATATTTTTGCTCATTGCCAGTCATATGGGGCGGGGAGAGATAAATTCTCTTTTTATTATTTTCCATGAGCTCACTCACATCCATTCTTTACTGATTTTTTCTGTTTGACAATGAACATGTGGCTACTGTTTGCTTAAATGATTTTCTGCGATCAGGTCCGGATGCCGGTACAAAGGAAAATAATTATTGGCAACTGGAAGGCTTTTAATTAGCTCTTGATAAATAAGCCCATTACGAATTCTTTTTCCAATATAGAAGGGTAAATCCCCATATTTATTAAACCGCTTTTTAAATCGATACAAGGTATCATGATCCCCTGAATAGCCCCCGCCAAGATGTAAAACTTTTAACCCCTTGGCTTTTGCCCAGCCAACAGCATAATGGATCAGCGAATTGTTTGGGGAATACTTAAGATAATCTTCATCAGAACCCAATAAATGATAATGAATAAACTCCCCATGATGCATAAAGAAGCAGGACATAATCACTTTATTGTCCATTATGACTTCAATTAATTCCAACTGACCACTCAACAGTTCCACTTGATTTTCAAAAAATTCCCTTTGAAAATAGTAATATTCATACGCATGTTTCTTATCCATTGTCTTGTAATATAAATTCATAAAGGTTTCAAATTCATTCGCAGGGCGATGAACCATTGTAAAGTATTCGTTGGCCTCTGCCTTCCGTAGTCGATTTCGATTTTTATTATCGTAATTCGCCCATATTTCTTCTAAATCCAAAGCTAAATCAATGTAAATCGTATGGCGGTTCAGTAGTGAGTCGATATCTTGATAATCTAAATCATTCCGAATGAATGGATGGAATCGGACAAACTCCGAGATGATTTTGTGTTGATCGCAATAAGAACGAAATGAATCCTCAAATTGGCGAAATAATTGTTTTTTCTTCACACCATCTGTTGTATTGGTTATTGGTCCCCCGTAACCGTAAGGAGTTGTAATATCATACAATTCTCCATATTTTTTTCGGACTTCATCCGTTATCGGAATGTCCTGCAGATTTCTTACTAGAAATGGATAATAAATAAAATCCTCTCCATCTTGGTACAAAAACAGCTGCGCTTTCCCTTCCCCATTCCTCTCGTAAATTTCTAAGTATTCAGGTGTAAAATAAATATCCTTACTGGCTGTCTTTTCGAGAAAATGATGCCAGATTTCTCTTTCACTTAAATCAAATAATGTATAAACCACTAACGTCCCCCCAAAGAATTTCTCTAATAAAGTGAATCTCAATTAAACCTTGCTGTCATTCTGTTACTTTCACACAATAATACGTGCGGCTGTGGCACTTCCTTATTTGTGACGATAAGCAGCCGGCGTCCAGGGTCAAGCCCATTAAGATATTGAAGCAAATCAGTATCATAGAGGGCAGAAGGATTGGTTATCCGGTAGTATTGATCGGTGATTCTCCCAATCTGGTAAGTACCATTACGGGTTGAACACATAAGCTGTGAAAACCCATATGCCGTTTGCTCCGATTCCGCATTAGGATAGTTCTCAATCCAACATCCTCCTGAGGGACCTTTCCAATCTGTTACAGCTGTTTGCTCCCGGACATACCAATTGGAAGACCCTATTTTCACAAAGCCAATTTTTTTATACCAATTTATTGCCGCCATGTTATCAGCAAATACATCAAGGGAAATCTTGGTCCTTCCAAATTGATCTAGTAATTGTTTCCCATGCTCAACCAGCAGGGTCCTGCCGATCCTTAGACCCTGATATTCCGGAAAGACATAAATATTATTTAAAAAAAGAGCTTCCTCCAACACGCGCCATTCTGTGTAGCCCGCCAGCCTCTCACCGGTAAATGCCCCATAAAACTTGACCTTTCGGTGTTTCTCCGCAATGGTAAGCCACTTGTTTAGATATGCTTCATAGCCTTTTGAACTAAATATCGTAAGCGGAAATATCTTACGATTCATTCCCGATTTGATTAGCTCGGGGATGAGAGGTGCATCTCTATTTCGCAAAGGTTCAATCTGTATTTTCATTTATCCCATTTCACCCCTTAAGGACTAAGCCTTCATCCTTCGTTCAACATCAAAATCTAACATCTGATCAGCAGGAACATCAGCAATCCCTTCGCGTTTTAGCGTTTTACTGATAGTTTTAATAATAATTTTCAAGTCGAAGAATAATGATTGATGATCGACATAAAAAACATCTAATGCCAATCTTGTGTTCCAATCCAGTTGATTCCTGCCCTCTACTTGTGCGTATCCGGTAATTCCCGGACGAACTGTATGCCTTTTCCTTTCTTGATCAGAATAGTAAGGCAAATATCGGACTAATAGCGGCCGAGGACCGACCAAACTCATATCACCTTTTACGACGTTAAGCAACTGCGGTAATTCATCCAAACTTAAGCGTCTAATGATAAGCCCCGTCTTTGTTAACCGCACAGAATCCGGCAAGTCATTACCTGCTAAATCCTTTTCATTTGTCATTGTTCTGAACTTATAGACAGTAAAAATCTTTTCATGATACCCCACTCGTTTTTGTTTAAAGAGAATGGGAGAGCCTAATTTCACCCTTACAACGACGGCAGCCCCAAGTATGATCGGGCTAAAGAGACATAGGAGGAGTAAACTCACAAAAATATCACAAAATCTTTTCATTGTTACCTCCTCATTTCGGTCAATTTAGAAACACTATTCGTCCTTAATAACGAACAAAATCAATAAAAAAATATATATCAAGGATAAGGGTGCTCCCTTGATCATTCTATTTACCCATTATTAATGGCATGTCTATCGAACGATTTACCTTTGTGAAGACTACTTTTCGTAAATATTTCAACATTGGCTTTTCAATAAGCTGATATACGAGACAGCAGGAAAGGACGGTTAATATAATGACAGCTGACATTGTTAAAAAGTACCCTAAAGCACCTATTACATGAAATTTAACCATTAGTAAAATATAAAGATGTAAAAATGGCCCATGAGCAATGTAAATGGAGTAAGAAGCATCCCCCAAGAATGACAGTGCCTTTGGTGTTTGCCTTTCCTTCTTGTCTTTTTCGGCAATCCCCAGCATAAGAAGCATGGAAAATATACAAAAGAATAACGGCACATGTATATGAAAAATTTGATATATATTATTTAACCAAACCGCTAAATATCCAAGCAGCCCTGCTGTTACGAACAAGGTTGAATATTTAAAATTAAAGTTAAGCGTCAGATAAGCCACTACACATCCGCAAATGATTTCCAAATTGCTAAAGCTAAAAATAAAGGAATGCTCCGGAAAAGGAACAAACTTTAAGCCTATTAACATCGTAGCCAGAATCCATATAGCAATGAGAGGTTTAAGGATTTTCGGCCGGAAAATATAAGCTGCAAACAAAAGATAGAAAAAGACGACATGACTAAGCGACCAGGCAGAATCCAGAATCGGTTCGGGAGGCAGGATCAGGATTGACTTAAAGATTAGTTCGGCCGGGTAGCTGCCCCCCGCAGATGGTAATAATAACGAAACAGCAATCGATAATAATGTAAACATCCAATATAGCGGATAAATTCTAATCACACGCTTTAGAAGAAATTCCTTTGCCTTTCCCGGTCTTCCGGCTTGTTTATGATAGAGATAAAAAATCATAAAACCTGTTACAATAAAAAAGAAATCGACCCCTCCTGTTCTTTCCCATTGCCCCATATCAAACCAATCATAGTTAAACTTGGTATGAAACAAAATATTGACATGGCCTAAGAGAACAAATATAATCGCTATCGCTCTTGAAATCTGTACAAATGACAGCTTTCTTCTTTTAGTCTCCAATGTTATCCCCTCATTTCAAGAAATCCATCGTTAAACATTTTACGTTTTGGCATGTTTCTTTAATGCACGAAGTGAATAATTTGCAAAATACCATAGGGCGGAAGGTATATTAATTTTTTCAACCTTCCTATACGTATTCCAGGTTTTCTGAGCAGATTTCAGTTTATTACTTGATAGTGAATGTTCTCGTTTTCTGTAGAGGGCTAACTCCTCATTCAGACCATATGCATCAATTCCATTTGAAAGGATTGAAAGCCAGAGGCCATAATCCTCCGAACAGTCCCGATATAAAGGCATTTGTATGTTTCCGACTTTCCTTTTATCTAAAATGACGGTTAGTGTGCCAATCAGGGTGTTTTTTAATAGGCATTTATATTTAATTTTTGCGGGCACCTGAATGAGCGTATTCGTCCTTTCTCCACTTTCATCCATAATCCTGTAATTCGTAAACGAAAAGGCAAGATTATTTTTTTTCATGAAATTCAGTTGTCTTTCTAATTTATGGGGACTCCAAAGGTCATCGCTATCTAAAAAAGCAAGATAGTTTCCTGACGAAGCAGTGATGGCTTTATTCCTTGCCTTTGCCGGGCCGCCATTTGCTGCGAGCTCAATTAATTTAATTCGAGAATCAAGCTCCCTTTCTTTCTTTACCAGATCAACTGTGTTATCTGTCGAACAATCATCGACAATAATCATTTCCCAGTTTGTATACGTTTGGGCTTTAACGGAATGGATGGTTTCAGTAATAAATCGTGCAGCGTTATAGGTTGGAGTGATAATTGAAACCTTCGATTCTGCCGAATAGTTCATTTTGCTCCCCCATTTCTTAATGGTTCATAACCTTTTTCTTCTTTAGACTCTTTAGTAATCGCTGGTTTGGAAGATTGTTTTCTTCCTTCAGCCCCTGTGCCTGTTCAGGCTGAAGGACCACACGAATAGTTTGAAATAAGATTTTTACATCCAGCCAAAAGGAATAATTATGAACATATAAGAGGTCAAACCTTAACTTATCTTCAACAGGTGTGGTATAGTTGGCCAACACTTGTGCTAAGCCTGTTATTCCCGGCTTAACTGTTAACCGGTAATGGTATTCAGGCAACTTTTGTTTAAATTGATTAATGAAATATTCTCGTTCCGGCCTTGGACCAACAATGCTCATATCCCCTTTAAGAACATTTAATAATTGTGGAAGCTCATCTAAACGAACAGCTCGAATGAATCTTCCAATTGCCGTAATTCGGGGATCTCTATCTGTTGCAAGTACGGGACCTGTTCTCTCTTCTGCATCTTGAATCATACTTCTAAACTTATAAATCATATATGGATTCCCCTTTTGCCCGATCCGCTCTTGTTTATAAAGAGCCGGTCCTTTTGACGTCAGCGGAATGAACAGAAATAACGCCAATAATAGCGGACTGGCGATTACTAATAGGAGGAATGAAATCAACACATCAAACCCGCGCTTAAGAAACCGTTGGCTTATGCTTATATTCGGCGGTTTGATCGAAACGACTAACATATCATCAATTTGCTGGATATCGGCTGCTATGACAGAAAGCTCGAATTGCTGCGGTACCACCATTGCCTCTTTGCCATGTTTCATACATAAGCTCAGAATTTCTTCTTTATCCTCCCCACTCAGGTTCGGGCTAAGGAGAAGAAGATCACACTTTTTGATATTTTCATAAATAATCGCCATATTAGCCGCAGTAATAAATCCTGATATTTCAAACCATCCTTTATGATGATTGATAATTTTGTCTGCCAAATGGATTCCTGCATTCGAATCTTCCCCGATAATAATGACCTTCCTTTTACCGAAAAATTTCTTGTAAAGGTACCAAACACTTGCACGTGCTGCGAGTAATAGTATCGTCTGAATGAGAAATGCAATAAAGATAAAACTTTGCTGGAAGGATAGATAGGGTGTCAATAGGGAAATGGCCGAAATAAAGATTGAAAAAAACACCATCGATAATACAACGGAATAAACTACATGCTGAATATTTTTTCGCTGCCAATCTCCGTAGAGGTCATATAGATAGAAAACAAAATAACTGGATGCCGAAAGTAAAATTAACCAATTGGAAGAGATCAGGGTTCCGGCAATTGGGATGGAAAGTTGATAGGAAACCAAATAGGCAATAATAAAACCTGCAAAGACTAAAGTGATATCGGCAACTGCTTGAATAAGCTTCACACAACTCCCTCGATATCTATCATTCATTTTCAATTCTCCTTTCTAAAACACGTAGAAGGTTTGAGCAGGGAGAGAGTTTAAAGACAGAATAATTCCCTTTTAACGAATAATTCATTCTTTTTAAAGTACAATCTGATTAAAAAAAATCCTGTTGAACCCTCTTTTTTGACTTGTTTTTCCCCATCTTTCCCAATTTGACCTGTTCATATTGAACTGGTCTAAACTTGTAAAGCTTCCTGAAGAAATGGAGCAAACTATAATCAAAACGCTTACCGTCCAGGATTGTAATCCCCCCTGCATTTGAAATCGTATGAACCCCGTCTGGATACAAACTGTCATTTTTAGGTTCAATGAAGGAAACGGGCTCCTCTTCAAATTGCGAAGTAGATAAAGTTTTAATTTTATTTAAAACAATTCTTCCTCCATACGTTTTTGAACAATCTTGTGCCGGGCGGTAAAGCACCCCTTCCTGAATAAATGGTGTCCCTGCCGGCCGAGAAGACCGTATGTCCATTTTCACTGGATTTAGAACATGCGGTTGCCAATCTCCCAGCAAATCAGCTGCATAGTAAATATGCAGTTCATTATTATGACTTTGGATAGTTGAAAATGATTTCGTGCAGAACAGCCACCAATAATCACCATATTTGATGATGGTTGAATCAACAGCATGAAAATCTTCTATTAATGTTTTTACCTTCTCCCATTCTTTACTGGCTTTATTTAATCGATAAATGGTAGCCTCCTTCGCTTCTGAGGTTTCAGGAAGGCAGTATACTTGATTGTTATGTTCTATAATAAACGGATAAGACATATGACATGGGAATTTCATTAGTGCCTGATCAAATGTGATGGTATCATCCCTGACGCTTGCAGCACTTATATACCCCTTGACCACTCGATGATCTAATTCTTCCATTAAGATCTGTAATCCGCCCTCATCCCGATAAGCGAATGGATCAGCATAATATAAATCTTTCTCTTGTACTAACCATTGTATATTCGTATCTGAATCGGTTAAAAATTCATGAATCGGTTTCGGGACAATGCCAATGTTCCAATATTCATAGGAAAATAATTTTGCAGCCAGCTTTTTATATTTATTCTTAGACAGCTGGACAATAAATTTCCCCATTTGCTTCATGGTAGGTTTTTCAGGAATTGGATATGCAGAAGCAATGGCAGCATGGTTCAAATACTCGGCATTATTATTCAAAATATCCCGGCACACCAAGGCTGGCCAACTTGAGATGGTCGAGGTAATATGCTCCCGATTTTTTTTATAAGAATCCTTAATGGTAGAAAAGTATCCTTCCTTTAACAAAATAGGCTTATTGACCCCTGTGAGCTGAACTAATCCGGCAAACGTAACAGGCTCTTCATTATAGATCTCCCAAAAATATCGATTTAGCTCTGAGCTGTGTTGAAACGCCCATAAACCATATCGGGACAAATGAGCCATTCCTCCGCCGATATGGCTTGAACTAATATTAAATAGGAAATCTAATTTGAAACCAGCAATTTTCTCCATATTATTCTTCGAAAATTGATATTCTCCAGTTTCTGTTTTACTGACTTCACATTCCAGGATAGGGATGCCATTCATCATCGTTGGTAAACTAGCAGATTTTTTAGTCATCAAAGATTTTAGTAAGACTTTCACAGTATGCTGCTTACTGTGCTTGTGCTCAAGCAGGATCAATAAGCCAGCCTCCACATTCTCCAACTCCAGCATTTTTTTTATGCTATTTGCTTGCCATCCTTCAACGGCTATATTGTCACAAATAATCCCGAAACGTAGTCCTTTTTTCTCCATCACCTTACCACTCCCAAGGTATTCAACTTAGCAAATAGGATGTCATTCAGTTTATTCATATGTAATGGGACACCATTAACTGCAAGTCAGATACTCATTTAACGTATTATTTACCATTTGCTCCAAAGAAAAATCTGCTTCCACTTTTCTTCTGGCGTTCTCAATAAATTGTTTCCTAATCTCATCGTTTACTTTTAAATCAAGAATTTTATCACAAAAGTCTTCTACTGAATGCTCATTGATGAGGAAACCAGTCTTATTCCCAATAATTGCTTCCCCAATCCCCCCTCTATTAATGGAGATAATTGGCGTTCCCACTGCCATAGCCTCTAAGATGACCATTGGGAAAACCTCTCGATAGGATGTAAGTAATATGACGTCCATTTCTTTAATAAATTCCTCCGGATGATGAACAACGCCAACCATCTTAATCTTGTGATGTAAATTTTGTGAATCAATCATCCTCTTGATTTTTTCCTGCTCCGGTCCATCCCCTGCAATATAAAACAATAGGTTTGGGATGTCACGCAGCTTTCCAGCAATCTTTATGAACAGCTCATGATTTTTTTCTTCTGATAACCTTGCCAAGATCCCGATCTTGAAACATTCCCCTTTTACCTTTTGATGAAAGGCAAACTGCTTCATATCAACACCGTTATAAACTGTCGTTATTTTGCCAGCCGTTATTCCTGCTTTGATAAGATTTTCCTTCTCAAAGTCACTGACCGTGATGATTTTTTCCACATGCTTATTTAGCAAATAGGCAAATACAGCTGGATTTTTCTCTTCAAGAACGGTCACATTATGCTTTGTGTAGACTATCCTGAACTTCATTTTCGTTATTTTTTGTACAAAAATACAGTATAGGACCATTCGCAAACTATTCGCATGGATTACATCTATTTGCTTATCAATAATTAACTTTCTAAGCTTTTTAATATTCTGCAGGTGCTTTGTTCTACTCATCTCACTAAAGTTGTTTTTATGCTTGATTTTCCCGTATAACTCTCCGGGTCCGGCGGCATAGTGAAAGGAAATGTCTGGATGTTGCAATTGATTCTCTAATTTGCAAAAATACATTTCAGCTCCACCGAATATCAGCTTATCTGTTATGACTAGAATATTCATGAGCAGCATCACTTCCTTTACGATTGACATTTAGTTTCAATTTTTGTTTATAGGAGAATATGGAATGGAACGAACCTGCTTTTTGCGTTTCAGTCTGGCGTGCATATTTTTCGTTATTCAAATACGTTGTTAAGATGGCTAGATACATAAAAAACATGTCATTAATGATGATCGAAAGGAACCCCATTTGCAGAATCATTCCAAGAAAGGTTAATAGCAGGTATGGGTTATTTTTACGTACACTGCTTTTTATTAATTGGATAAATACTAATAGGATAAATAAACAAAAGCAGGATATTCCCACCAAACCAGACTCCGATAAAATATCTAAAAAGGTATTATGTACCTCCAGGTTATCGCCATATTGAAAGAAGTTATAGTCAGCAAAATTAAAAGCCCCAATGCCAAAAAACATATGCGTCGTAAAATAGTCCCAGGCTCTTCCCCATAATTCTAACCTTCCACTGCCGCCATCCTGAGAAAAATCCTCAATTCTAGATCCTAAGATGTCGAAAATATCGAACTTCATATAGACAATCGCAATATACACTGCCACAAAAAGTGAACCGGCAAGACCGGCCAGTAATTTTAACTGTTTAAGAGGGTTATTAAGCAAAATATAAATCAGCAGGATAAACGCCATGACTAAAAGTCCGCCTCTTGAAAATGATAATATATTGGCAATAATACATAGGATTAAACCGAGCTTATTTTTCAGCGATTTTGCATGGCAAAGATAATAAGAGAAAAAGAGTGTATTATAATAAACAAAGAAGTTGGGATCCTGTAAAAGCCCGATTAATCGAGGGTAATCTCGATCCAGCATCACACCAAATTGATAAACCCGATCACCCTCGAATACAAAACCAAGGGTTTTTAAGCCGATAAAATACATTGCTAAACTAGCAATATTAAAAATAATCCCAACATCTGAAATCGCTCTTTCAATCATCGAATTACTAGAGGTGCCTATAACTGATTTCATCACAAAATAACAAAAAATATATAAGATTATTCCGCAGATGATTCTAATGCTGGAGGCCGGATATAAAGCAAACACTCCTGTGAAGCTGTACATCAAATAAAATAACAGCATCGCTACTTCAAACAGCTGAAGCTTGTGAAAGTAAAAGGAACCGATATGAATCGTCAAAAACAAAATCAAAAAAATCATATATGGTTTTATGGCAAATCCCACATAAATGTAGTAATTTGCCAGAGTCACTAATAAAAAAAGAAAGAAGATGGTGAATTGACTTCTATGCAAATTTGGAGTTATTTTGTGGTCCATTTTAAACCCCCTGTGATTTCTTCGACTTCCATCTTTGTTTCATTCCGATCATTTTCATGTACCCATTTACTTTTTCCATGGTTTCTTTATCTATAAGTAGCATGAAGGATAATAAAGCAAAATTGAGGATAACGGCTACTACCGGCAATGAATCTAGAAAAAATCCGGTGGTGCTGATACACATAATAAAAAAGGAAAGATAAGGAATGATTGCCTTTTTTGCAATGATCCAGCGATTGGGTATGCACAACCAAAATCCCAAAAGGGAAATTCCTTCAATTACTACTCCTGCCATAGCCGCTCCCGTTACACCATATGATCGACTAAAAAACAGATAAAGAAAGACCCCACAGATGACGGCAAACGATTGAACAGCAGTCCGATACGTTTGTAAAGCCCTTGTCGTTAAACCATCCGCTAAGGCAATATTAATCGCCTGTAACGTAAGCATGAAGGATAAAATTTTCAATGGAAATACAGCTTCGAGCCACTTCACACCAAATAACAGATCGATTACGAAATGGGACAGATGGTATAAAGGAATGGTCATCGCCATCCCGACTAAGGCAATGATTTTGATTAACGAGATATTATATTTTAAATGATCGTCTAAAAGATTATTATTAAAGGATCGAAACAACACTGGGTAATAGGCACCTGCAACGATAAAGGGAATTTGCTGCAGCGCTTGCGGGATTCGATAGGCTACTGCAAATAACCCAACTTCTTTAAGGGTGATTGTCTTTTCCAGTACTAGCGGCCCTAATTGTGGCAGCAGTACAAAAAGCAATCCCCCTAAAGTAAATGAACCCAGATTTTGTAACAAGCCTCTATGGAACGGACTATTCAAGCTGATACGAATATTTTTACTGACAAGGTACACTCCAATAACACCGGCAGCCAAATAGGAGAGGCCATAAAGAGCGCAAATAATAACTGGATTAAAACGAAAAAGCATTCCAATTGTAAGAGTGAGAACTAAGCAGCCAGAGGAAATAATTCGGATTAGTCCAAAGTACTGCATTTTTTCTATTAACTGAAAATAGGTCGTTCCAATACTTTGCAGAGCCACTCCTGTTACCATCGGGATAACAAGAAAGTACGCCGTTTGAATAAGTTCTCGATTTCCCGAATGTGAAATATGAATAAAGCAAAATCCACATATAAAGGTAACAACCAGTAAGCCCAGTCTCATTTTTACATAGGAAGAAATAAGGATGGATGGATTCACATCCTTCTTTGAACCCTCTCTTAACACAATGTCACTTAGTCCTGCATCTGTAAAATACCCCATGATCATCGCGATGGCTAAGACGACACTAAACATCCCATAATAATAGGATTGCAGGTAACTGGCTAAAACGATTAAGGCTGCAGCATTTAAAATACTTGAAAGTGCTGTACTGTAAAAAAGATGGATGATATTCTTAGCTATTGAATTTTTCGTTACTTTCTCCATGAATTCCCCACCTTTTGATGACACCTGGTTACCTTTAGCCAATCCCCTGCTTTTTTAGCCTGTTTGATAAATGACACCTAAAATTTGATTATTCTTTCTTTCCAAATATTCTTTTGTCTTAATTACGTCCTTTTTCTTCGTTTTATTCTCTTTGATTACTAAAATAACCCCATCACATTGATTCGCTAGAATATGAGAATCAGAAACTGTCAAAAATGGAGGCCCCTCAAAAATGATCACATCAAAATTTGCTTCACAATATCTGACCAGCTCATTTATTTTACCTGTCATCCAGACATCTGCCGGATTTACTGGCATTGGACCAGTCGGCAAGACAAATAGGCCGGGAACAAATGTCTCTTGAATATTGAGGAAGGCCTCATTTACATTATCAATTACATTCGTTAATCCGGCCTCATTTGGCAGCTTAAACCAATGGTTTAGTGAAGGCTTTCGAATATTGCCATCCACTAAAAGTACCTTTTTCCCTTGTTCAACAATAGAAAGGGCTAATTTTGATGTAATAATTGATTTTTCGCCGTCATCGCTGGGGGAGGTTACCAATAATAATGCCGTTTGTTGATGAACAAGCGGTTCTAAATTCGTTCGAATCATTCGAATTTGTTCTGAACTTATTGACGTTTCATTAAGTTGAAGCCTTTGGATTATTTTTTTCGTCTCATCCCGTTTCTTAGCACTTATTTCCCCCCCCGCTTTTTTCTTTCAAGGCTGTTGCCTGCTTAGGTTGCCTATAATTTTTATATTTATTTTTTCTTTTTGTACTTTTTAAATTTATTTCTCCTAAAATAGGTAAACCAATCATGCCTTCAATCTCATAAATGTCTTTAATAGAATCGTCCCAATATTCGCGAAGCATTGCCAGGCCGATGCCAAGAAAAACCCCAATCACCGCACCAATCGCAACATTTAATGTCAAACTCCCAACCATTTTAACGGAGGGATCTCCATTTGCATCACTTAATAGCTTGATATTTTTAACCTCAAACAGATCATTCATTTTACTAACCGTTGTGTTGGCAATCGTATGGGCAAGTGTTTTAGCACCTTCCATATCGTGATCCCTTACGACCACATTGACAATTTGTGAATTCCGATTATTTTGTACGACAATCTTCTTTTCTAACTCTTCATCATTTATATTGAGCTCTTTTTGGACGGAATTTAGCACGATTGGACTTTTTATAAAATCAATGGTTGAAGCAAGCAGCATACTAAGTTCCTGTGAATCACTGTATTCACCATCAATCTTTGTAAGCTTGCCAATTAAAATATTTTCAGTTGCTTCATACGTTGGTTTTAATACAAACATCGATAAACCAACAGTTAAAAGAGATACACATAGAACCGTAAGAATAATGGTCACTATTCGCTTTCTAATAATATGTAGAAATTTTTTTAAATCTACTCTTTCGTCCATGATGACCTCCTACATCCTTCTAGTTAAAATTCTTTGCTTCTTCCTCCGGTGATGTATAATAATTTTGCCGCCCTTTATCTTTAATAAATTTTGAGCCCATATTCGAAAGTAATCTGTTCCTTTGAGACTCTTTTGAAAACTCTATGATTGGTTTATTCACTATATGGACA
>NZ_JBMPZU010000008.1:0-9145 GCF_049463095.1 Neobacillus sp. 19 | reverse complement strand
TATGTACATCTACTTCGTTCAGTTATGACGAACCGATATTAACCCCAAACCCGACGACCTAGATAGGCGTTTTCGCATTTATCGTGAAACGCTTTCGCGTTTTTCGTGCGCCGCTTCAGTGAAGACGGCGATGAACTTCCACCGGGTGTAAACCAGCTTGTCCGTGTCTATATCGTTCAGAAGCGTAAGATCCATCAAGGGGATAAAATGGCTGGACGCCACGGTAATAAAGGGGTTATTTCCCGGATTTTACCTGAAGAGGATATGCCTTATTTACCCGATGGTACACCTGTTGACATCATGTTGAATCCTTTAGGGGTTCCATCACGGATGAACATTGGTCAGGTGTTAGAACTTCATCTTGGAATGGCGGCACGCTACCTTGGTATTCACGTGGCATCTCCGGTATTTGACGGAGCAACTGAGGAAGATGTGTGGGATACAATTGAAGAGGCTGGTATGTCACGCGATGCGAAAACTGTCCTTTATGATGGACGCTCCGGCGAGCCATTCGATAACCGTGTCTCTGTTGGTGTTATGTATATGATTAAACTTGCACACATGGTTGACGATAAGCTCCATGCACGTTCAACTGGACCATACTCACTTGTTACACAGCAGCCTCTTGGCGGTAAAGCTCAATTCGGCGGACAGCGCTTTGGTGAGATGGAGGTTTGGGCACTTGAAGCGTACGGTGCAGCATATACACTTCAAGAAATTCTGACCGTTAAATCAGATGACGTGGTTGGCCGTGTGAAAACATATGAAGCCATTGTCAAGGGCGAGAATGTCCCTGAACCAGGCGTTCCTGAGTCATTCAAAGTATTAATTAAAGAACTTCAAAGTCTTGGTATGGATGTAAAAATCCTTTCCGGCGATGAAGAAGAGATAGAAATGCGCGATATGGAGGATGAAGACGACTTACAGCAAGTCGATACATTAAACATCGTGCCTGAAACACAAAACTTAGAATCAGAAAAAGTTGGTTCAAAAGAATAAGCAAATCATCTTTTTTGCTTCAGCGCACGTTAGTTCGTGCGCTTGGAGCTTTTAAACGCACTAAGGGTAGAACCTGGAGATCAAAAGGGAGGTAGGCCCCTTGTTAGACGTTAATAATTTTGAGTATATGAAAATTGGCCTTGCTTCACCGGATAAGATCCGTTCGTGGTCATTCGGAGAAGTGAAAAAGCCAGAAACCATTAACTATCGTACGTTAAAGCCTGAAAAAGACGGCTTATTCTGTGAACGTATTTTCGGTCCCACAAAGGATTGGGAATGTCATTGCGGAAAATATAAGCGTGTCCGTTATAAAGGCGTCGTTTGTGACCGCTGCGGTGTAGAAGTAACACGTGCAAAGGTTCGCCGTGAACGTATGGGTCATATCGAACTTGCTGCACCTGTTTCACATATTTGGTACTTTAAAGGGATTCCAAGCCGGATGGGTCTTGTTTTAGACATGTCACCGCGTGCTTTGGAAGAAGTCATTTACTTTGCTTCTTATGTGGTAACAGAATCAGGTGATACAGCCCTTGATAAGAAACAGCTACTATCCGAAAAGGAATATCGGGCATATCGTGAAAAGTACGGAAACAAATTCCAAGCTGCCATGGGTGCTGAAGCGATTAAAAAGCTTCTTTCCGATATTGATTTAAATAAAGAAGTCGACATTTTAAAAGAAGAATTAAAGACAGCACAAGGCCAGCGGCGTACGCGTGCGATTAAGCGCCTGGAAGTGTTAGAGGCATTCCGCGGATCAGGCAATGCTCCGTCATGGATGATTCTTGATGTTCTTCCTGTCATTCCTCCTGAACTTCGTCCAATGGTTCAATTGGACGGGGAAGATTTGCGACATCTGACCTAAACGATCTTTATCGTCGTGTCATCAACCGTAACAACCGCTTAAAGCGTTTATTGGATCTTGGTGCACCAAGTATTATCGTTCAGAATGAAAAGCGGATGCTTCAAGAAGCGGTAGATGCCCTAATCGATAACGGCCGCCGCGGCCGACCTGTTACTGGTCCTGGTAACCGTCCGTTAAAGTCACTATCACATATGTTAAAAGGGAAACAAGGCCGTTTCCGTCAAAACCTGCTTGGAAAACGTGTTGACTATTCCGGCCGTTCCGTAATTGTTGTAGGCCCGAATTTAAAAATGTATCAGTGCGGTCTTCCGAAAGAAATGGCTTTGGAACTATTCAAGCCGTTTGTTATGAAGGAGCTTGTCGAAAAAGGCCTGGCTCACAACATCAAGTCTGCTAAGCGTAAAATAGAGCGGGTATCTCCTGATGTGTGGGACGTACTTGAAGATGTAATCAGAGAGCATCCGGTTTTATTAAACCGTGCCCCTACATTGCATAGATTAGGAATTCAGGCATTTGAACCAACACTTGTCGAAGGACGGGCGATTCGCCTCCATCCACTCGTATGTACTGCATACAATGCGGATTTCGATGGTGACCAAATGGCTGTTCACGTACCGCTTTCATCGGAAGCACAAGCAGAAGCTCGTCTATTGATGCTTGCAGCTCAAAATATCTTGAACCCTAAAGATGGTAAGCCGGTTGTTACTCCATCCCAGGACATGGTATTAGGAAACTATTACTTGACACTGGAGCGTGAAGGTACGATTGGTGAAGGGATGGTTTTTAAAGATACAAGTGAAGCTATCCTTGCTTACCAGAACGGGTATGTTCACTACCATACACGTGTGGCTGTACATGCTGGATCATTGGAAAATGAAACATTTACGGAAGAACAAAATAATAAGCTGTTGATTACAACTGTTGGTAAGCTTATTTTTAATGAAATACTTCCAAAGTCATTCCCATATATCAATGAGCCGACACGACATAATTTAGAAGTCGAAACACCTGCGAAGTATTTCGTTGAAAAAGGTGAAGACGTCAAAGCGAAAATTAAAGAAATGCCGTTAATTGATCCATTCAAAAAGAAAATCCTTGGAAATATCATTGCTGAGGTATTCAAACGGTTCAAAATTACCGAAACGTCTAAAATGCTTGACCGGATGAAGGACCTAGGATTTAAGCATTCCACCAAGGCAGGTATTACTGTTGGTGTGGCGGATATCGTTGTACTAGGAGAGAAGCAGCAAATTCTTCATGATGCTCAAGGTAAAGTAGATAACGTGATGAAGCAATTCAGACGTGGTTTGATCACGGAAGATGAGCGTTATGATCGTGTTATTGCGATCTGGAGTGCCGCGAAGGATACCATTCAAGGTAAACTGATGAAATCCTTGAATAAGACGAATCCAATCTTTATGATGAGTGATTCCGGTGCCCGTGGTAATGCCTCTAACTTTACACAGCTTGCAGGTATGCGCGGACTAATGGCCAACCCGGCTGGACGTATCATTGAATTGCCGATTAAATCAAGTTTCCGTGAAGGTTTAACCGTATTAGAGTACTTTATTTCCACACACGGTGCTCGTAAAGGTCTTGCAGATACAGCTCTTAAGACAGCTGACTCTGGTTACTTAACACGCCGACTTGTAGACGTTGCCCAAGATGTTATTGTCCGTGAAGATGATTGCGGCACCGATCGTGGATTTACCATCAGTGCTTTAAAAGACGGTACAGAAATCATCGAGGGATTAGATGAGCGCTTAATTGGCCGTTATGCCCGTAAAGCCATCAAGCATCCTGAAACAAAAGAAGTACTCGTTCCTGAAAACGGCTTAATCACGGAAGATTTAGCAGAAACCATTGTTGGAGCAGGTATTGAAGAAGTAAAAATCCGCTCTGCGTTTACATGTAATACTCGTCATGGCGTATGTAAGAAGTGTTATGGCCGCAACTTGGCAACAGGTCAAGAGGTTGAGGTTGGTGAAGCAGTTGGTATTATTGCTGCCCAATCCATCGGGGAGCCGGGAACACAGTTAACGATGCGTACGTTCCATACAGGCGGTGTTGCGGGAGACGATATTACCCAAGGTTTACCGCGTATCCAAGAGATCTTTGAAGCGCGTAACCCTAAAGGTGTAGCGGTTATTTCAGAAATAGAAGGTGTCGTTGTCGGCATTAACGAAGGACGCGACCGCCAGCATGAAATCGTCGTACAAGGTGAAGTTGAATCTCGTACCTACAATGCTCCATATACAGCACGCTTAAAAGTAGCTGTCAATGATCACGTTGAACGCGGTCAGGAACTAACTGAAGGTTCAATTGATCCGAAAGAATTAATTAAAGTAAAAGACGTTACATCTGTTCAAGAATACCTATTGCGTGAAGTTCAAAAGGTTTACCGCATGCAGGGTGTTGAAATTGGCGATAAGCACGTCGAAGTAATGGTTCGTCAGATGCTGCGTAAAATTCGTGTCAGCGATGCCGGTGAAACAGATGTGCTTCCAGGTACACTCCTTGATATTCATCAGTTTACTGATGCGAATGAAAAGGCGCTGATTGAAGGTAAATTACCTGCAACAGGACGTCCAGTATTACTCGGTATTACAAAAGCTTCACTTGAAACAGATTCCTTCTTGTCTGCGGCATCGTTCCAAGAAACGACAAGAGTTCTTACAGATGCAGCGATCAAAGGCAAACGCGATGAATTGCTTGGTCTGAAGGAAAATGTCATTATCGGTAAGCTTGTACCAGCTGGAACAGGCATGCAGCGCTACCGCAAAGCGGAGCCTGTACTTCGCGATACGACATCCGAAGAAACTGTAACGATTGATTAATCCAATATTTGAGCGGTACTTGCTAAAAGGCGAGTACCGCGTTTTAAAGAAGAGATAAAATAACACATGTATAAAAAAGTAAAATCATGAGTTGACATCTTTTAACGAAGATGTTACTATATCAAAGGTGCTCCTATTCACCTGATACTTTGGAGGATATGATAATATGTCTTATGAAAAAGTATTACAGGCGCAACGTACTGTTATAGGAACGAAACAAACAGTAAAAGCGCTTAAGGAAAATCTAGTGCAAGAGTTAGTTGTTGCAAACGATGCGGAACCGAAGGTTACGGCAAAGGTCATTGGTGAAGCACTCTTAGCAGATGTTCCGGTCCTATATGTAGATTCGATGAAAAAACTCGGCAAAGCATGTGGGATTGAAGTGGGCGCGGCAGCTGTTGCCATTATCCGTTAAAAACTGTTTTTGTAGATAGAGTAGTCTGCAAAAACTTTGTTTTTGCAAAAAAATGAACCACCTGGATGTGTGGGCTTACAAATAATGAAGGGAGGAAACAAATCATGCCTACTATTAACCAACTAGTGCGCAAGCCTCGTCAATCAACGGCTGAGAAGTCAAAATCTCCAGCGCTAAATAAAGGTTATAACAGCTTTAAGAAATCACAAACAAATGTATCTTCACCACAAAAACGCGGAGTATGTACTCGTGTTGGTACAATGACTCCAAAGAAACCGAACTCAGCGTTACGTAAATATGCTCGTGTACGTTTGACAAACGGTATTGAGGTGACAGCATACATTCCTGGTATTGGCCACAACCTTCAAGAGCACAGCGTTGTTCTTATTCGTGGAGGACGTGTAAAAGACTTACCAGGGGTACGTTACCACATCGTACGTGGAGCACTTGATACTGCGGGTGTAAACAACCGTATGCAAGGCCGCTCTAAATATGGTACTAAGAGACCAAAAGCAGCAAAAAAATAATCACATTAATTTAAATAGAAGCTTCTTCGAAAGGAGGAAAATACATGCCACGTAAAGGTCCTGTAGCAAAAAGAGACGTTTTACCAGATCCATTATATAATTCAAAATTAGTTACTCGTCTAATCAACAAAATGATGATTGACGGTAAAAGAGGTAAATCACAAGAAATTCTTTACTCAGCGTTTAACACCATTCGTGAACGTTCTGGCAAAGAGCCAATGGAAATCTTCGATGCAGCGATGAAGAACATCATGCCTGTACTTGAAGTTAGAGCTCGCCGTGTCGGTGGTGCAAACTACCAAGTTCCAGTTGAGGTGCGTCCTGACCGCCGTACAACTCTTGGTCTTCGCTGGTTGGTTAATTATTCACGTCTTCGCGGTGAAAAAACGATGGAAGAGCGTTTAGCAAACGAAATCATGGATGCAGCTAACAACACTGGCGCATCAGTTAAGAAGCGTGAAGATACACACAAAATGGCAGAAGCAAACAAAGCGTTTGCTCACTATCGTTGGTAATTTAACCTTCAATATAAAACAACTTTCATACTAGGAAGGAGAAAGACCCAATGGCAAGAGAGTTCTCCTTAGAAAACACTCGTAATATCGGTATCATGGCACACATCGATGCCGGTAAAACGACGACCACTGAGCGCGTCCTTTACTACACTGGTAAGATTCATAAAATCGGTGAAACACATGAAGGCGCATCTCAGATGGACTGGATGGAGCAGGAACAAGAACGCGGAATTACAATCACTTCCGCTGCAACAACTGCATCATGGAAAGGACACCGTGTTAATATCATTGACACACCAGGACACGTAGACTTCACAGTTGAAGTTGAACGTTCCCTGCGTGTACTTGATGGTGCGGTAGCTGTTCTAGATGCACAATCAGGTGTTGAGCCGCAAACTGAAACAGTTTGGCGTCAAGCAACAACCTACGGAGTACCACGTGTAGTATTCGTAAACAAGATGGATAAAATCGGAGCTGACTTCCTATATTCTGTAGGAACAATCCATGACCGTCTGCAAGCAAATGCACACCCAATTCAGCTGCCAATCGGTGCTGAAGATCAATTCTCAGGGATTATTGACCTTGTGGAAATGAACGCAGTATTCTATGGTAATGACTTAGGTACTGATATTGAAGTAGGGGAAATTCCTGAAGAACACCGAGAATTAGCTGAAGAATACCGTGAAAAATTAGTTGAAGCAGTAGCTGAACTAGATGAAGAATTAATGGAAAAATACCTTAGCGGTGAAGAAATCACTAAAGAAGAGCTTAAAGCAGCGATTCGTCAAGGTACAGTTAATGTTGAATTCTATCCAGTAATCTGTGGATCAGCATTTAAAAACAAAGGTGTTCAATTAATGTTGGATGCTGTTATCGATTACCTTCCATCTCCATTAGATGTACCTGCGATTAAAGGTCATGATGTGGATGATGAAGAAGTAATTGTTGAACGTCATTCTAGTGACGAAGAGCCATTTGCGGCGCTAGCGTTCAAAGTTATGACTGACCCTTATGTTGGTAAATTAACGTTCTTCCGCGTTTACTCTGGTACGTTAGAGTCTGGCTCATATGTCCAAAACTCTACAAAACGTAAGCGTGAGCGTATTGGACGTATCCTGCAAATGCATGCAAACAGCCGTCAAGAAATTTCAATTGTTCATGCCGGTGACATTGCAGCAGCTGTAGGTTTGAAAGATACAACGACTGGTGATACTCTTTGTGACGAGAAAAACCTTGTTATCCTTGAGTCAATGCAATTCCCTGAGCCAGTTATTGAACTTTCAGTTGAACCAAAATCTAAAGCAGACCAAGACAAAATGACGACTGCATTACAAAAACTTCAAGAAGAAGATCCAACATTCCGTGCACATACTGACCAGGAAACTGGACAAGTTATCATTGCTGGTATGGGTGAGCTTCACCTTGACATCATTGTCGATCGTATGCGTCGTGAATTTAAAGTCGAAGCTAACGTAGGTGCTCCACAGGTTGCTTACCGTGAAACTTTCAAAGGTTCAGCGCAAGTTGAAGGTAAGTTTGCACGTCAATCTGGTGGTCGCGGACAATACGGACACGTTTGGATCGAATTCTCTCCAAATGAAGCAGGAAAAGGCTTCGAATTCGAAAACGGTATTGTCGGTGGTGTCGTTCCTCGTGAATACATCCCTGCGGTACAAGCTGGTTTAGAAGATGCCCTTGGTCGCGGTGTTCTTGCGGGTTATCCATTAGTGGATATTAAAGCAAGATTGTTCGATGGATCTTACCATGATGTTGACTCCTCTGAAATGGCGTTTAAGATTGCCGCTTCCATGGCTCTTAAAAATGCTGCTTCTAAGTGTCAACCATGTATCCTAGAGCCTGTTATGAGGGTAGAAGTTGTAATCCCTGAAGAATACCTTGGTGATATTATGGGCCAAGTTACTGCTCGCCGTGGCCGTGTTGAAGGTATGGATGCACGCGGTAATGCTCAAGTGGTTCGTGCAATGGTTCCACTTTCAGAAATGTTTGGTTATGCAACAGCACTTCGTTCAAGTACACAAGGCCGTGGAGTATTCTCCATGCACTTTGATCACTATGAAGAAGTACCAAAATCAATTTCTGAAGAAATCATCAAAAAAAATAAAGGTGAATAATTGATTTTCAGTCATCTTTAAAGTATAACTACTAATGTAAGCATAGAAACTGTGAAATTGGAATATTCCTATTCGCAGTTTCTATAAAATATACTTAAACTTTTATAATCCAAAGGAGGATTTTCCAAATGGCAAAAGCTAAATTCGACCGTTCAAAGCCACACGTTAACATTGGTACAATTGGTCACGTTGACCATGGTAAAACTACTTTAACAGCTGCAATCACTTCTGTTCTTGCTAAATCTGGTAAAGCAGAAGCTCGCGGTTACGATCAAATCGATGGTGCTCCAGAAGAAAAAGAGCGTGGAATCACAATCTCTACTTCACACGTTGAGTACGAAACTGACAATCGTCACTACGCACACGTTGACTGCCCAGGACACGCTGACTATGTTAAAAACATGATCACTGGTGCAGCTCAAATGGACGGTGGTATCCTAGTTGTATCTGCAACTGATGGTCCAATGCCACAAACTCGTGAGCACATCCTTCTTTCTCGCCAAGTAGGTGTTCCATACCTTGTTGTTTTCATGAACAAGTGTGACATGGTTGACGACGAAGAACTTCTTGAATTAGTAGAAATGGAAATCCGTGATCTATTAACTGAATACGATTTCCCTGGCGATGACACTCCAGTTATCAAAGGTTCTGCTCTTAAAGCATTAGAAGGCGAAGCAGAATGGGAAGAAAAAGTTGTTGAGCTTATGGCTGCAGTTGACGAATTCATCCCAACTCCAACTCGTGACACTGACAAGCCGTTCATGATGCCAGTTGAGGATGTATTCTCAATCACTGGTCGTGGAACTGTTGCTACAGGCCGTGTTGAGCGTGGTGTAGTTAAAGTTGGTGACGTTGGTT
>NZ_JBMPZU010000007.1:0-24252 GCF_049463095.1 Neobacillus sp. 19 | reverse complement strand
TGTTATTATACGTTGGGGTTGTAAGCCAGCCGAATTAACGCCAAAACGCGACAACCTAGATAGGCGTTTTCGCATTTATCGTGAAACGCTTTCGCGTTTCGTGCGCCACTTCAATAACTGAATGGAATCCCTCTTGGCATATTGCCTGATAAACTCTGTTGCTTGGGCAATTTCAGCAGCATGCTGTACTTCGTTATCTGAGGCATCTTCTTTCCCATAACGAATGTTTTCTGAAATCGTACCGGTAAAAAGAACCGCTTGCTGAGGCACAAAGCCAATCTTTTCACGAAGGGTTTCCTGCTTCATCTCACTTACATCAATTCCATCAACCAGCACCTTGCCGCTGTCAACATCATAAAAACGCGGAATTAAATTAATAAGCGTAGATTTACCGGATCCAGTCCCGCCAATAATGGCCGTCACTTCACCCGGATTCATTTTAAACGAAATATTGGATATCGCAGGCATTTCGGCACCGGGATAGCTGAAGGTGACATTGCGAAATTCTACTTGCCCCTTTTGCTCTTTGGCAGGTACAGAAACTGCCGGGTCTTGAATATCGGCCGTTGTCTCGAACACTTCGTTTATTCTCCCCGCTGAAACCGATGCCCTTGGAATCATCACAAACATCATCGATAACATCACAAAAGAGAACATAATTTGCATCGCATATTGAATAAATGCCATCATGTCACCGACTTCCATATGGCCATTACTGATCCGAATTCCGCCAAACCAAATGATTGCTACGGTCGTAAGGTTTAGGACAATCATCATAATCGGCATCATCGCAGCCATGAGTTTATTGACCTTTATCGCTGTCTGCGTTAGGTCCCAGTTTGCTGCATCAAACCGTTTTTTTTCATGGGACACTCTGTTAAAAGAACGGATAACACGTATGCCAGTTAGGTTTTCTCTTAATACTCGGTTGAGGTTATCGAGCTTTACCTGCATGGCTTTAAATAACGGCATTCCCTTTCTTGCAATTATGACAATGGTTATGACAAGAACCGGCAAGGACACTGCCAAAACTAAGGTAAGCTTAGCATCCTTTGATAAGGCCATAATGATCCCGCCTATACACATCATTGGCGCCATTACCATCATCCGGAGCATCATAATCAGTACCTGTTGGACTTGGGTAATATCGTTCGTTGTTCTGGTAATCAGCGAGGCTGTTCCAAGTTTATCGAACTCATGTAAGGAAAAATGACCGACATGAGAGAAGGTTTTACTGCGCAGTAATTTGCCGAAACCGGAGGCGGCTTTTGCTGAATAGAAGCTGGCAACAATGGAGCAGATCATACCTCCCGCCGCTACAAGGAGCATCAGACCGCCAATTTTCCAAATGTAGTTCGTGTCACCTGTTACCACACCCTTATCAACAATATCAGCCATTAACGTCGGTAAATATAGCTCTGCTATTGACTGAAGGAGGATAAGGACGAGAACAAAGGAAATGGGTATTTTAAATGGCTTTAGGAATTTGCTCAGTTTAATCATGATTGTTCAACCTCTCCTCTTTTAACGACTTTCTTGATTGAAATAATCTTGAACTTTAGATAGTAATTCAGCCAACTGTTCACTTTCTTTTTCCCTAAATAATCGATTAACCCCAAAAAAGTTTCGGTGAACCGTTTTCTTGCATTGGCCGTTACTACCATGCCAGCAGGAGATAGTTTGATATTTACTGCCCGCCGATCTTCAGGATCAATTGTGCGTTCTACTAAGCCATCTTTTTCAAGGGTATTAATGATTTGCGTCACGGTTGGAGGAGTAACATGCAAGAGTTGACTAATTTCTGATACCTTCATCCCGCTATCTTTCTCATTTGCACCTTGTTGAATAGTAGCAAGTACCTTGAATTCGCTCGGATTATATCCCGCTATCTTCTTTTCGTGCCAGCCTGTTTTTCGAAATTGCATAAAGGCTTTAAGAAGCTTTTGCGCTGTGGCACTTTCGATATCTGCCACTTTTCTCACCTCTTTTTGTATTTAAATCTAATTAGTTAGGTAACCTAATTATTAACATACCTAAGTATAATCCCGGGAAAATTCGACGTCAATTATTATTTATGTGTTTAGGAAGACAACAATTGAATCTAAACATAAAAATGTCCTCATGTGATGATCATGAGGACATTTTTATGTTTTATGACGGTTTCTGTTTTGTAACCTTGGTGCTATGGAGCTTCCACTGTTTATTATCAAAAGTCCAAATAGATTCAATTATTGCAATGGTGTCTGCATTTGCAACTCCAGTAACCCGCTGCTGGCCCTTTAATCCAATTTTATCATGCTCTAATTGAACTGGTTTCAGGCTATTATATGGATTTACTGATAATTCAGTCGGCTCATTTAGTCTGCCCTTATAGTAAAAGCCTAATTTTTTGTAGTATTTCTTCCGATCCTTTAAATCAAACTTATAGGTTTTTCCTGTTTGCTTCAGTTTTATTTCAGCCTTGTAGCCATTTAGAAATTTAGTATCCATCTCAAGCGGCTCAGGAATTGGTAAGTCTGTTTGGACGAAATTTTTTAATGAAATGAAATAATTGTTAACAATTCCTTCACTGCCCTCAGTTAAAACACTCGCAAAAATATCTTTTATGCCATCGTGGTCAAGGTCGATAAGCTGTATTGCTGCTTTTGAACCACTTTCCAATGGTAATGAATATAATTTGCCATTAGAGGCTGCAACTTCTATATAAATCTTTTTCAAAAAGGAATTTTCCTCTTGATATGGCACACCTTTTAATACGATCGCCTCGACGATTTGATCCCCTGTAATATCCGTTTCCTCTTCCGCAATAGTAATAACCTTCGTATTTTCTTCAATGGCATAAACACCAGTGATTGCGGTAATGGATATGAAAAAAAAGGATACAATCGCAAGCAGCATTTCTTTTTTCATCAATGTCCCCTCCATACTGTCTATCTTTAGTTAGTATGCCCAATTTTAGGAAAAAGATGAAAAAAGACCCTCTGATTTTAGAGGATCTTAAAAATATTATTCTGCTGGATTTTCGGGTGCTTCCACTTTCCAAACTGTCGTTACTTTGCCATTTTCCCCTTCATCGAGGATAAACGAGCCGTTGGAATAACGGTCACTAAAGCGAAGGTCACTAGTTTTTATCGTTTCGGTATAGCCTTTATCAGTCTGAATAAAAATATCGTCTTGTTCATTCGCGACAATAAAGCCCATAATTCGGTGTGGATTCGATTTGAGTTCTCTTAAGATGACGACACCACGCTTTGCACGGGTTGCTTTTTCGAACTCTTTTAATTTCATCCGCTTCACGGAACCCCTTTGTGTTGCAATCACAATAGATTGATGACTATCTGCATTAATTAATTTCCCGGCGACAACAAAATCATCATCTTTTAAATTAATTCCTTTTACACCTGCTGCACGAATACCGACAATGCTGATTTCTTCCCTCATGGAACCAGAGGGCGTAGCCTAGGTGTGTAACAAGGAACAGTTCTTTGGTCCCGTCCGTTTGGTGGACATCAACGACTTGATCATCATCCTTCAGATTGACAGCAACAAGCGGTTTAGAGTAACGCTGCGCTTTATAGGCTTTTAATTCTGTCTTCTTGACCATCCCATTTTTCGTTACAAAAACGAAATAGGCATCTGCTTCAAAATCCTTGATTGGGATCGCTTGAATGATTTCTTCATCGCGTTCAATAGGAATGATATTTGCCACATGCTGACCTAAATCCTTCCAGCGGATATCTGGCAGTTCATGAACTGGGCAAAACAGGTAATTTCCTTTATTGGTGAAGAGAAGAAGAACATCTTTTGTATTCATATCGAGTTGCGCTAACAGTCGATCGGATTCTTTCATTGCAAAGTCCTGACCACCTGATGCAGCATAGGAACGCTGACTTGTCCGTTTGACATAGCCATGCTTCGTAACCGTTACGATAACATCCTCACTTGGAACGGTTACCTCAAGGTTGATTTTCAACTCTTCAATCTCTGCTTCAATTTTTGAACGACGATCATCGGCAAACCGTTTTTTCACATCTTTTAATTCTTTTTTGATCACCGAGATGAGCTTTTTCTCACTTGCTAAAATGCTCGTCCACTCTTCAATTTTCTTTGCTAATTCTTCCGCTTCCTGTCTTAATGCGGTGATGTCAGTGTTGGTTAAGCGATAAAGCTGTAAAGACACAATTGCTTCAGCCTGCAGTTCGGTAAATGCGTATTTAGCGATTAAATTGTCCTTTGCATCGCGCTTATCTTTAGAAGCACGGATGGTAGCAATCACTTCATCGAGAATCGATAAAGCTTTCATTAACCCCTCGACAATATGCTGACGTTCCTTGGCCTTGGAAAGGTCAAACTGTGTTCTTCTGGTAACCACTTCTTTTTGATGCCCGATATAGGCATCAAGTAACTCACGCAGTCCCATTTGTTTTGGCCGCTTATTGTGAATGGCTACCATATTAAAATTATAAGTAACTTGCAAATCACTATTTTTATATAAGTAATTCAAGACACCTTCAGCATCGGCATCCTTTTTTAACTCTATCACAATTCTAAGGCCTGTCCGATCCGTTTCATCACGAACCTCGGACATTCCTTCCAGCTTTCGGTCCAAGCGGAATTCATCCATTTTTTTGACGAGATTGGCTTTGTTCACTTCATAAGGAATTTCCGTGATGACAATTTGCTGTCTGCCACCGCGAACCTCTTCAATATCGGCTTTCCCGCGGACAATAATTTTCCCTTTACCAGTTTCATAGGCTTTTTTAATTCCATCGATCCCTTGAATGATTCCGCCTGTAGGGAAATCCGGTCCTTTGATGACTTTCATGAGTTCATCAACCGAAGAATCAGGCTGATCCATTCTCATCATGACCCCGTCAATGACCTCTCCAAGATGATGCGGCGGAATATCCGTTGCATAGCCCGCTGAAATTCCCGTTGATCCATTGACAAGTAAATTCGGGAACATGGCCGGCATGACCGTAGGTTCCTTTGAAGTATCATCAAAGTTTGGGATGAATTCGACCGTATTTTTTTCGATATCACGAAGAAGTTCTGCGGCAATTGCAGAAAGCCTGGCCTCCGTATAACGCATCGCTGCAGGAGGGTCACCATCGACACTCCCGTTGTTTCCGTGCATTTGCACGAGGACATTTCTAACCTTCCAGTCCTGACTCATCCGCACCATTGCCTCGTAAACGGAAGAATCACCGTGTGGATGATAATTACCGATTACGTTACCAACTGTCTTAGCAGATTTCCTAAATCCTTTATCAAATGTATTTCCTTCAACATGCATCGCATACAGAATTCTTCGTTGCACCGGCTTTAAGCCGTCCCTGGCATCCGGCAGGGCACGTTCTTGAATAATGTACTTACTATATCGGCCAAAACGATCACCAAGCACATCTTCTAGAGGCAAATCACGGAATTTTTCATTTGCACTCATCCTTCAGAACCCTCCTCGGCGACCGTAATATTTTCATTTTCTAAAATGGTGTCATCCTCTTCTAATCCAAATGCCACGTTACTTTCAATCCATTTACGGCGGGGTTCAACCTTATCGCCCATAAGTGTCGTAATGCGGCGTTCTGCTCTGGCAATATCATCTATTTTCACACGAATAAGCGTTCTAGTCTCAGGATCCATGGTTGTTTCCCAAAGCTGGTCGGCATTCATTTCACCTAATCCTTTATAACGTTGAATAATATAGCCGCGGCCGACTTTTTTGATGGCCCCCTGCAGTTCATCATCATTCCACGCATATTCAATTATTTCTTTTTTTCCTGTCCCTTTACTTACTTTATATAAAGGAGGGAGGGCGATAAACACTTTACCTGCTTCAATAAGCGGCTTCATATAGCGATAAAAGAAAGTAAGCAATAATACTTGGATATGTGCCCCGTCTGTATCGGCATCCGTCATAATGACGATTTTATCGTAATTGATGTCTTCAACAGTGAAATCAGCACCAACGCCTCCGCCGACGGCATGAATAATGGTATTAATTTCTTCATTTTTAAAAATATCTGCCAGTTTTGCTTTTTCAGTATTAATGACTTTACCTCGCAAAGGGAGAACAGCCTGAAAACGGCGGTCCCTGCCTTGTTTCGCTGAGCCGCCTGCAGAATCACCCTCAACTAGATAAAGTTCATTTCTTTGTGGGTTGCGGGATTGTGCCGGTGTTAATTTACCGGACAATACAGTTTCTGACCGCTTTCGCTTTTTGCCGCTCCTAGCATCCTCACGTGCTTTCCTGGCTGCCTCTCGCGCTTGATAGGCTTTTATTGATTTTTTGATAAGGAGGGAGCTTATATCAGGATTTTCTTCAAGAAAATAGGATAGATGTTCAGATACAACCGCGTCTACAGACGAACGTGCTTCACTTGTTCCTAGTTTCCCTTTTGTTTGTCCTTCGAATTGGAGAAGCTCTTCCGGGATCCTTACAGATATGATGGCCGATAGGCCTTCGCGAATGTCAGCTCCATCTAAGTTTTTTTCTTTTTCTTTTAACAATGACACCTTGCGGGCGTAATCATTAAATACACGCGTCATGGCAGTTTTCGCACCAACCTCATGCGTGCCGCCATCCTTTGTGCGGACATTGTTGACAAACGAAAGCACGTTTTCCGAATAGCCATCATTAAATTGAAAGGAAAAATCGACTTCAATGCCATTCTGTGCACCTTCAAAGCTGACAACGGGATGAAGCACATCCTTCTCCTCGTTTAAATATTCAACAAATGCCTCGATGCCATTTTCGTAATGAAATACTTCATGGAGATCATTCCGGTCATCATGAATTTCAATCTTTAATCCTTTTAACAAAAAGGCAGACTCTCTTAACCTCTCACATAAGGTTTCAAAGTTATATGCCGTGGTCGAAAAAATGGATGGATCCGGCCTAAAATGGATGGTTGTCCCTGTTTGATTAGTTTTGCCGATTTTTTCAAGTGTTGTGACCGGCTTACCGCCATTTTCAAAACGCTGTTCGTAAACAAATCCATCTCTTTTAATGGTGACGGTTAACCATTCTGAAAGCGCATTGACGACTGATGCACCAACACCATGTAACCCGCCGCTCGTTTTATAGCCGCCCTGCCCAAATTTACCGCCGGCATGGAGAACTGTTAAAATGACTTCCGGAGTGGGTTTCCCTAATTTATGCATACCTGTAGGCATTCCGCGCCCTTTATCAATAACACTAATTGAATTATCTTTGTGTATTTTTACAATGATTTGATCACCAAAGCCGCCGAGCGCCTCATCGACTGAGTTGTCGACAATCTCATAGACGAGATGATGGAGACCGCGTGCATCGGTACTGCCAATGTACATCCCGGGGCGCTTTCGAACCGCTTCAAGGCCCTCTAGTACCTGTATGGCTTCATCATTATATTCAAAAGCCTGCTGATTCCTTGCCACTAAAATACCCCTTTCACCTTACAAAACAACCTTCTAAATTGCTGTAATACCTGTTTATTATATTTATTCGTTCAAAAGATTAAAGGTGGTGTGAGCAGAGCTTAAATCACTTATCTAAAAACATAAATGTTTATTACAACATAAAAAGATATACTGCTATATTATTGCGGCGCTCCGCCCCATTACCACCAAAAAGAACTAATGTTTGCCACTTTCATTTTAACACATGTTCTCGCAGCGTCTATGCTTAATTGTAGCGATTTATTTCGTTTTGGCAAATATGTATTTTAAGATAACCCCTTTTTCGCCATCCCTCCCTTCCAAAATTTAGGGTAAAATAAAAAAACTGCTAAAGTTCAGCAGTTTTTAGTAAAAGCCTTCATTTATTATTGCAAATGCCTTGTTAATGCATGCTCAACCTTAATACAACGGTCCATTATTACTGTATAGCCTTTTTCTTTTAAAAATTTATATGCTTCTTCGTTTGCTAGACCAAGCTGTGCCCAATAGATATCTGCATCAATTTCATCAAATTCCTTGGCTACGTCAAACAATTGCTCGGATCGGCGGAATACGTTAACAATGTCAACATGCCCTTTAATATCTTTTAAGGATGCCACTGCCTTTACTCCAAGCACCTCGTCAATCGTCGGGTTAACAGGGATGATTTCATAACCTGCTTTTTGCATCACCGCTGAAACCTGGTAAGATGTCCGTTCTGGATTATTACTTAAACCTACAACAGCTATTCTTTTTGCATTTTTTAATATAACCGCAATTTCCTCGCGACTCGGATTATCAATAGTCAAAATCACCACTCCTATTACATTGTTTTCTTTATTTTACCTCTTTTTACAATAAAAATATAATAAAACGCTTCCAAATAAAGAACGCTCCCAATAAGGAGCATGTTTGTAAGATGATTAAACTGACAAAAGTTCCTGTTTCATTGCTGCGGTAATCTTTGGTACCGAAAGACAGAATCTGGCTCCATCACTCGTGTTTTCAACCGAGACGCTGCCGTTCATCTTTTCGAGAATCAGCTTTGTTATATATAAGCCGAGACCAGTTCCGTTTTCTCTAGTGGTAAAATAGGGATCAAATACCCGCTTAAGGAGGATTGGTTCGATTCCACCGGCATTATCAATGAATTCTGCTGTAACAAATTCCTCTGTTTCGTTAATTTTTATCCATAGTTTTCGGCGGCTTATATCTCTTTGAACAAAGGCATCACGGGCATTTGTTAAAACATTTAGGACAACTTGGCTATATTCATTTGGATAGCCGTAGGCCATCTGTTGCCCCCTGTATTCGAATTCCACTTGGATCTCATGGTTTTTTAAACTGATAGAAAAGATAGATAAGGCCTCTTCAATTGAATCTCCTACGGAAAATGGCATTTTCTCCCGATTGGGTTTATAGAATTTCCGAAAATCATTTATTGTACGGGACATATGTTTAATTTGGAGCATGCTTTCTCTTGTGAAACGATCAATATATTGATCGTTGATTTCTCCAAATTCGAGTGCCTCTCTTAGGTCATTCATTAATAAAGACAAAGTATTTAGCGGCTGGCGCCATTGGTGCCCTATACTGGCAACCATGCCTCCCATCGCAGCTAGTCTAGATTGTTCGATTAATAGTTCATCCTTTTGTTTATTTTTAGCGGCTTCTTCTTGTACCCGTTTCTCCAAATACCGATTTTGGTGTACCATTAACTCATACCTTTTTAGCAGGTCTTGATTATTCTTTTCTATTTCTGATAGTTCTTTCATAACGTGGTCACCCCCTAAATTTGAATAAGAAAATATAAGATAAAACCGCCCAATGTACATATCGAGTGGTCGGTTTTTTGCTTGTTTATTTGATTTTAACTAAATTATAGTGACTCCATACGCTGCTTTCAATGAGTTTACAAATGGTTTGAAAATTCTCCATATTTTTGTAATAAAATTGACTTTTTTTGTTCTTACTTTAGACAATTAATAAAAATAAAAGGGAAAAAATAAAGGACTAGCTCTCGTCCTTTATTTTTTCCCTTATTTTTGTGTGACTGCCTGATCTGAATTTAAATTTAACGCTGTCCATGCAGTGGAATCGCCAAATAATCTTGACCAAGTACCAATTCCTGCTAAATCATAGGTTTCGGCTAAATCAGCTCGTTTTTTCAATGACAATTCATCTTCAATCCAAATTTTATAGGTGGCATTTTCGTCTGCGGCAACGTATTCTGCATAATTTTGACCACTTTCTTCATCATATTTTGGCTGCAATCCTTTTTCTGTGAGCCAGGCTTTCACTTTATCCATTGAAAGAGCTTGTGCCGTCACCTCAACAGTCCCATCCGTATTGGTTTGTTCCTTCCATAAACGGGCATATAACGGAACGCCAAGTATCAACTTTCCATTGGGTACCTCTGTCAGCAAGTTTTTAAGATTTCGCTCGACCCAAGGCAAGCTTGCCACGCTTCCTGCATCAGATGAAGAACCTGTATGTTCATCGTACGCCATCACGATTAAATAATCGACAATCTCGGCAAGCTTTGGCCGTTCATAAAAAGAAGACCAATTATTGTTTTCCCCGGCAGAAAAAGTAATATCCATTGAAACGATTAAACCGGCTTCATGCAGGTACGGGGCAGCCTCCCTCATGAATTGGGTAACGAGTGGGCCATCTGCTTGATTTACATTTTCAATATCAAAATTAATTCCTTGCAGCTGATACATCTGGCTGAAATGAAGTAATTGCCGGATGATAGCCTGTCGGGTTTCAAAATCTTTGAATGCTTCGTAGGTTAGCACAGGATCAAATGAATTTGAAAACACGCCCCAAACTTGATACCCCTTTGCATGTGCCCACTCACTGTATTCAAGTGATGCGAGGTTTTTAACGGACCCGTCATTTGCAGCGAGGGAGAACCAGGTAGGGGATACGACATTCACACCCTCCATAGTGGGTATTTTAGAAGAGTCTGGGTTTTTCGAATAAACAGCTTCCCAGGTTAATTGAACCGGGCCATCAATCTTAGGCATTTGAAAAGCTGAACTTTGTCTTTTGATCGAAATCTGTACACGTTCTTCCTTATGAACATATTCTTTTTTTATATAACCGCTTATCCCATTCACTTTCCTAACAAGAAAAAAATCCCCTTTTTCCCCTTCGATGGTTATGGATTCGCCTTTAGCCATTTCTGCTGTATATGGTGAGCGCCAAGAAGCCTCTGTCCGCAGTCTAAGTTTTTCTTTGTTGATATCTTTATCTGTCAATCTCCCATTCTCGTATTTGTCCCCATCCCGTTGAATCCAAACGGCGTTACTCTCAGGTACTGTTTTAAATTGGATGGGATAAAAGGAAAGAATGGGCTCAAGGGCAATAAAGATTTCTCCATTCCTGGTGATGACGGGTGACAGCTGTAATGGGACCTCTTTTTGATTCACATAATAAGTTAAAGAATCGGTGGGCATTTGAACAACTTTATCCCTTGTAGTAATAATAACTGAATTTGATTTTTGATCGTGAACGATGGAATGATCAATGTTCGTTTTCAAAAAGGAGAGTGGAACAAACAAGGTATTTCCTTCGATGATTGCATTTCCCTCCTGCTTTCCATTGAATAGGATGGGATGTTCTCCTTGAAAAAATGTTTTCTTATCTGTTGATGCAAAAGGGTATAATAATAGAAAAATCGATGAACAAATGAGGAAAACCGCCCCTATGAATCCACCCATGATCCAGTTCATAGATAATTTCTTATTATTTTGATAGTCAATTCGTGCCATGGTTCTGTTCCTCCTTAGTTCTATCCTAAGGTATTATTTGGGAAATGAGAAGGTGTTTTTTCACTCCGTGATCCCGAATCTTTTAAGATATTGGTGAAAGCCATAGTGTTTTTTCAAAAATACATGGTAAAATAGAAGAACCCGATCTTTTTTTGAAGGAGAAATTATGAATGGTTCAAATTATTTTAGTCTTAATCCTTGCTTATTTGCTCGGTTCGATTCCATCCGGTTTAATTATCGGCAAGGTTTTTTACAAAACAGATATTCGCAAACATGGAAGCGGAAATTTAGGAGGTACTAATACCTTTCGAACACTTGGTGTGAAAGCGGGCCTGGTTGTGACAATTGCCGACATCCTGAAAGGGACACTGGCAGCATCCCTGCCTATACTGTTTTCGATTGATATAAACCCACTGCTTGCCGGGATGTTCGCTGTTGTCGGACATACCTATCCGATCTTTGCCGGGTTTCGCGGCGGGAAGGCCGTGGCTACATCCGGCGGTGTTTTATTGTTCTGTGCACCCTATTTATTTTTAACAGTCTTAGTGGCTTTCTTTATCAGTTTGTACATAACAAAATACGTTTCCCTCTCATCCATGATTGCAGGAATTATCGCTATTTTGTTTGCTTTAATATCCGGCTTTGTCCGTGAATGGGACATCCCCTTGCTGATCGTTGTGTTCCTCATGGCATCGTTTGTCATTTACCGGCATCGGGCAAATATTACAAGAATCATCAACAAAACAGAGCCAAAAATCAAATGGCTATAAAGGAATTCTTGAATGGTAAAATGAATTGTACATTGCGTTAAAAAGGGAGTTTCCAATAGAGGAAGCTCCCTTCTCTTATATTTTAGGCCGTTTATTAAGAATAGTTTAAAATTATTCAGTAATATAATATAGTATAATCAATGTGCAGGAAAATAGTTTGCTTATTGAATGAATTTATTAAGGAGAGTATATGAAAAAAAAGGCTATTATTCCCTCTATTTTTATTATTTTGGTTTGTATTGTGGTTACAGCGGTTGTGCTTATTCAGCAAAATCAAGCCTCTAAAAAGAAAGACACGGTTTTCTCGTCTAAGGAACATAAGCCGCGGCCATCCCAAACGGTCAATCGTGAGATGACAGAAAAAATTACGATTGGTGCCATCGGAGATATTCTTATTCACAGCCCTGTTTATCTGGATGCATTTAATGGTAAAGAATACAATTTTAATCCTATGTTTGAACCTATGAAACCGCTTTTAGAAAAGCCCGACGTACTCACAGCTAATCAAGAAAGCATGTTGGGTGGAATTGATTTGGGGCTATCCGGTTATCCGATGTTCAACAGCCCGCACGAGGTGGCTGATGCCCTCGTCCATTCAGGAGTTGACATTGTTTCCACAGCAAATAATCATACTTTGGATAAAGGAGAAAAAGGGATTCAATCGGAGAAAGCATACTTAGAAAGCATCGGATTGCCACATGTGGGCAGCTTTTTGGACGAAACGGATCGTCAAAAATTGCGGATCCTCCATAAGAACGGTATCAAAATCGCTTTTCTTTCTTATACTTATGGGACAAATGGAATTCCTGTTCCAGTTGGAAAGGATTTCCTCGTCAATCTGATTGACCGCGAAATGATGAAGAACGAAATTCATCGGGCAAAAAAAGAGGCAGATGTAGTGGTGATGAGCATCCATTGGGGAAATGAATACCAGAGAATCCCTACAAATGATCAAAAGGACTTAGCTGGTTTCCTGGCAAATGAAGGTGTTGACATCATCTTTGGTTCCCACCCTCACGTTTTACAGCCGATGGAATGGATTCAGACAGCTGATGGCAGGAAATCGTTCGTAATCTACTCATTAGGTAATTTTATTTCTGCACAATATGGTGATTATAAGGATATTGGCGGATTAGCTACGCTTGAAATTACTAAACATATATCTGAAAAAGGTAACACGATTGCACTTTCGAACCCAGTTTTTTATCCAACCTATGTAACCAGTCAAAAATATCACAACTTCCGTGTCGTACCATTAGAAAAGGCCGGTGAATATGGCCTATCAAATGCCGAAGCAAAATACAAAGAAATTCAAGACCATATGAAGCAATGGCTCCGTTAAAACGGAGCCAAATTTTTTACAAAGTACTTATCTGATCTTCCCAAATGTGTTCGAGTAAGCCTTCTTGCAGCAAAATTTCTTTTTGCCTCTGCCCGATTAGGTCAAAATGAGAATACCCATCAGCTCTATGGTGAATCCATTCTTTTTTTAACCCATATTGTTGACCCCAAACTGCCAACCGGTCAAGGTCTAGACAGCCTACTTTTGTTACCGTTTTACTGTCAGGAAAGCGGTCATCGAGCCAGTAATGCGTTAAAAAAGCAATTTCCCCCTCATCAATTTTCCTTTTCCAGTCATTTATATCCTGGCGTTTGATCCCAAAAGCCAAGCTAGTCACCTCACAATTGCATTGTTTTAATGGCCTTCCTCGGCATTATTTTTTCTTAATTTCCTCGTATTTTAAATACCATTCCGGAAATGCCTTTTTAAAGGATGTCGGTCTGAAATTATCTTTTCTCACGATAATGTGAGTAGATGTACCAACAGCACAAACTTCTTCGCCGCCATTAACAATGGTGTAGCCATAAATGGTTTTAATTCCGTCATTTAATTCGACCCAAGTTTTTACAAATGCTTGATCGCCGTACCGTAATGGTTTTTTGTACGTAATGGTAATGTCATAAACAGGCGCGTAATAGCCCATCTCCTCCATCGATAAGTAACTATAGCCGATGTCTTCAATAAACCCGGTCCGGCCAAGCTCGAAAAACTTTAAATAGTTGGCATGATAAATGACACCCATCATATCTGTGTCTGCGTAGTAAAGCTGAATTTCTCTTGTCGAAACAAAATAAGTATCCACAACAACGTTCCTTTCCTTACCAACTAACTTACATTTTTGTAATGGCTTTTTTAACATCTTCTACTTCAAGATGCATAGATTTTTCAAATGAAATTTCATCCTCATCTCCATCCATTAATCGAAATGCTTGTGCTTGAATGATTTCATCAACCAAATTTGTCGCAAAGCGGCCATTACCCTTAAACACTTCCGCTTCCATTGTCTGAATGAGGAGGTTCTTGGCATCTTGGGTAAGTTGGTATTGAAAGCATTCAGCATAGGATGACATAATTTCGAGCAATTCTTCGGAGGAATAATCCGGGAAGAGAAGGAACTTTTTAAACCTGGAGCGGAGCCCCGGATTGCTTTCAAGCAGTTGATCCATTTCATTTGGATAACCCGCTAACACCACCACTAGATTTTCATTATGTTTTGTCATTTCATCAACAAGTGTATCGATGACCTCTTTTCCGAAATCACCGGCTGTTTGACTTAGCAGTGAGTATGCCTCATCAATAAATAAAACGCCGCCAAGCGCTTCCCTTACCTTTTTCTTTGTTTTACCGGCTGTTTGACCAACATAGCCAGCGACAAAATCAGCTCTACTGGCAACGATTAAGTGACCTCGCTTCAGAATCCCGCATTCTTTTAAAAACTCAGCGTAGATTTTAGCAACTGTTGTTTTCCCTGTCCCTGGATTTCCGGTAAACACCGCATGCAGCTGTATTGGTACGGCTGGCAGCCCTTTTTTTCTTCGAAACTGTTGCATTTTTACAAACGAAATTAGGGTTCGCATTTCTAATTTTAATGATTCGAGGCCAACTAATTGGTTCAGTTTATCTTGGGGTGATTCACTAATATTCTCGATTTCTGTAAGAAAATCCTCTTTATTGAGCAGCATATAGTCTAAAATGCCCTCATCTGCAGCTTGATTGTCTGCTCCTTTTTTGAAAATAGCATCCAATACGATATTGCGGACAGTCCTTGCATTTCCAAAGGTGTCATCGACCCGTTCTTGATCAAGTCGGTGGTGAATTTCAATCTTGGATTCCTCTGTTAGGATATAATCATTTTCTGCCGCAACCTTCTCGGCAATTTCAATGAGTTCCCTGTTTGAGTAATTGGGTAAATGAATAAGGTTGGACTGTGGGAAACGGCTGCGCAAACCTGGATTGGCATCTAAAAAAGTGCGCATTTCTTCCGGGTACCCCGCCAAAAAAACGGCGAATTTTCCGCCATACTCATTGCCGGTCATCAGTGAAACAAGCGTATCAATCGCTGCCTGTCCATAATCATTTCCTGTTTGCCCCTCACGTTTAAGACTATAGGCTTCATCAATGAATAACACACCACCAATTGAACGCTCGACAATACTTCGGACGTTTTCTTCAGTCTGGCCTACAAAGGAACCGACCAACTGGGAGCGGTCTGTTTCAATCACTTCTGCACGTGGCAGTACCCCAAGCTCATGATAGATTTTAGCCATTAGCCGGGCTAAGGTCGTTTTTCCTGTCCCTGGATTGCCGGTTAAGATCATGTGGAGACTCAACTCATCTTTTATCTGAAATCCTAATTCCTTTCGCTGCTTCTGATACTTTAAAAAACGGTAAAAATCATTCACCCGTTTTTTTACCAAATCCATTCCAATCATGTTATTTAACTGATCTAATGCTTTTTCTTCTTCCATGTCTGTTTTATCTGCTTCAAGAAATTGCTGCTCCCACGTTTGTTTTATCTCTTCTACATTCGCCATACGCACTTTCAAATCATCATAATAGGTTGACGTATGGAAAACACCCGTAATCGATTGATCGTAATCTTCCGCCGCTGTTAAAAGGCTGCTCGTTTCCTCAATAACGGAAGAAAGCAAATCGATCAGCTTTTGATATTTTTGAAAAAGCTCGTTATTTACCATTGATGAGGTAATATCCAGAGTGGTGTGCAAATCGTTGATCTGTAGATCTGCATTTGCTAAAAAGGTTTGACAAACCTCGATCAGCTGCTCCGCTGTTTTCTTTTTTGCTGTTCGATTATCTGTTTCCCGGAGCGGAGGAAAGGATAGCGGAGATAGTAGATCATGCAGCCTTTTCCAGTCTGATTGTATCGTATATTCTTTTGCTTTTTGATTTTCAGGATAAAGTTTGAGGGCTTCTTGAAGCCAAATACCTGCTAGTGAATCCTGATTATTCCGTCCAAGTCGTGAAATTGCGGCTAATGTTAACAATTTCGACTTGATTTGTGGGTTTGGCTTTTGACTTAACTCAGTAATCAACAGTGCTTCATCGTTAATAATGCCAGTTTCATTCAATTCTTTTTCCCATTGGTTGATTAGTTCAGTGGATCCTGACCGTTGTTTTCCTTGTTGCTTCAAATATCATCACTTCTTTTTCGAAAATTCTTCTATATCTTATCATAATCACACCTATGAAATGAAATGAAATGACAAGCAGAAAAAAAAGGCCATTTCGGCCCTTTTCGTTTCAACGCTTGTTTCATTAAGTCTCATCCTGGAGTTCAGCTTGGAAGGATTCAATACTTTCGCGTCTTCGCTGATTCTTCGCTTCAATTTGCTGACGCTGCTCGGCACTATCCGTAAATTGCATTGATTCTTCTGCTTTTTGGATATTTTCTTCCGTATCAGCAATCATTGATTGAAGCTTTTCGGCATTATCACTGCGATCGTCAGGTTTCGGCTGGTTTGTAAAGGCCATGATCAAATTCCTCCTCAAAATTGTACTTTGTACACATATAGTTTGTATCAGCGGGAGAAAAATATCACAAAAATTAATGGGAAGAAAAAGACAAAAAAGACCCGCTGGCATAGCCAATTGGGTCTTAATCCATGATTATTCACCTTTTGTTTGCATTACCTGAACTTGCTGTCCAGATTTATCCTGCATCTTCTTGCCCTTGTTTCCGCCGAAACCTCGTGGCTGTGTTCCAATATGATCGGGTTTAAATCGCTTTGTTTTATAACCAGATTCATTACTCATGTCATAATCCCTCCTTATGTACATTTTGCCCAAAGGAGAGAAAACGATGATTGGAAAACTTTTGCGGTTACTCTGCTTTACCGAGACGTTTTTCTTCTAGGCGCTGTTCAATTTTTTCCATGGCAGCGCGATCTTTTAAAAGTTGTGATTTATTTTCGGAAACTAATTCCGCAAAAGAACGTTTTCTTGGCTTTCTCATTAGTATCACCTTCCTTATTACCTATTGTAACAGTTATTATGCCCGGAAACGGTTGCAATTATTACAACTTTTTGAAAATTATATCGTATTTAATTTTTGAAAAAAATAGACATTGGTATGAACCAATGTCACCAGCTTAGTTTAATTTTTTTGTAAAGTCTTTCATAATGTCAAGGCTCATCGTGCCGACATATTTATTTTTAATCAACCCTTTGCTGTCAATAAAATAAGTTGTAGGGATGGACATGATCTGATAGATGCCGTTTACTTTGTCCTCTGAATCAAGAAGGATTGGAAATGTGATTTTATATTCGTCGACAAAACTTTGAACATCTAACTGTGGATCAATGTTTACGGCCAATATAACAGTATCATCACCAATTTCTTTGGAGAACTGCTCCATTTCGGGCATTTCTGCTTTACATGGACCACACCAGGTTGCCCAAAAGTTTAACATCACCTTTTTCCCTTTTAAATCCGAAAGCTTTACCGTTTCTCCCGTCAACGTTTTTAATTCAAAATCAGGAGCCTTCGCGCCAATGGAGAGGCCCTCTTTATTTGCTGATACCGGGTTTGATGTTTCGGGACCTTCTGTCTTTTTATCCATCGCCTGTACAATCGCTACCGTGAGTAGAGTAACCAATACAACGGCAGCAATTACTTTCTTAATCATCCCCGAAAACCTCCTTTTACTTCATCCTGCTACACTGATTTTACACTATAAACCCTTTACAAACAAAACTTGTCTATGCCAAAACTGTGACAATTTCCGTAATTCTTTTTATAAAAATGATAATGCGAATGTATGTTCATCCTTTTTAAAGATGCTTTTTCAATTCATTTATAATCTTTTCTGAAACTCGTTCAATAATGATATTCAATTCTTGCTCAGATAAGCTTTGTTCTCGGATGGGTGTGATCTTCTTCGCATGGTGGCCATCCGGTGTTTCGACCCCCTGTGGTGTCATCCCTTTGATCCCCACTTTCGATTTCATCTCCACAAGTGTTTGAACATGTTTTTTCGAAAGTTCCCGGTCACCGTTCAACTGTTTTGCGATCCAATTAATTTTTGCCGTAAACTCTAAGGATTCCATAATATAATAGGCGTGTTCTAAATCCTTACCCCAGGTTAACGCACCATGGTTTTCTAAGAGCACTCCTTGATGGTCGTGAACATGTTGCTTGACGGCATTTGGCACCTCTTCGCTTGAAGGTGTTCTGTATTCCGCAATAGGAATCGTTCCAAGATAGATGACTGATTCCGGCATGATTGCTTGATCCAATGGAATACCCGCAATTGCAAACGCTGTTGCATATGGCGGATGAACATGGACAATGGCATGTATGTCGGGTCGTTCTTGATAGACAAGCAGATGCATTTTCATTTCAGAGGTAGGCAGGTACTCACCATCAAGAACATTTCCTTGTCTGTCTACCTTTACAATCATCTCAGGTGTCAAGAAGCCCTTACTGACGCCTGTTGGCGTGATCAGAAATTCATTATCGCTAATCCTTATGGACATGTTGCCGTTATTCGCAGCAATAAAGCCTTGTTCATAAATCCTTTTTCCTATTTCACAAATTTGTTTTTTATACTTTATTTCTGAGATCATAATTAACCTGCTTTCCGTTTGTTCATTTAAAGAGTTTTTTTTGCCATTTTCCGATATTGCGGCAATTTTGTTTTCAATAATTAATAAGTCTGCTTCTGTATCTTGAGCTTTTTTCGCATCTTTAATTACATACTCCTCCGGCCTCATTTCCAACCGCATTATAGCTTGATTGCCCAATACCGGAAAAAAGAACGGATTTATCCTATTCTTCAAATTGTTTGCTATATAAAAAAACACCATGCCGACATTGGCATGGTGTTTCAAATCATTACGCTTGTAATTTTTCACGAAGAACCATTTGCAGGATTCCGCCGTGACGGTAGTAATCAATTTCAACTTCAGAGTCAAAACGAACTAGAACTTCGAATTCCTTCTTGTTACCAGCTTCGTCAGTAGCCGTAACTTTTAGAAGGTCACGTGGTTTTACGTTTTCGTCCACTTGAACATCAATTGTTTCTTTACCAGTTAAACCAAGTGATTCAGCATTTTCGCCTTCTTTAAATTGAAGTGGAAGCACACCCATTAACACAAGGTTTGAACGGTGAATACGTTCAAAGCTTTCAGCAAGAACTGTTTTAATGCCAAGAAGGTTTGTACCTTTCGCTGCCCAGTCACGCGATGAACCCATTCCGTAATCTTTACCAGCAAGAACGATCAAGCCAGTGCCGTTTTCTTTGTATTTCATGCAAGCATCGTAGATCGAAGTAACTTCGCCAGTTGGCCAGTATGTTGTGAAGCCGCCTTCTGTACCTGGAGCAATTTGGTTACGGATACGAATATTTGCAAATGTTCCGCGCATCATAACTTCGTGATTACCACGGCGAGAACCGTAAGAGTTGAAGTCACGTGGCTGCACGCCTTTTTCAAGCAAGTATTTACCGGCTGGAGTATTTTTACCAATAGCCCCTGCAGGTGAGATATGGTCAGTTGTCACAGAGTCACCAAACTTACCAACCACACGAAGTCCTGTTAATGGTTCAACAGTACCTGGTTCTGGTGATAACCCTTCGAAGAAAGGCGGGTTAGCAATATATGTTGAATCCTCATCCCAAGTGTATAAGGGCTCATTGCTCGTTTTGATTTCGTTCCAGCGCTCGTTGTCGCCAAACACATTCTCGTATTCTTTACGGAATAGCTCAGGAGTAACGGTGCGTTTCACGACATCATTTACCTCTGCAGTAGATGGCCAGATATCTTTGAAGAAGACATCGTTACCGTCTTTATCTTTACCGATTGCTTCAGTAGCAAAATCAATGTTCACAGTACCAGCAAGTGCATAAGTAACAACAAGCGGCGGTGAAGCAAGGTAGTTTGCTTTGACAAGCGGGTGAATACGTCCTTCAAAGTTACGGTTACCTGAAAGAACAGATGTCACTAATAGGTCGTTTTCAGCAATGGTTTTTTCAATTTCTTCTTTTAATGGACCAGAGTTACCGATACATGTTGTACAACCGTAACCAACTAAGTTGAAGCCGATTTGCTCTAGGTATGGAAGCAAGCCGGAATCACGAAGGTATCCAGTAACAACTTTAGATCCTGGTGCTAAAGAGGTTTTCACAAACTTAGGAACTTCCATTCCAAGTTCAACCGCTTTTTTCGCAACCAAACCTGCACCTACTAATACATATGGGTTAGATGTGTTAGTACAGCTTGTGATAGATGCGATTGCTACTGCCCCTGTTTTGATTTCTGTTTCGTCACCATTGTTGAATTTCACGGTTGCTGATTTATCAAGCTCAGCACCTTGTAAGCCGAAGCCTTGGTTTCCTTGTGGTGCAGAAACAGCTTTGACGAATTCTTGTTTCATTTTTGAAAGTGGAATCAAATCCTGTGGGCGTTTAGGACCAGAAAGATTTGCTTCAATTTCAGAAAGATCGATTTCGATGACATCAGTATATACTGGCTCAAATGATGGATCGAAGAATAGTCCGTTAGCTTTGCAATACTCTTCTACTACTTTGACTTGCTCTTCTTCACGTCCTGTTAAACGCATATAGGCAAGTGACTCATCATCAATTGGGAAGAATCCGCAAGTTGCACCATATTCAGGAGCCATGTTAGCAATCGTTGCACGATCTGCAAGTGGTAGTGAAGATACACCAGGTCCGAAATATTCTACGAATTTACCAACTACACCATGTTTACGAAGAACTTGAGTAACTTTTAGAGCAAGGTCTGTTGCAGTTGCTCCGTTTGGAAGCTCACCGATTAATTTAACGCCGACAACTTCTGGCACAGGGAAATAAGAAGGCTGTCCAAGCATTCCTGCTTCTGCTTCAATACCGCCAACGCCCCATCCAAGAACGCCAAGGCCGTTAATCATGGTAGTGTGGGAGTCTGTTCCAACCAATGTGTCCGGATATGCTTCCAATTCTCCGTCTGTTTCAGCAACATGAACAACATCTGCCAAATACTCAAGGTTTACTTGGTGAACAATCCCTGTTGCAGGAGGTACAGCACGATAGTTGTTGAATGATTTTTGCGCCCAGCTTAAGAACTGGTAACGTTCTGCATTACGTTCGAATTCATAATCCATGTTGATTCGTAAAGCATCTGCAGATCCATAAGCGTCAACTTGTACGGAGTGGTCGATAACAAGATCAACCGTTTTCTCCGGATTGATTTTGTCAGGGTCACCGCCAAGGTCAGCCATTGCTTTTCGTAATGAAGCAAGGTCAACGACTGCTGGAACACCTGTAAAGTCCTGGAGGATAACACGAGCCGGTTTAAATGGAACATCCACTTCTTTCAGCTCATTTGTTCCCCATTTTGCTAAGTTTTCAACATGCTCTTTTGCGATGACGCGGCCATCATATTGGCGTAGTACGGATTCAAGTAAGACTTTTACGGAATACGGCAATTTAGAAACCTTGCCAATACCTGCCTCTTCAAGTGCATTCAAACGGTAGTAGTGGTAGCGTTTACCGTTGGCTTCAAAGGAAGCGCGTGCATTAAATACATCGTTTTTTACCATTTGTAAAAAACCCCCTTCATTCGTTATAAAACAATAAAATTAACGAAAAGTTGAAAAGTTTGAATTTTCCCATCCTGGTTCACTTTTCTCACAATTCTAATCTTAATACAACCTTTTGCATAAGTAAATAACAAGAAAGTTATTGTGTTTGATAAGTTTTTCTTATGCTTTTTATGTAATTTGTTCGCAATATTTTGATAACTCGCATGAAGATTAGAATAAATTTGGAAATGGGAAAATACTTCTTCTCTTTATTATTATCTCAAAAAACTTTTTTGTTGTCATTTTTAAATGATTAAAGGAAATAGTAATCATATAGCAGGAGGTGAAGGAAATGGTAAAACGAAAGTCTAATCATGTCATCCCGGGAATGAATGCTGCCAAGGGTCAAGGAAAAGGAGCGGGTTTTAACGAGGAATTTGCGAGTGAACCGGAAAAAACAGTAAAAGAGAGAATGAACAATAAAAAGCGGAAGAAAAACCAGTAAAGAATACGGGGTCCCCTTGGGATGGGACCCTCTTTTTCTGCTTGATTATTCGGTCTGATTAACTTCGGAAACTATATTTTGTAAGTCCTGTTGGAATTGTTCTAACTGAGCTCTTTGATGCTCAGATGCGACCTCAAGTGCACTTTCTATTTGTTGATAGGCTTCATTTACTTCGTTCTTTAAATGCTTTAGTTGATGCCCGTAACTGGCACTATCACTCACAATTGTCTCAAAAAGTCCTTGTGCTTCCTCATATCCTTGTTGTGCAGCTTGAAAAGCCTGTTGTTTGTCCTTATTATAAGGATATTTTTGCATGGTTTCATCTCACTCCTTCAATTTGTTTACCCATTAAATTGCACAGTACAGAAAAAAATATTCGGCATAAAAAGATTTATTGATTGCATCCTAAATGATGAGGAGGGATAAAAATGAACAAAAATGATGGAAAAGATATGCGGAAGAATGCACCAAAACAATCCGGACAGCCAGAACCATTAAGCGGTTCAAAAAAGGTAAAGAATCGCAACCATACACGCCAAAAGCATAATTCAAGTCATGATATGTAAAATAAAAAGCTCCAACCCCTAAAAAGGGGTTGGAGCTGAATGGCTATCCTTAACAAACGCTTATTAACGCGTCAAGCAAGATTTCTTCTTTCCTCCGGTGTGACTGTTCTAAGATCAAGGAGAAATTCATCTTTTTGGATCCGTGCAATGACCGCTGGTTTCGATTCTGTTCGCAGTTTTCGAGCGAGCTGCTCTGCAGAAAGGGACTCATGTGTTAAGGCAATGACCATTGTTGGGAGCTGCACGTCTGGCATCGTTCCACCGCCCACTTGGCTTGTATCTTGAAAAATTTTAGCTTGAAAGCTGCTTGTTCTTTGTAACAGTTTTGTAACAAAACTCTTTGTTCTTTCGTCTAATTCATTGAGAGTAACTAACAAATCGCGAATGGTTGGAATAGTTCTCATCGCAGTTTCGCTGCGCGCATAATCGATTAATGTCCCTTCGAGTGCAGCTAGTGTCATTTTATCCACCCGGACCACTCGTGCTAACTGATGTTTTTTTAATCGGTCGATAATTTCTTTCCTTCCGGCAATAATCCCTGCCTGTGGTCCCCCCAGGAGCTTGTCTCCACTAAAGGTGACCACGTCTGCTCCCCATTCGATGACCTCTTTTACGACCGGTTCATCACCAATTCCATGCTTTCGGAAATCATAGAGTGCCCCGCTGCCAAGGTCTTCATAAAAAATGACATCATCTAATTTTTTTGTTAACTCTATCAATTCTTCTGTTTCCACCGATTTTGTAAAGCCAATGACCATAAAGTTGCTCGTATGTACCTTCATGATAATCGCCGTTTCAGCGCATACTGCATTCTCGTAATCATACAGATGTGTTTTGTTGGTTGTACCCACCTCTTTTAATTTGGCTCCACTTTCCTCCATGATGGAAGAAATACGGAAGGATCCGCCGATTTCAACAAGTTGTCCCCTGGAAACGACCACCTCTTTATTGTTTGCCAGTGCCCGTAAAACAAGATAGACGGCAGAAGCATTGTTATTAACGACCATCGCGGCTTCAGCACCGGTAATTTCTTTTATCAGTGCCTCTACATGGCTATGACGCGAGCCGCGCACCCCTTCATTAAGATTATATTCAAGATTTGAGTAATTGCCTGCCGTTTCAATAACATGGCGGATCGCGTTATCACTTAATCTTGCCCTGCCCAGATTCGTATGTAATATGGTTCCTGTTGCATTGATCATTTTTTCAATTGTATAGGTGAAGCGGCGCACGAAACGCGAAAGCGTTTCACGATAAATGCGAAACGCCTATCTAGGTTGTTGGGTTTGGGGTTAATATCGGCTGGCTACACAACCGAACGAGTAC
>NZ_JBMPZU010000006.1:0-35348 GCF_049463095.1 Neobacillus sp. 19 | reverse complement strand
CTGCATACGCCCTTGCCCCCCGATCACCTGCTCCAATGATGATGGCAGTCATTCTGTTCATTTTCCTTTTCTCTCCTTCGTCATCCCTTTATTTCTTAAGGCAATTTTCCTTATACTATCCAAACGTTTTCCAACATCGGGTAAAAAAAGAACCCTCTAGGTCCGTTTTATAGTAGAAGATTCACGAAACAACAATTCATAAGGCAAAATAATCTTAAGCGGCAATTTCACTTTCTCTTCAACCATTTCCATGATTGCTTTTGCTGCCATTCTTCCCATTTCATATTTGGGGATATCAACGGTTGATAGAGGCGGGGAGGAATACTTCCCCATTTCACTATTATCCACTCCAAAAAAGGCGATATCCTCTGGGATTTGAAGATCATTTTCAATAACTGCTCTCATGGCAGGAATCGCCATCATATCACTTGCACAAACCATTGCTGTGGGCAGCCCATCTGGATTCTCTTTTATTAGCCGATTCATTTCTTCATAACTATTATCCATTTGCCATACCGTATTGATCACCCATTGCGGCTGAATCGTTAACCCTGCTTCATTCATCGCAGTGAGGTACCCTTTATACCGGTGTTCGGCCTGCAAATTTCCAAAACCTTCATCCACACCGCCACCAATAAAGCCAATGTGTTGATGCCCTTGGTTGTATAAGTGCTGTACCACCTTTTGAATTGCAGCTGACCTGTCGTAATCCACAATCGCAATATTCTTATCAGTATAGAAAAAGTCCAACCCTACAACAGGAAGGTATTGTTGAATATAGTCGATCAGACTGTCTTCAATCTGATCAATAAGGAGCAATCCCTCAATTCCTGATTCATGTATGGTCTTTTGTAGCAGTACTTCATTTTCTAACTCATCCTTGGTAATACTTATCAAGGTGTACTCGTGAGCTGCCAGGGTGTCGCGAATGCCTGTATAAATATCAACAAAATACGGGTTTACTTCTGCTTTCATAGGCGTGGCAACCCAGCCGATTTCCATGGTTCTAGTCTTACTGGGATTTTTCTTATTTGTCACTAAATTTCGGGCATGCTGATTAGGGATATAGCCTAACTCCTTGACAGCCTCCCAAATTTTATTTCTTGTTTCCTGATTCACATTTCGTGTTTGGTCATTTTGAATGACGCGCGAAACAGTAGAGATGGAAACGCCTACATATTCTGCAATATCCTTTAGTCTTGCCACTGCTAATACACCTCAGAATTCTAACTTAGGGCAAATTTTACCTTTTATGAATTAATCCAACTATATCACTATTAATAATTTTCCGTCAATAACTCTTTCGGTGATTAATATAAAGATTCAGGTAACTACTATATCTTCTACACTTTATCCTCATTTATCTGGGTTATGGCAGTAATTTGCAATTTCACTGCGTAGTCCAGCCCCGAATTTTCCGATTCGAACCTTATCCGTCTCCATACTCCTCCTCAAATCTGTATCCTTACGAAACATTGTTGAATCACCCCCTTGATCTACCCTCAATAGCGTTTTCATGATATTATCCAAACGTTTTCCGATTGGGTAAAAAAATACCTTCTCTTAAAAGATGGGAGTTATACCATTTAAAAACATAGGAGCGATTAAATAGAAAATTTCGATTAATACTACTATATATTCCATCAGAATATTCTGTCAACACTTATTAATAAATTTAGATTTCTCCATTGTTCTTTGGAATCTTCTTTTAGTTGGTGACGGATATGGATTCCGTTATACTAGAGGTAATAATAATAGAATAGTCAAAAAATTAATTCGAGGGGGATTATAGTGAACATACAGATTGGAATAGTAGGAACGGGGAATTTTGGGTATCACCATGGAGCGATATTATCACAAATGGACGGTGTTCAAATTCGCTCTATTTGTGGTACCAGCATAGATAAAGCTGAAAAACTCGCCGCCAAATTTGATGGGGCAAAAGGGTATAGTCATATAGAGGATATGCTCGATGCTAACGAATTGGATGCTGTATATATCTGTGTTCCCCCTGGAGCACATGGAGAGATAGAACGGGAGTTAGTCCACCGCTCTATTCCCTTTTTTGTAGAGAAGCCGCTGGGTGTTGACCTGGAAACCCCTCGTAACTTACTAACAGCCATTCAGCAGAAATCATTGATTACCTCGGTTGGATATCACTTTCGCTATACAGAATCGGTCCAGTTGGTAAAGAAGATGATGAGTGCCTGCACATCTGGGATTACTCTGGGGCAATGGATGGGCACTATGCCTGGAGTTGACTGGTGGAAAAACCAACGAATATCGGGGGGACAGTTTATCGAACAAACCACCCATATAGTTGATTTACTCCGTTATGTATGTGGAGAAATTGATGAGGTGTATGCTATGTTTGGCACGAGTGCGACCGCTGAAAAGGATCCATCTATAACAGTAGCTGATGTGGGTACAGTAAATATGAAGCTAAAAAACGGAACAGTGGCGAACATTGCGAATACTTGCCTTCTTCCCCCTCCCATGTCAAGAACAGGAATGACTTTTTATACCGATCAGGGGACGATCGACTGGTCGCCATCCCGGTTAGACGTGAACTTCGAGGGGACACAATCCAAGTTTTCCGATTCTATGAATCCCTATCAAACAGAAAGTGAAGCATTCCTACACGCTGTTAGGACGGGGGATTCTTCCCGAATATTATCAGATTATCATGACGCCTATCAGACCCACCGCGTTACCTGTGCGGCATTGGAATCAGCCACCAAAGGCATTCCGATTATATTACGTGATGATAATGAAGGGTAAAACCAAAAAGCTCAAGCGCCTTGGCTCTAGCCGGAATCAGACAACTAATCCCAAGTTATCAACAGGGTAAATTTTTTTGAAATTCGTTCCTCTTTGCTTCCAATCTGGACGGATAAAAATGTCGCATGGGAACGCGTCTCCATTTTGTTCTAAAATAGCTTTATCTGCCAACAGTAGGGCAGCATGTCCACAATGTCCATTTTTAAAGGAGTGAACACAATGAAAACCGTTTATGACTTTCACGTAAATATGCCGAATGGTGAGAGGAAATCACTACAAGAATTCGAGGGCAAGCCGCTCCTCATTGTAAATACAGCCAGCAAATGTGGGTTTACGCCGCAATTTGCTGGACTGCAAAAACTATATGATACATATAAAGACCATGGGCTGGAGATATTGGGTTTTCCATGTTCTCAGTTCAACAATCAGGAATTTGCCCAAATTGAAAAAACAACGGAGTTCTGCCAGGTAAACTACGGAGTAACCTTTCCCATCTTCGCAAAAGTGGAGGTAAACGGCCCAAATGCCGATCCATTATTCAAGTTTTTAAAAGAAGAAAAGAGAGGTCTTCTATCTCCAATGATCAAGTGGAATTTCACAAAATTCCTCGTCAACCGTGACGGCCAAGTAATCAAACGCTATGCTCCAACAATCGATCCAAGCAAAATTAAAGCCGATATAGAAAAAATATTTTCTGAAACATAACCAGAACGGTTTCCAAATGCGGGAAATTTTGATCTCTACATTTATTTCCATGGCTAGGCAGGGAGTGGGGGCTCATAATAATAGTTTATTTCCCGCTTCCTCCCTATCTTACTTTTCTATTTATGGTTATCTGAACTATTAAAAAAATGTTTTACCTAGCGCTGACCACAAACTACGCCCGTTTGATTTCACTTTGTTTTGCTCCTTTCCGCTTAGCGATAGTATTAATTACATGGTTTTAGATGAATGAAAGCACCTTGATGATTTGGGTCAAGACTTAGTACCAGTTTCAGCTGTTCCCTTGCTTGATCGCAGTTGTTTAAACCAATTAGACCTAGTGCCCTCATGTAACGGCAATGGATTTCATTTCTTTTTTTAAGGTCATCATTAAACACAAGAAAGTCTGGAAGCGATACAGCAAAATAATCAATCTTTGGATCGTCAAACAAATGGCTTTCACCATAATCTATCAATTTATTAAATCTCCGTTTCGCTTCTTTCTCGTTTTTCAATTTGAGCATTGCTAAGCCTTGATAAAAAATCGTTTCTGGTGGTGCGTCATTATAATACATTGCACTTGCAGGCTCCTCTAATCCTTGCGAGGCAAGAAAGAAGTACTTGTTTGATTTCTCGAGATCCCCTAACCCCTCATATGCACAGCCAAGATAATAATGGATATGATTTTCCTGCGCCCCCTGAAGTTTCCCTTCTCCTAAGTTATGTGGATATACTAAGGCTTCATCCAAGGCTTGAATCGCTTCATCCCATTTCATTTCTGAAAGGTAATGCTTTCCAAGCTCAATATGTGCAAATACATATTGACCAGTAACTTTTCCTTCCCCGCCTTCCCATGGATGAAACTTGCGATGGCTAAGTAATTCAATAGATTTACGGAATTGCCCTAAAGTATTTAATAATGTCACATATTCAACAAACAGATCATCCCTAGCTTCGACCAATTCCAGGTTAGCATTCAGATGTGCTATTCTCTTTTCAGGGGTAATCCCTAGCTTTTTATATAACTGATCCAATTCATACAATACTCGTGCATCTGACCTATTACAGTGAAATGCTGTTTCTAATGAATCAAGTGCCTTTGTTGAATCCTGGAATTGATTGTAATAGGCAAGCGCTAAGTTCCGGTGCACTGTAGCAAATTGAGGATTCTCTTGCCTTGACTTTTCCCACAAGACAACGGCTTCTTTGTATCGTTTTTTATCATATAGCAAGTTACCCAAATAGTAACTCGCTTTATCATCCTTTGGATTGGCGCGAATAGCCTCCTCTAATACAATGAATTCAAACAAGCTATTTGGAAAACAATAATCTGCTGTTGACGCACTTCCTGCTTTACGATATATGTCTGCCTTTTTACATTGGTTTGTTTTGGAATATAAATAAGCCATCGAGTAATGCAGAAGGGGATATACATCACTACACGCATCTGGAACAACACGATTCAGTACTTGAATGGCCTCTTCATATAGTCCGCACCCTTCATAATCAGCGGCTACATTGAGATAGTTTTGAACATCGTCTCGCAGTAATTGCTGGAGTTCAGCTAAAGTAAGATAAGCCTCCTCTGTTTGACCAAGTTCCATCAACACTAAATAAAGCTCGTTATAAGCTCCAAAATCGGCAATATCCATCCGAAGCGTCTCTTCAGCAAAACCTTTCGCTTCATGAAAGCGTTCGAGTTTACGGAGTATGGCCGTTTTCAGATGACGCCCTTTGTAATTTCGAACATTGCGATTTAGTGATTTTTCAATAAGGTCTAATGCCTCTAAAAACGATCCATTCTCAACTGCAATTTGTGCCAGTGAGAAGTAGCCGCTATCCTGCCATGCGGAGGACCAAACAGATTTATAGAATGCCGAAAAGGCTTCCTTTAATTTCCCCTGCAGCTTGAGGGATACTCCAAGTTGATAAAATGCTTCAGAGTCATATGGATTAGGGTTACGCCCGGTTAATGAACGAATCGCAGTCCGGAAGTATTTTTCACTTTCCGCAAATAATCCCCTACGTAATAATAAAGTTCCATAGGCAACATTGATTCGAATATCCTTGGAATCACGCTTTAATCCTTCTACATAATAGTCTTCCGGTTCAAAAGTAGCATGGCGGTATTGTTCTAAGTGCAATCCTGCTAAAAATAATTCCTCAGTCGTTTTTAATTCTTCCGGCCGAGGTAAAGGTTTTGCCGCGTCAGGTATTTCCTCTATTCTTCGCTTCTCAGGCTGATAAGAAATTAAACGATTTCCATTTTTGTCACTTACTATTACTTGAAGATCATGTTCCTGCACTCCCTTTTCAAGCGCAATGACCGTTTGGAATGTATGAGCAGGCGACAGGCTGACTGTTTCTTTTAGATAAGTAGATCCATTTCCTTTCAATTCGATGATCGCACCTTCAAAAACTGCTGTCGTATAAACGGAAATGGAAGCTTCATTAGATATCTCATTCAATTCCAATGTCACTGCCGCATCAATAGAAGCATTTTTAACAACACCAATATTTTTATACGGCATGAAGTATTGAGTGAAAGTCTTTTCCTCATATGGCTGCAGCCAAGTGAAATCTGGTTGATTGTCGGTATAAACACCAGTCATTAATTCAATGTACGGCCCATCTTCATCCGTTAAATTGCGATCCCAAGCCTGCCCAAAATCACCATTCCCCCATGTCCATTGTTTTTTCCCTGGAGATATGTGATGATTTGCCACATGAAGCAACCCTGCCTGCACGCTATGGTCATACCCTCCGACAAAGTTATATTCAGACTTATAAGCCATATAAGAGGTTGGCACAGGGATATTCTTATAGCGTGAAATATCGACTCCCTCGGAATAATCCATCTTATAATAGGTCCCTGTAGCAATTGGGAACCGTGAAACATCACGTTTCCCATGATCAAAAACAGCATGTACATCAGGGGGAAAACGGATTGCGTATGATCATTTACTGCTACTGCCGGATTTGCCCACCACAGAAAGGTTTGAGGCTCCGGTGTACGGTTATATACTTGTGCCTTGACTTCCAAGTATGCTTTACCTGGATATAAAGTAAATCCAGCTGTTACTTTTGTTCCATACATCCGATCAATTTCACTTACCCATACGGTTGCACTGCCATCCTCATTTTCGGTAGTCGTATATTCCACCGGTCCGAATGTGTTTGGACGATGATGCTGCGGCCAATTAAACTCAATACCACCGGAAATCCATGGACCTGCCAGCCCAACAAGCGCTGGTTTAATAACACGATTGTAATAGACAAAATCATAATCATTTGTTTTATCGAGTGCTCGGTAAATCCGCCCTCCTATTTCAGGCATTATTTCAATATAAAGATATTCGTTTTCTATCATAATCAGTTTGTAAGATTGTAATGATATATTATCTAAAATTTTATCTATAACCGGATAGGGATAAACCTTTCCTGTACTGCCCTGATAAACTCGCTTTTCAAGAAACATTGGGTTTTTTTCAGGCTTTCCAACACCATAAGTAGGGATCTCTCTTTTTTCCTCCCAAATACGTACCTTTTGTTCAGTACTTTCCAATGAACTCACTCCTTTTCAATGCTTACACATTGACAATACAAGGAAAACATTCCACAAACAATCAACGAAGTTCTGTTTGTGATGGACAATATTCTGATTTTCTAATAAAATAAATAAATAAATATACATTTGAGAATTTCCTTTAGGGGTTAATGCGGGATCAATGGAGTGATTTGTAGTGGATACTGTAAAGAAGCAAGAAGGGTTTGAATCAGAAAAACTCCTCGTCCTACCTGAATACATAATCGAAGAAATAATAGAAAACCCTTTGCTCCAAAGCCTATATGTAACCGATATCGGATACTTCCCACATGCAAAATATCATTATCGTGACCGCAGTGAAGGGTGCGACACAACCATTTTAATCTATTGTGCAGCCGGGGAGGGCTGGGTGGAACTTAATGGCGCTAAGCCATTAAAGCTTAAAGCAAATATGCTGATTGTCATACCAGCTGGGACTCCACACTCTTACGGTGCAGCTGAACAGAATCCTTGGAGTATATATTGGTTCCATATAAAAGGAAGCCAAGTGAAAGAACTGGTTACTTGTTTCGGTTTAGATGAAGGTCTTTTACAAATTCCAATCAGTACCTTTGTAAAATTTGTAGAGTTATTTAATCAATGCTATGACACTCTTTTACATAAACTTTACTCTCCCTTACATCATATAAGCGTTTCTCAAACGATAAAATATCTGTTAAGCATACTTGGTTTGACAAGCACGCAAACATTACAGAAAGAAAGAAAAAAGCTGTATCTTGAAAAAGCCATCAATTATATGAATGAAAACATTAATGGCACGATTACGCTTTCAGAACTTGCACAATATGCTGGTTTATCAAAACAACATCTTATTCATCTTTTCAAACAGGAAACAAGTTTTCCACCAGTTGATTATTTTCTTCGTTTGAAAATCAATCATGCTGGCCAAATGTTAGATTTAACGAATCAAACGGTGAAACAAATTGCGATTTCACTAGAGATGGATCCTTATTATTTTTCGAGAATCTTCAAAAAAATTATGGGCTGCTCACCTTCTGAATATCGGATGATACAAAAGGGCTAAAAGTTGATATAAATTCTGATAGCACAGAAAAAAGTACCCCTTAATGGGATACTTTTTTTACCTTTATTGAAGGCTGTGTTAAAGGTGCATGTTGATCAAAAATTCCAGCATTTTTTCTACTTTTATGACATTATCCTAAAACAGGCTGGTCAACAAACTTTACACATTCTGCATGATCGTGTAATTCCAATATTACAATTTCATTTTCTCCCACTTGTAAAAATGGGGCTGGAACATACAGTGTTTGCTGCGGACCAATCTCCCAGTAGCGGCCAAGATTATGACCATTTACAAAGACAACGCCTTTTGTCCATTCAGACAGATCAATGAAAGTATCTGCCGCCTCATGAACTGTCAACATACCACGGTGAAAAGAAGGATGATTTTCCTTCGGCTCTTCAGATGTGAATACCAATTGACTCAAATCTTTTAAAGGTAATGGATAGACAGTCCAATCAAATAAAAATTGGTTGCCTAATCGGACACCTTCTGTAATTCCTTTGTAATCTGTAAGGAATGGCCCATAATTGATTCGTCCCATATTTTCAACAATAATCTGGAGTTTTGTCTCATCCTCTGTGATCTCTACCTCAATACGGGAGCGGCCGCCGATTCGTTCGACTAACCCGGCATATTGACCATTCAAATAAATCTGACCACGGTCATGGACATCTTGAACCGTTAATGTCTGCTTACCATACGCACCTTTAATGACTGTTTCATAGACAATAAATCCATACGCTTGACCATAATGTTCCATCGTTAAAGGGCTTTGACTTTGCTGCGGAACAGAAAGTTGCTCTAATGAATCAAGCAATGCCGCATGCTCCGTAAATTGAACCACTCCAAAGTGTTTCTTTGGTGTATTGGGAGGTACGTTCATTTCTGGCAATTCAACATATTGTTCAAACATCTTTCTGACCGCAAGGAATTTCTCTGTAATGTCCCCTGCTTCCGTCAATAATGCATCATAATCATAGCTGGTAATCGTCGGCTGATACTCTTCTTCACTATGATTGGCGCCATTATAGAAGCCAAAATTGGTCCCGCCGTGTGCCAAATAAAAATTTACAGAGGCTTTTTGCTTAAGCATCGGCTCTAGCGACTCGAGAAGACTTTCAGCTGTTCTCGTATGATGCTCCTCACCCCAATGATCAAACCAACCATGCCAAAATTCCATGCACATAACTGGGCAGTTAGGCTGTAAGCGCTGTAATTGTTCAAATGCGGCTTCCGTTCGCGAACCAAAATTGACCGTTTCCAACACACCTTCAATCATCCCGCCATGGAGCATGCTTGGTAGCGGTCCATCAGAAGTAAACAGCAGCTCATCATTGACCCGTCTTTTGATGCTGTCGCGCAAATAGTTCAAATACTTTTTGTCATTTCCAAAACTGCCGTATTCATTTTCGACTTGCAGGGCAATAATCGGACCGCCATTTGAACTCAGCAGCGGGCGCAAACGGTCAAATAGGACATCGAAATACGCATCTACTTTCTCTAAAAATGGTTCATTGTAGCAGCGGAATTTGATATTCGGTACTGTCAAGAGCCAATAGGGAAACGCGCCAAATTCCCACTCTCCACACATATACGGACCAGGTCTAACAATAACATACAGGCCCACTTTTTCAGCTGTTTTAATAAACCGCTCAATGTCCGCAATCCCATCGAAAACAAATTGTCCTTCCTCAGGTTCATGCATGTTCCAAGCAATACAGGTTTCAACCGTATTGAACCCGCATTCTTTGATTTTAATTAACCGATCCTCCCAATATTCCGGTACTGTCCTAAAATAATGCATCGCACCGCCAAGTAACTGAATTTCCTCGCCATCCATTAAGAATGATTGTTGATTATATGTTAACCTTGCCATACTACACCTTCTTTCTTTTGCTTAAAATAAGTTCTAACCAATGAACTCCCTCCTTTTCATTGCTTACACATCGACAATACAGGGAAAACCTTGCACAAACAATCAACGAAATTCTGTTTATGATGGATAATATTCTGATTATCTTATAAATCAATAAAAATTACGCTTGGGAGTCAGTCCCCACTTTCGGAAGATTTGCACAGAACAAAAGGCACAGCTAGCAGAAAGGAGCTAGCTGTGCCCTCATGTAATTGTCATTAGGTTCGTTTTATGGACGCCTCAAAACCTAATTTAGGATGTTAGAGTCGTCTTTTTCATACACTATTTAATTTACTATAAAAAATCGAAATGGCTCTTCTTGTCATCAATTGTGAAAATCGGGTCCTTAATGACGCAGTCGATGTGGACACCGGCTTCGTTGGTGCCGCCGAAGGGTTTGTTGCTGCCGAAGGCGATATGTACGGTTCCATAGACCTTCTCATCTTCTAGGACGTTGCCAGTTAATCGCGCTTTTTTATTGGTGCCGATGCCAAATTCCGCGATGATTCGGCCGTTGCCGTCACCGAGTAATTGCAGTAACTGCTGTCCCTGTACGCCGCTGGCATCGATGAGCCTTCCGTTTTTTATGGTTAACAATACTGGTTCGCTAACGACACCAATGCCGGCAATCGAACCATCGACAAGAATCGTTCCATTGGCGGAATCTTCTAGCGGAGCGATATAGCTTTCACCGGAAGGGAGATTTCCGGACTCTCCTTTTTCGCGGAATACACCGGTACTCGGGATTCCTTTTCTTCCTTTGATTGAAAATGATAGTTTCGTATCTTCCTTCTCGATCGTAACAAGTTCCCCCGCCTCAAGCAGCTCACAATAAGAGGCGGTTAACTCTTCTACCTCCGCATAATCGGCCGTAATCGCACCTTCCTCAAGCATATCGATGGTTATTCCCGGCATGGTTGCGACACGCGCGCCGCAAGCGGAGGCTTCTTTTCGCGCTTTTGTATGGGTTAAAGAATGATGAGTAATGCACAGAACAACCTCCGCCGCTTTCATCGCTTCGGCAACCGGGCGCGGCGGTTCTTCTCCGGATTTTGTTCGCGTCGCCATTTTCATGACGATTGTTTCATTTCCTAAATGCGCACCTGCCTGGTCAAACACATCAGCAATTTCACTAGATTCCGAATCGGTCACAATCAGGATATGCTCATTTTCCTTCACGTGTAAATTATGATTCAAGATCGATTTGGCCACTTCAATTAATTCTTGCATAATACTCCCTCCAAGCCCCTGGTGTTATATTTATTAGCTATCCACTTCAACGTTATATTTTCAGCTTCAATTGATATCTTCGGATGACATCGCTTACTTCATCCCTTGTTTGTTGTAAAAGCGGAATATATTCTTGAATGTTTTCGTCCTTCATCCGGTACGTAGGGCCGGATACGGTTACAGAGCCAATAATCTCTCCTTTGTCAAACAAAGGAACGGCGATTGCAATCACTTCAGGCGTATATTCCCCCTGACTTAGCGCCCAGCCTTGCTCCTTAATTTTTTCCAATTCTGCACGGAGTGTGTCCGGATCCGTCATTGTCGTTTTCGTGTATTTCACCAATCCCCGCTCAACTACTGAATCAATAAACTCATCAGGCATGTACGCGAGAATGGTGCGATAAGAGGCACCGACATATAACGGCGCTCGGCTTCCTGCATATACAGAAAACTTCACTTTATTCTCCGGCTCGACCACATCAAGGGTCACTGCCTCATCCCGGTCTAAGATCGTCAAGAAGATTGACTCGCCGGTTTGATCCTTTAAGCGTTCAAGAATCGGGTGGATTAATTTTGTCACATTCAGGCTTTCGTACATAATCATGCCTAATTCCCATGTCGCGTAGCCTAATGAATATTTTTTTGTCTCTTTATCTTTTGATATAAATCTATTTTTTTCTAAGGTTTCGAGAATGCGATAAATATTGGTATGATTCAAGCCAAGTTCATTTGCTAGCTCTCGACCGCCCCATACCGGTCTTTCCTTTGTAAACATCATTAATACCTTTAGCGCTAGGTCTAAGGTTTTTAACATCTAGAAGTACGCCCCCCGCCCCATCCAAATTCCCTATTATTATTAGATAATGAAAATCTGGAAAAATCAATAGCTGTCACATGAATAAGCAGCTATCCTCTAACTTTAAAGGGAGTAAAAGTTAAAGAGAATAACTGCGCCAAAAGACCTAGGCGGCCTCAGCCAACAAAGCCGCCCGTATCTGAATTATTTTTCAAAAAGAAAATCCACTACCGCGGCAATATAGACCTTGGCACAACGAATAATATCTTCAACTTGAACGCGTTCATTGTATCCGTGAATCGTCGGTAAATAGGCCGGGCCGTATTGCAAAACAGGAATCTGATAATCCCTGAAGTGGCGGGCGTCACTGCTCGCCCATTGCATCACGCCATACGCCTCTTCGCCGGTGACAAAGCTAATATTATCGACAATCGCCTGGCATACAGGATCCTCAGCACTTGTATAATTGGCATGACTTCTGAATCCGAATGGACGAATTTCATAGCGGATGCCTAATTCATCGAGATTTTTCTTCAAATAAGCCGACACTTCATCACGGGTAATCCCGAATGGCAAACGGCAATCAACCTGCACCTTACAGCTTTCAGGGATGACATTGGATTTCGTTCCGCCTTGAATCGTGCCAATATTAACAGTCACTTTTTCAAGCACTGGCTGGAACTTCTCACGTTCCTTCTCCACCTCGCGCATATAGCGTTTGGAGACGTCGATTAACCCTTGAACTTCTTCCGGAATCTCAATGGTCAAATCCCAAAGCGTTCTGATTTTTTCAATCGCAGCAATCGCATCGGTGATGGCGTTATTGCCAGCGAGAGGTGACAAGCTGCCATGGCCCGGTTCCCCGAACACTTCAAGCTCGAACCAGTAAGAACCTTTTTGGCCGATGGTCGGATTCAAGCGGGAAGAAGGCTCAGCAATCAAGGCGCCGTCCCCTTTAATCAAACCCTTTTCCAATAACCATGGAACACCGAATTCTCCGCCTGTTTCTTCATCCGGCACAATCGCGAGCGTGAGTTTCCCTGGGAGCTCAACGTCTAACCGTTTTAATAATGCAAAGACAAAAATTAATCCGGCAAGGCCTGCCTTCATATCGCTTGCACCGCGGCCAAGCATCCAGCCATCCTTGACTTCTCCGGAAAAAGGATCAAAATCCCATTTGGACAAGTCTCCTGCAGGAACAACATCCGTGTGTCCGCAGTAGATTAATTCTTTCCCCTGATCGCTGCCGATACTGGAAAGTAGATTAAACATTTTCTCACTTGATTCGTGCCAGTCGGCATCAAGACCATAATGGCCAAGGTAATCTGTGATAAACTGAGAAATTTCTGTAGAGTCTCCCGGCGGATTTTCACTCGGAATCTTAATTAACGACCCGCAAAGCTCAATCAATTCATCCTTATGCGCTTCGACTTCATCAATCAACCGTTGTTTTAAGGCAGTTAGATCACTCATCCTGCAGTCACCTGATTTCCTTTTGTTTGTAGATGTGTCATTTTTCCATATAACTGCTCAAGGCGGGTAAATTCTGCTTCATCATAAAATGAACATTTCCCATCGCCGAACAGTTTGGCTACTTCAATCACATAGCGGACCACCTGCTCCACATCCATTGGATGCGTTGCCCCGGTGCCGCAGCCGGCAACAGCGGTTTCCGTTGTAATCGCAATCCCGACAACCGGGCTCTTTGTTGCGACAGCTGGCTGAAGAATACTATTCACATGGTAAACGCCATTACCGTAAGGAGTGATATCTTGTGTCGTAATCGGCAGGGTTACCGGCAGGCGGCCTGCTGATTGGGTATACACATGTAATAAATCCTGGCTGATTTTTAAAATATAGCCCTCTTTAACGGTTGGTGTAATGGCAAAACCTTTATGATTGGTAATGATATTTCCTTTTGTCGTATCAATCGAAAGAATGGCATCCATTTCTTCTGTTACTTCATGCTGGTTCATCGCTAAGATGTCGACCGGTGAGTCCATAAACGGAACGGGGTCATGCGGCAAGGTTGGCGCTGTCGGGCAAATATGGGTTGTTAAAATGATATCTCCGTTTAAGCGGTCTCCCTTTCCAGTCATATCAAGGAGCTTTGCAGCAGCGGCCATACATGATAAGGCGCCGTCACCGTCAGACACAAAGCCTTTTACTTCAGGACGGGCACCAATGCCGCCGAGGCGTCCGATGACCCCAAGCGTTGGCGCATTTCCGCCATTTGACTTCCCGTTTTCACCAGGAATGACAACTTTAATAAAATCAGTCGAGCCGGCTTTGCCTTCTACCGTTTGAACGGTCACCTGCCCAATTGTTGAAATCTCTTCCAGGTAGCTTTTAACATCCTCGCCGGTTACATGAATACTATCCATAATTTCTAAAACTTCCATAACATGTTTCAATGACATTCAAATTCCCTCCAATATTATGATTCGAAAAGATGGCAGGCCACTCGCTGCGCTGCCTCGTGCTGCTTCAACTCCGGTCTGGCCGTTTTGCAGATGTCCATTGCATGCGGGCATCTTTGATGGAAATGACAGCCTGAAGGCGGATTAACGGGACTTGGCACATCCCCTTTTAATAGAATTCGTTCTTTCTTCTCATAAGGGCTTTCTTTCGGGATCGCCGACAGCAGCGCCTTTGTATACGGATGAAGCGGGTTTTCGTAAATTTCAGCAAAGGTGCCGATTTCGACGATTTTTCCGAGGTACATCACGGCAATTCTGTCACACATATAGCGGACCACATTTAAATCATGCGAGATAAAAATATAGGTTAAGTCAAATTGCTTCTGTAAATCTTTTAAGAGATTAATCACCTGTGCCTGGACGGATACATCCAAGGCCGAAACCGGCTCGTCACAGATAATCACATCCGGATTTAACGCAAGCGCACGGGCGATATTAATCCGCTGCCGCTGTCCCCCTGAAAATTCATGCGGGTAGCGGTCTGCGTGGTAGCTGCTTAAGCCCACCACTTCTAATAATTCTTGAACGCGCTTATTCCGCGATTGTTTATCGCCGACGTTATGAATTTCTAACGGTTCAGCAATTAACTGTTTAATCGTTTTTCTTGGGTCTAACGAGGCATACGGGTTCTGGAACACCATTTGAATTGATTTCCGAGATGCCCGAATTTCCTTCGTCCCCATCGATGCTAAATCCTGGCCTTTAAAAACCACCTTGCCGTCAGACGGGCGGATCAATTGGTTGATTAACCGAGCCATCGTTGATTTACCGCAGCCCGATTCCCCGACAATCCCCAGTGTTTCCCCGCGAAAGACTTCGAAACTGACGCCATCGACCGCTTTAACACTAAGCTTTGATTTTTTGAAAGGAAGCGGATCCTGGATCGGGAAATGCTTTTTTAAATTTTCTACTTTAATAATCGCCTCAGCCATGATACGCCTTCTCCTTTCTTTCAAGCCGTTCTTCCTTCGTTTGGAAATGGCAGGAAGTAAAATGGCCTTCCTCTACCTCAATCAGATTCGGTTTTTTCGAAAAACAAATATCCTGTGCATACGGACAGCGGTCGGCAAAATGGCAGCCGTTGATTTCCTGGCGCAAATCAGGCGGCGTTCCCGGGATAGCCGGCAGCTTCTGCTCATTTACGATTTCACTAGTAATCTGGGAATCAAGTAATCCCCATGTATACGGATGGAGCGGGTTATCAAAAATCGTCTTCACACTGCCGGATTCAACGGTATTGCCGGCGTACATGACAATGACCTTATCACACATTTCCCACACGACGCCGAGATCGTGGGTAATCATAATAATCGACGTATTAACCGTCTCCTGCAGATGCCGCATCAAATCAAGGATTTGTGCTTGAACGGTCACATCCAATGCCGTCGTTGGCTCATCGGCAATTAACAGTTTCGGATTACAAGCAAGGGCAATCGCAATCATCACCCGCTGCCGCATCCCCCCTGAAAATTCGTGGGGATACATATCGATGCGTTTTTCCGCTTCCGGAATGCCGACTAGCTTCAGCATGTCGATCGCCGCTTGCTTCGCTTCTTTTTTCGAGACCTTCCGATGGGTGCGGATCGATTCGATGATTTGATTCCCAACGGTAAAGACAGGATTTAAACTTGTCATCGGATCCTGGAAAATCATTGAAATCTCATTGCCTCTGACGGACCGCATCTCTTTTTCCGATAAAGCCAGCAGGTCCTTCCCGTCAAACATGATCTTCCCGCCGGCAATCTTTCCGGGCGGACTTGGGATCAAACGGAGCAAAGCCGTTGCCGTCACACTTTTTCCCGAACCGGACTCACCGACAATGCCGAGCGTTTCTTTTTTATTTAAGGTAAAACTCACACCGTTTACTGCTTTCACAACAGAAGACGAAGAGCGAAAATGCACTTCCAAGTCTTCCACCTTTAGTAAAAAATCTGTCATGCCTATCACCTCCAGCTTCTACACTTTCATTTTTGGATCCAGCGCATCGCGTAGACCGTCGCCGAACAAGTTAATGCCCAGCACGGTAACCAAAATCGCTAATCCGGAAAAAGTGGCCATATGCGGACTTAATACTAAGAAGTCCTTTCCATCTTTTAAAATACTTCCCCATGAGGCGGTTGGCGGCTGTACGCCGAGCCCCAAGAAGCTTAACGCTGCTTCTGAAATAATCGCACCGGCCACGCTCATCGTTCCATAGACAATTAGAGGGGCTAAGCAGTTTGGCAGAACATGTTGAAAAATAATCCGGCTGTTCGTTGCACCCAATGATTGGGTGACCTCAATGTATTCCTCTTCTTTCACACTGAGCACCTGTCCGCGCACGATTCTGGCAAATCCGGGAATATTGGCAATCCCAATCGCGATGATGACATTGACAAGACCCTGACCTAAAACAGTCATTAATGTAATGGCTAATAAGATAAACGGAAAAGCGAACAATCCATCCATCGTTCTCATGATAATCGAGTCAAGCCGGCCGCCGAAATAGCCGGAAACTAAACCAAGCAATGTGCCGAAAAAAGCACCAAAGACCACGGCGGAAATACCGACAATTAACGAAATTCTAGCCCCGAATACTAAACGGCTGAACAAATCTCTTCCATAGTTATCAGTTCCTAAAAGATGTCCGTCCGTTCCCGGAGTTACGAGTGAATTGACCACATCCATTTGATTGGGTGGATAAGGAGCAATCAATGGAGCGAAAATAGCAACGATGGTCATAAACGCAGTGATGCCAAGGCCAATCGCCGCAAGCCGGTTGCGCAGCAACTTTTTCAATAGGCCTGCTTCTTTTTTGATCTTATTATTATTTGGTTTGCTTGATGATACTGCCGTTGGTGCTGAAGCCATTATTTGCCCCCTCCTTTGTTGGATGTTAAATTCACTCTTGGGTTGACGACTTTGTACATGACGTCAACAAATAGATTGACTAAGACGAAAATAACAGCAATAAATAGTACGGTTCCTTGAACGACAACAAAGTCTCGTTTATCGATGGCGTCGACAATTAAACGCCCCATCCCCGGCCAGCTGAAGATCGTTTCCGTTAATACGGCACCGCCGAGCAGCATCGAGATTTGCATGCCAAGCACCGTTAATAATGGTGTCAGAGCATTTTTAAAGGCATGCTTGCAAATGACCCAGAACTCACTTAGGCCCTTTGAGCGGGCGGTTTTGATATAATCCTGCGAAATCACTTCGAGCATGCTTGAGCGGGTAATCCGGGCAAAGGTGGCCATCGGAATCGTCGCCAGCGTAATACTTGGAAGGATTAAATGTTTGATATAAGGGATGAATCCTTCGTCAAGCGACCCCATCCCGGTAGCTGGAAACCAGCCAAGGTTCACACTAAAGTACAGGACGAGCATGACTCCGAGCCAAAAGATCGGCATGGATACGCCAATTAAGGAAACCAGCATAACCGTATAGTCTAATAGAGAGTTCTGTTTCGAAGCTGAAATAATTCCGGCTGGAACGCCCACCGCTAAGGCAATAATCAGGGCACTCGCCGCTAAAATAAGTGTGTTTGGAAAGCGATCCAGTATTAACTGAACAATCGGCTCATTATAAGTAAGCGATACACCAAAGTTCCCGCGAAGCAGGTCGCCAATATAATGGAAGAATTGAACATATATAGGATCATTTAATCCGAGTTCTTGCCTTAAGGCTTGTATATCTTCCACACTGGCCTGCGGTCCAAGCATGACACTCGCAGGATCACCGGGAATCAGCCTGGTAATAATAAACACAATCACCGCAACAACAAAAATGGTTGGCAGAAGATCGAATAGTCTTCTAATAATATATTTCCCCATATGTTACCTCCCTTTCTAACTTTCACCATTTGAAACACTGATTCAGTATGTGAATTACGATTAAGTGTAGCATCGTAAAAATTAGTTGTAAATATAGAACAATCAAAAAAGAAAATATTTTTTAAAAATTTGAAATCCTTCTTTACTCAGATACTTTAATGTGATAAATTTATTTCTAAATTCAATATTTGAAATGCCGATTCACAATGTGAATCAAAAAAATTATAGGAGGCGTTGTCGTTTGAAAAAGAAACGTGTCAGTCGTTTAATGTTACTGGTCATTGCTTCTATTGTTTTACTATTAAGTGCCTGTTCTTCAGGAGGGAAATCAAATTCTTCTTCATCAGCTGATAAGGAAAAACCTGCTGCAGCCGGTGAACCACAAGATGGCGGAGTATTAAAGCTGGGACTTTCAGCTAACCCGAAAACATTAGACCCGATCAAATATACCGGTGTCTATGAGTCACAAGTGATGCGCTCTATTGCTGATACACTTATCGTGTATAACAAAGAATTGAGCGAGTTTTTACCGGCTCTTGCAACAGAATGGAAAGTTTCCGATGATGGCAAGGTTTATACCTTCAAATTACGAGATGATGTTAACTTCCAGCCTGGTAAGTATCAAGATGGAAGAAAAATGACGGCTGAGGATGTTAAATACAGCCTTGAGCGTTCCGCTAAGGAATCGGCGATGAATCGCTTACGCGGTGTCGATAAAGTTGAAGTCAGCGGGGAAAATGAAGTAGCGGTTTATTTAACTGAACCGAATGCTGCATTATTAGCGATGCTGACAGATGCCGGAAACGTGATTGTCCCTAAAGAAGAAGTGGAAGGCTGGGGCGAAGAATTCGGTTCACACCTAGTTGGAACCGGCCCGTTCAAAATCGATAGCTGGGCAAAGGATTCCGAAGTGAAAGTTAGCCGCTTTGATAAATATTGGGGCGAAAAACCTCATTTAGATGGTGTAACATTCAAAATTGTCGCTGAACCAAACATGATGACAAATGCCCTGCGTTCTGGTGACGTAGATGTAGCGATGGATATTAAAGGGCAAAACCGTGAATTAGTGAAACAGGATGATAAGTTAGAATTGCTTTCAAAACCAGCTCTTTCTTTAACTTACTTGGATTTGAATAATAAAAAAGGCCCAACTGCCGATCCAAAGGTTCGTGAAGCCATTTATAAAGCAACAAATGTTGAGGAAATCACTAAAGGCGTTAATAAATGGGGCGGTTCAGAAAAGTCATTTATGCCGCTGCCTAAAAATTCATGGGGCTACAGCAAGGATTTAGAAAAGCTCACCCCAACATATGATCCAAAAGCAGCAAAGAAATTGTTAGCAGAAGCCGGCTATGCGGATGGCTTTAAAACAGAGCTTTATCTTGCAGAAGCCCGCGTGCCATACGGAACAATTTTCCAAAATCAAATGAAAGAAAACCTCAATATTGATGTGGAACTAAAAGTAGTTGAATGGGGAACTTACAGTGATACAGTTTCAAAGGGTAACGCGCCAATGTCAATCGGTGGCTGGACCTGGTATCCGGATCCTTACTTCTTCTTATATCAATTGTTCCACACTGATCAAATCGGAGCACTTGGAAACGGTAAAGGCTACTCCAACCCTGAGGTCGATAAACTGTTACAGCAAGCCGTTACCGATACAGTCGATCAAAATGAAAGAGCCAAGCTTTACCAGCAGGCACTTGAAATTATTATCAAGGACGTACCGCGCATCGAGCTTGATACCCTTGACGCAACAGCAGGCATCAACAAAAATGTCCAAGGGTTTGACGTATCTCCGGACTTCTCCGTACAAATCGTCAATCCAAACGGAACCAACGTCTGGATGAAGAAATAAGCGCAAGCGCCCTGAGCCAGACAATTCTCGAGGTCTTAGGCTGTATTAACGGTCATAGTTGATTTATTAACTAGTTGATTGGAGCAGAGGGCGCGAGACTCCTGCGGGAGCAGCGGGACAGGTGAGACCCCACAGGCGCTTTAGCGCCGAGGAGGCTTACCGCCCGCCCCGCGGAAAGCGAAGCGCCCGGAGCGGAAATCAACAGCCATGTTAAGCAAAGCTTATTTTAAAAAACGCAGGGGGATGATTCTCTTGCTTTCCCTGGTGGAAGCAAGGGGACCGTCCCCTATTTTAATTCCAATTGAAAGAAGGTAATGAACCATGGCGAAAATAGCCATAAAAAATGCAAACGTTTTTGATCACGACAGCGGCAGCTTTAGCAGACAAACAGTTTTAATCGAAGCAGAGAAAATCGCAGCCGTCCTTTCTCCTGATGAAGACGTTCTTGTTGATGTCGAGATTGATGGCAACGGATTATTTTTGACACCCGGGTTGATTGATACATGTTCGCAAATTGGTTTAAAAGAAATTGGCATTCGCTGGGAAGGTAATGATGGCTATGAACCATATGAAGAAAACGGCAGCGAGCTTCAGGTAATCGACGGCATTTACCCGTTTGACCAGGCCTTTCATGATGCCGCTGCATCCGGGGTCACCGCCGCCCATATAGTCTCTGCCCCGGAATCCGTTGTCGGTGCACGTACCTCCGTCATTCACACCACCGGAAAAACAGCCGATGACATGATTCTCCGGAAAAATCTTGGGGTTAGCTTTTCCATGGGTGATGTTCCGAAAAATGCCTTTTGGGAAAAAACCAAACTTCCCCTTACCCGCATGGGGATTGCTCAAAAAATCCGAACGACGTTAAAGCAATTACAATGTTCCCACGATTTGCGGGATATGCCTATTTTTATCCGCTCCCACCGGGCAGATGACATTGCTACAGCTGTTCGGATTGCCGAGGAATTTGGAATTTCAATTATTTTAGTTCATGCGACGGAATTTCCGTTGGTAGCAGGGATGGCGGCTGCAACAGGGATATTGGACGCTTCGGGTGTTCCGGCGGAAAATAGCAGGCTGGCGGCTCAGCCTTTGTCGGTGATTGCGGGTCCCTGCTTCCAGCCCATTGAAAGAGGCGAGTTACAACATTTAGATCCATCGCTGTATGCCGCTTTGTTCGAGCAAGGCGTCCCCTTTACTTTTGCAACCGACCACCCGGTAAGCTCGGTGACCCATTTGCAATTGGAAGGCGCGCTAGCCCTCAAGGCCGGGGTTCCTGAAAAAGTCATTTTAAATGGCCTAACCCGTGACGCGGCCAAGCTGCTGCGCATCGATCAGTTGACCGGAAGCATTCAATCAGGGCTTTTTGCCGATTTAGTCTTGTGGAATAAGCATCCCCTCGACTTAACGGCACGACCAGTCCGGACGTTTATCAAGGGGCAGGAAGTTTACAGCCTGGGGGATTCACAGACCTCGTCGACAGGGAAACAGGAAATGGGAGTGATTCGATGTTAACAGTTTATCGCGGGGCCACTGTCCATACAATGGATGCAGCCAATACCGTTTTCAGAAATGCAGATCTTTGGGTACGCAGCGGGAAAGTAATCAAGGTTGGGGTGAATACGGAGATTCCTAGTGATGCCCGGGTCGAATCAGTCGACGGGCTTGTTATCACACCCGGGCTGATTGACATCCATACACATGTAGGATTATGGGGCGAAATCACCGAACGGAACAATGATGCTTGTGAATACTCTACCCCTTTTACCCCGCTCATGCGGGCCATTGATGGCATCAATCCACGTCACTTTTCTTTTGAAATGGCGCTCCGCGGCGGAGTCACAACTGTTCAAACCGGAACAGGCAGCGCCAATCCGATTGGCGGGGTGTGGACCATTTTAAAAACAGGAGGCGGTTCCTTACAGGATCGGATCATTGTGGAAAAAAGCGGCCTCAAGGGGGCGCTTGGCGAGAATCCTAAAAATGTCTTTGGCCAAGCGAACAAAACACCATTTACTAGAATGGCCGTTGCGCGGCTGATTCGCCATGGATTCCAGCAAGCAGCAGCCTTATCGGATGCAGAACGCACTGAGAGCCTGGAAAATCAAACAGAGCTTGCACCGTTTATTGAGGTGCTGGAGGGGAAAATGCCGCTCCATTTACACTGTCACCGGGCTGACGATATCGCCACCGCCATTCGCATCGCCAAGGAATTTAACGTCAAGTTGTGCTTGGAGCATTGCACTGAAGGACACCTGATGCTTCAAGCGATTAAAGAAAGCGGCGCAAATGTGACATTGGGGCCTTTCATGCTTCCGGCTACCAAATATGAAACGCGCAATTTAACACCCGAGGCGCCAAGACTGTTTCATGAAGCCGGCATCCCCTTTGCTATCATGACCGATCACCCATTTATCCCGATTCACTACTTGATTCTTTGTGCGGCAGAGGCGGTTAAGTACGGGCTGGACGAAGTAGCATCATTAAGAAGCATCACAAGCGAAGCCGCAAAACTAGCCGGCATTCACGAACGTGTCGGCTCAATCGAACCAGGCAAAGACGCCGATTTCGTTATTTGGACGCACCATCCTTTTGAGACCCGCGCGAATGTGCTGGGAACTTATATTAATGGGGTGAAACAGGGGCAAAGTTCTTTGGCTTCATTGGTAAAGTAGGGGTCAAGCATGAGTTCGGTTATTAGGATTTATCGAAAAAAAAGTTACCCGTCAGGAGGGAAAAACGGAATGCAGAAGAAAGTTGGGATCATTACCATTGGTCAGTCGCCAAGAACGGATATGACTCCGGCACTAAGGAAACTTCTTCCAAAAGATACGGTGATCCTTGAAAAGGGCGTTCTCGACGGAAGGTCGTCGGACGAAATCCAAGCACTACGACCTGAACCCGGACAAACCACCCTCATCTCGCGTTTACAAAACGGCGGAAGTGCAGTGATGGCAAAGGAAAAAATCCTGCCGATGATCCAAACACTCATCGATGAATTGAATCAAGCAAATGTGTCATTAATCATCCTTGCTTGCACAGGGAAGTTTCCGCTTTTTACTAGCCGAATCCCTATTGTCTACCCTGATTTTTTACTGAATCATGTGGTGAAGGGATTGCTGCGGGAAGGGTTGCTCGGCGTCATCCTTCCCCTGCCAGAGCAAGCGGAATCGATCATATATAAATGGAAGGAAGTCGACTTTATGGCCATCCCAATGGCCAGTTCCCCCTACACGTTCGTTGAGGAACAGCTGATTAACGCGGTACAGCAGCTTGACCAATACCCGGTCAAAGCCATCCTTCTCGACTGCATGGGGTACACAGAGGAAATGAAGGTAATCGCTCAGGCCCACACCACTAAACCAGTCATCCTCTCGCGGAACGTGATTTATGGGGTCGCGGGGGAGATATTGTGATGTAGGCTGTTTTGTAAGCGGTAAAGAGGGTCATGACCATTGCCAAGTGGTCATGGTCCCTTTTTAAAATGGTTACCACTGGATCTTTTGGGGAAAGGACGAAGGTATGCAACCATAAGGGGTATTGGATTCATTTCTGGTAAAACTCCTGAATGAAATGCATCCAATAAGGGGTATTGGATGCATTTTCGGTAAAACTCCTGAATGAAATGCATCCAATAAGGGGTATTGGATTCGTTTTCGGTAAAACTCCTGAATGAAATGCATCCAATAAGGGGTATTGGATTCGTTTTCGGTAAAAACCATGAGCGAAATACATCCAATAAGGGGTATTGGATTCATTTTCGGTAAAACTCCTGAACGAAATACATCCAATAAGGGGTATTGGATTCATTTTCGGTAAAAATCCTGAGCGAAATGCATCCAATAAAGGAGGTTGATAGTGTTTTTGATAATATCTAAAGTTCTATGAATCAAAATCAATAAAACTATGCACATAGTAAGTCTCATATGCCAAACTTGCGAGATAAATAGTGCCCAGCACGGGACACCACTCAAATTATCCAAGTAGCTCACCCTATCTTCGGTAATTATCCCCAAAATTCTCTCAAACTCCTAAGTAAATCTACCCCACCATGCTCTCAAAAACCCTCCAAAATATAGTTATCACTATTGGCATGGTGTTAATATGTAAAAGGTTTATATCTTTATAAAGTTTTGATATTTAACATTATATATAAAGTAGATTATGATAAATAAAAAATATAATATTTAGAATTATCACTATAAAGGGATGGAGGATTGTCATTTTAACTTTCTGCTAGCTTAAAAATGAATAGGGAGTGATTGAATATGGAGTCAAAGAGCGGAAAAAAAGTTTCCTTTCGCAGAATCTTTGTTATTTCGGGGTTTAGCTGGATTTTCGATGCAATGGATGTAGGCCTGATCTCGTTTATTGCTGCTGCATTAATCATTGAATGGAATCTGACACCACAAGAAGCAGGATTACTTGGAAGTGTGAATGCCATTGGAATGTTCATTGGGGCAATTGTTGCTGGTTCATTAGCGGACCGTATCGGTAGAAATAAAATTCTTATGTACACGGTTCTATTGTTTTCACTTGCTAGTGGACTATCAGCATTCGCAACAACATTCTCTATTTTTCTCATTCTTAGATTCTTTATCGGCCTTGGGTTAGGCGGGGAACTTCCAGTTGCCTCCACGTTAGTAGCGGAGAATGTTCCGGAGCATAAACGGGGTCGGATGGTTGTTCTTTTAGAAAGCTTTTGGGCTGTAGGTTGGATTATCTCGGCAGTCATTGCCTACTTTATCATGCCGATATGGGGCTGGCGCTCCGCCTTAATCATCGGTGCCTTACCTGCAATATTGGCGATATATATGCGAAAAGGACTTCCAGACTCTCCCCAATTCCGGTCAGCATCTAGTAAAAATACGACGATTCTTAGTAACATTAAAACTCTTTGGTCAGGCAAATATGCAAAAGAAACATCCATGCTCTGGGTGCTGTGGTTCTTTGTCATGTTCTCCTATCACGGAATGTTTCTATGGCTTCCTTCTGTAATGGTATTGAAAGGTTTCACCCTAATCAAAAGTTTTGGCTACGTATTATTGATGACGCTTACACAATTACCTGGATTCTTCAGCGCGGCCTGGCTTGTGGAAAAAATCGGAAGGAAATTTGTCCTTATCACGTATTTATTCCTGGCCGCTGTCAGTGCCATTATTTTTGGAAATGCAGCTTCCCTGCCGATGCTGATCGCCGGCGGTATGGCTTTATCGTTCTTCTATCTGGGCGTAACCGGTGTAACGTATGCCTATACAACCGATCATTATGATTCAAAGATTCGAGCTACAGGTGCCGGTTTTGCCAACGCAGCCGGACGGATTGGTGCCATCATCGGTCCTTTATTAGTAGGTGTCCTTATTGCGAACAAAGTACCATTCAACATCATTTTCATCATGTTCTTCGTGGCTTGCTGCATTGCTGCATTAACCGTACTGTTCTTCGGAAAAGAAACACGTGTGAAGGAAACGCAAGGAATTGAAGAAGATATCGTGGTTAAAGAAGCATTGTAATACCTATTGTAATAAAGGAATGAAAAGGCAATAACTCCCCCATGCACTGGATTCAATCCGGTGCATGTTTTTTTAGCCGATAAGAAAGTATAACTTTCTTATCAGGCATATGTGCACTAAGGAAAGCATCGGGAGCATATGCTTCGCAGTTGAAAAGCTGTGCTTTTCAACGAACTATGCCTCTGTCTTCGCCTATCGGCGAGTTTTCTTTATCCATCAGCATGCTTTAAGGGGGATTCGTCTTGCTTAACCATGATATTGTTTATATACTAGTATAAAAGTCGGTCAATTACCCTTAAAGGAGATTTTGAAAATGGATACAGTAATGAGCGGGCAGGGTATCCAATCATTAGAGAATGGAATTAATATTCTAAAAAAAATAGCGGAAGAAGATAAACCGCTTTCTATAACCGAGATATCCGAACTGTGCGGAATTTCCAAAAGCAAACTCCACAGATACTTGACTAGTCTATGCCGTACTGGTTTTCTACAGAGGGATGCTTCTCTTCACTATTCAATTGGAACGACACTGATCAGAATTGGCAATAATGCCGCCAAAGGCACTGATATTAAAGATATAGCAAGGCCTACATTAATCAAATTAAGAGATTTGTTTAATGAAACGGTTTTCTTATCGATTTGGGGCGGGAATGGTCCGTATGCAATTGAAATAGAAGAAAGCAGGCGTTCGATTAATATTGGGATTCAAGTAGGCAATAAAGTGAGTATTGTTCTGACTACTTCGGGGAGATTATTCGCTGCCTATCTGCCTGAAGAAATCACAAAGGATTTTTTACAAAAAGACATCCTCGAACACCGCTTTGATCCGGAAGAATTCAGAAATGAGCTGTTGGATGTAAAGGAAAAAGGATATTCGGTTACACAAGAGTCACTCATTCCGGGGATTGTGGCGGTTGGGTGTCCCGTGTTTGGCCGTGATCATCAGATTGTGGCCACCATTTCAATCGTCGGGATCAAGGGGGTTCTGGATCTATCCAGCAACTCTCAAGTGATTCATTTGCTAAAAAAAGAATGCATGGAATTGAGTCAGTCTTTACAGTCTGAACTGTAACCACAGCAAAAAAGGTATAATCTCCTTTATTAGAGGAATTATACCTTTTTATTTTAATATAGCCTACTATTACAGCCTGTTGATTGGAGCGGAAGGCGGCGAAGACTCCTGCGGGAGTAAGGGGCAGGGGAGACCCCACAGGCGCTAGCGCCGAGGAGGCTCCCCGGCACGCCCCCGGAAAGCGAAGCCGCCAGGAGCGGAAATCAACAGCCAAGTTTAAAGCCCCTATATTTAATGGGGCTTTTTCTGTCTTCAATGGAAGAGGAGTTTTTTCATTATGTTGACGTGATTTCTATGACTCTATCATTTGGCTCTTTTCCAGCCTGTAACACCAATTTGATCGAATCCCAAATATGTTCCTGGGTTCTTAATCGGGCTAGCTGGGGATCTCGCGCCTTTAAGGCATACACAATCAACCGATGCTGTTTGACTGTTTCATATGGACGGCTCTTGTTATTTTTCCATGCCATAATCCTTATTAAATCAATCCCTGCCCGAAGGTGTGCCAGGGTATTCTTCAACGCATGGTTCCCGCTGATTTCGATAAGCAGGTCATGAAATTCATTATTGAACTTGAGAAATTCTGAATCTTGAATCCCGCTAGTTTCTTCTAATCTTCTTTCTGTTAAATGAAGAAGTTCATCCATTTGATCAAATTGGCTCATAGACCCCCGCTTGGCCGCTAACTGGGCAGCCAATCCTTCCAATTCCGCTCTGAGTTCGTATATGTCCTCAATTTCATTCATGGAAAGATGTTTAATACGGACCCCGTGATGTGGAACAGACTCTAGTAATCTTTCCTGTACCAGCATTTTCAAGGCTTCCCGGATGGGTGTACTGCTCACCCCTAATATTTCCTTCAGCTGTCTTTCTCTGATCCATTCACCGGGTTGAAAGGCTCCTGTTATGATGAGGTGATAAAGATGTTTGTATACAGCCATCGATGTCGTTTCCTTTTGGAGTTTACTGGATGCCATCATCCTCCTCCCCCTTATCTAAAAAGATCAATATTATGAAGGTTTTATCAAACCTTTATCTTTAACCCTTCAAGCTCGCTGATCACTTCTTCCACTGGCACAACGTCTGCATATTTCTGCTGCATATCAAATAGATTAATCGCATGGGAGGCAATCCCCCGGTCAAACGCGCATTCCTCTGGAACAACAACCCGGTAATTGTTAGAGAAGGCATCAATAACAGTCGCCCGGACGCAGCCGCTCGTCGTACACCCTGTGACAATCACCGTGTCAATCTGCTGGGCCGTCAAATAGGAAACCAACGGCGTTCCGAAAAAGGCGCTAGGCTTCTTCTTAGAGATGACAATCTCTCCATATTGAGGCTTAAGCTCTTCTACCACTTGCGTCCCTTTTTCTCCTTCTAATAAGGCAGGATGATCAAATATATTGCCCTTTATGGCGACTCGTTCATTAGAGGCAGATTTACTTCCCTCAATAATGGTAAAAAATACAGGAATGTCAATTTCTCTTGCTTTATTTAGTAGGTTTTTAATCTGTTCAATAGCGGCCCAGCTTCGTTCCCCGCAGCTTGTTGGGTATTTTTGAATCGATTGCTCGATATCCTCGGGGGAATCGCCTGTAAAGCCGTATTGCACATCGACAATCACAAGCGCCGGTTTTTGGCCGATCCCCATCTTTTTTCCCAATCCCGCTTCCTGGTACACCTTTTTATCTTGTTCATCCAAATACTGATCCCATATCCGGCTCATGAAATTCTCTCCTTATCCGTACGTAATGACACGGTCGTGATCGACAGTCAGCTGCACAAGAACATTCGGTTCCGCAAGTTCCACTTTCTTACCGTCCAGCTCTTGTTCCGTCATCCCGCGTGCCCCGCAAGAAATTCTCGATAGATAGATGTCTCCACCGCCTGAGACGATCTTTTCATAAGACTCCCGTATAGACGTTACACCATCTCCAATGCCGATAACACTATCTAATATATCATCACGGAGCAGCTGTACTGCACTGCCGGCCAGGAACATCGAGACCTTGTGGCCTTCATCGATAGCTGTTTTAGCAATTAAAAATGCCCGGTCTGCCTGAGTCGGTGCCTCTGGCCCATGTGTTAAATGAATAAGAATTTTAGCCATGTTTGTTTCCCCCTTTTCTTTAGGTTAAGCTCTGTTAAACGTGGCTGTTGATTTCCGCTACAGTGGTAAAAAGTCAACAATGAACTTTAACAGAGCCTTAGGTTAAGTTTTTATACTAAGGAGCTGCTTTTCTCGGCAGTCTCTTTCGAATGAAATGCTTCGGATAGAAGATATCCTGCATTTGGTACTACGGGTTTTAATCCTAATTCTTTTAAAAGCTTATACACGGTCGAAGTGGCTGCTGAAAGCACGGGTAGATTCAGTTTTTCCTGGACTTTTTGAATCGCAGGAAGGGACTGCATTTGGACACAGGCCGACAAAACGACCGCATCTGCCTTGCTTATATCTAAGTTATCCACGATATTAATGAGGTTTAAAGGATCTAGTTTGCCCACTGCTAAATTATCGGAAACTTCTAAGCTGATTGAATCAGTGACTTCAATTCCTGCAGCTTCGATATAATCCACCACCATTTTCGTTAAAGGCTTCATATATGGGGTAACAATGGCTACCTTTTTTGCGCCAATCGCCTGAATTCCATCAATTAGTGCCCCTGCACTGCTGATGACCGGAACAGGCGTCCCATTTTCTTTTGCAATCGCGGAAAGCCGGTCTTCAGAAAGGCAATGATAGCCTGCCCCTTGTGACATGATGGCGACAAGACAGGCATACGCCAGGGCATCACAGCGGGCGTCCGAAAGCTCCACTGCACAACGGTCGCTCTCCGTGTCCATTTTCGCCAGTTCTTCTTTCGTGACATGCATCATCCTCATGCGGCTTGAATGAAAGGTAAATGTTTCTTCCGGCAGTATTTGTTGGCGTGCCTGCAGCATCGCAGGAATTTCTTTTTCCATTGTCGTATTTGAACTTGGTACAATCAGACCAAGACGGTAATCTCTATTCATATTCCATCCTCCATTTTTTCCATCTTTTATGATGAAACACTTTCCGCCGCAGCAGGGTTCAAGCTATCGCCTTGTTTCGGCGCCACGAACTTCCAGGTAATACGTTCAAATTCCGCTTCTTCCAGAGCCTTATAAACGGCACTGTGTGATTCGTAGGAAATATCCGGAATCTTGCGCAAGACAACCGTCGTTTCCACTTCCGAATCAAAAGGAAACGGATCGACCACAACCGTTCCATTCCCTTGACCCTGAACGGTCATCATCACTCCCTTACTCTCAAGCTGCTCTCGAACCGGACCCATGACTAATGTATTGGTCGTATCCGGCTTATGCATGGTAACGTACTGGGACAGACGATCCATAAATTGAACAATCTCATAGTTCATCCAAAGATTATTTTCGAATTGGCTTCTAGGGCCTGATTTTTTCCACAACTCCATCTTTAAATCGACCCATTCCTTTTGCATACTGATGATTTTTTCATCAATTTGGGGAGCTAACTCATGTGGAATCTTAAAGGTGAACGAAGGATCATAGCCAAAGCGGCTTGTATAAAGCCCCATCCAATGCATGCCGACCAAAAGTCCAGCATACGGATCCTCTTCTTTGACCTTTTCATAACCCTTCCCGTAAAAATCAACATGCTGCAGCAAATTCACACTTAAAAAAGGCACAGGCTGACGAGTCTCAGCATTAAACAACACTTTTGTATCCGATTCAATCCAGCCGATATCATGCTTTTCAACCGCTAGACATAGGGAATCAAAATAATCCGGGCGCGTAAATTGATCGTTGCCCCAATGCCTTGCCACTTCCCCGGCCTGAATGGAATGATCATATTGATTCACAATGTACAAATATCCATCATCATGCTTTGTAATAAACATGTTTCCCACTCCTTTTCACACATTTCCTCTGTACCTATTAAGCTGACAATCTACCTTTCAAGGTTAGGAAGGAATGCTGGTCTCAAGCTTTAATTCATCCTGAAAAATAAACACATCATCAATATCCAGCGGCTTTTCTCTTGTAAATAAATGCTGATAGACCTTCGTGATATCCGGCATTTTGGTGGCAATATTGAACATTAGCGGAGCTAATTCTTTCTTCACGGGTTCTCTTGTCAAAAATTTCTCCAGCGTTAATTGCAGATTTTGGATTAATTTCACTTCTTCATGGCGCCTTCTTTGTACTTGTTTCAAAGTTTCAAGTGATAAATCGTTATTTTTAAAACCTTTATAGATCACATCTGCTGTAATCACTGCAGTGCCCATCGCAAGTGTGCTTCCTACTGCTCCCCATGGCGTAACACAATGGGCCGCATCCCCAATGAGCAAGAGCCCATCCTTCGCCCATTCTCTTATATATCTCATTCTGCACAACAGCAGAACAAACGATTTGAAGTCTGTCACCTGTTCGAAGTAGTCTCCGAGAATCGGCATATCTTCCACAATTTTTGCCTTAAAGGCGTCAATGCCTTCCTTCTTGATTTTCTGATATTCCCCTTTCGTCAGGGACACGCCACATTGAATATATCCGCCCAATTTCGGTAAGAAGAGGTAGTTGTAGTTTTTTTGAAAATAGAAATGGTAGATATTATAATCCCATGTTTCCGGTTTTTCGAATGAGAACCATAGCAGGTCATTATCATAATAATCCAGGTCGAGTTCAAATTTTCCGAGCTTTTCTATCGTTGAATTTCTCCCGTCAACGCCAATGGTTACGCTTGTCTGGATCGATAGGTCGCCTTCAAAGACATAATCATCAATAAAGTTCACTTGTTGTCCAGGCTTGGTTTGGGCATAAACGCCAACTACCTTTTCGCCCTCTTTTAAGAGATCTCTTACCTTCGTATTAAATAATAATTTGAAGTTTGGATATTGCTTCGCTTTTTCGAGCAGTGCCGCAAGAAGTGTAGGCTGGGTCAGCCGTGCACAGTAGCTTTCCTCGTCGATGAGGGTGTCAAATTTAAGATTCATAATTTCCTTGTGTTGGTGAAAAACAGTCACTTCAGGAATTTTCACGTGGTCATGTGATTCAATATAATCTAGTAAATTTAATTGTTTCATTAGCTGAACAAAACGAGGCTGGGTAATTTCACCACGGTACTCCCGGTGAAAATCTGGATTTTGCTCAAGAACGGTAATGTCCAGTCCTTGCTTTGCAAGCAGCAAACCTAAAAGCATTCCGGCAGGACCCGCCCCAACGATACACACATCTGTTTTTATTTCTTTTACCTCATTTTTCATTTCTGCTTTCACCTAATTTCTTCGTTAATTTTTTTCAGCAGTTGTCCCTATAGAAACGGTGCTCATTAGATTCCGCTTCCGGCCGGCTCTTTTGCCTGCCTGAGAAGTTCCTTCAGCTGTGCTGGTTTCACCGGGATATTCTCCACTTTTATATTCCATGCCGCCAGTGCGTCTTCCACTGCCGATTGGATCGCGGCAGGTACCGGAATGGTTCCGCTTTCTCCTGCCCCTTTCGCCCCAAGTGGGTTGAGCGGTGACGGTGTCTCTACATGACCAATTTTCATTTCCGGCACCTCGCATGATGAAGGCACAAGGTAATCCATTAGCGTACTCGTTAACAGCTGGCCTTGTTTGTCATAAACAATTTCCTCATACAAGGCGTTGCCAATTCCATTGGATATTCCTCCTTGAACCTGTCCTTTCACAACGAGAGGATTGAGCAGTTTTCCATTATCATGGATCGAGGTATAATCCAGAATTTGAATCGCTCCGGAATCCGGGTCTACTTCCACAACGGCAATATCTGTCATCCCTGTGATCGATGCCGCTTTTGGAGCGAAATAGTCGGTTGCCTCCAAACCAGGTGCGACGGAATAAGGAAAGGTTGTTCCAGGGAAAAGACCTCTTGCTTCATGGGCCAGCTCACCTAAAGCGATTCTGATCGATGGATCAGATTCCTTGTACACATAGCCATCCTTCACCGATAACTCGTCCGCTTTTGCCCCCAGTTTTTCTTCTGCGATTTGTAAGGCTTTATCCTTTAAAGCGTTCGAGGCATTGAATACAGCGGTACCTACAAGGACGCCCATTCTGCTGGCAAATGTCCCCGTTCCATAGGTGATTAGCTTTGTATCGCCTTCACGTACGGTAACCTTCTCGACAGGGAGATCGAATACTTCCGCAGCAACCTGCGCAAAGGTGGTCTCATGCCCCTGCCCTTGGGTGGCGGCACTCGTCAGCACAGTAATCTCTCCTGTCACTTCAATACGGACGGTGGCGCCTTCGAATGAACCAAAGCCGGTGTTTTCAATGGCTGTTGCTACACCAATTCCGATATATTTTCCTTCTTTTCTGTACTGTTTCTGCTTGTTTCTCCATTCGTAATAGCCTGAAAGTTCAATGGCTTCACTTAATACCTTTTGATAATTTCCACTATCATAAATCTGCGGACTGCCGTCCCGAGAACGGAGTCCGGTTCGATACGGAAATTCGTGCTCCTGGATTAAGTTTCTGCGACGGATCTCTACAGGATCAATGTTTAGCTTTTTAGCCGCCTGATCAAGCAGCCGGTTTAAAATTAAAGCCGCCTGCGGGCGGCCTGCCCCTCGGAATGGTGCCATTGGCACGGTATTCGTATAGAGCACCTTTGCATCGCAAAAATAATGGGGAACTTTATATGGTCCAGGGATAAGGGTAGAAGTCATAATCGGAACAATAATTCCCCAAGGAACATATGCCCCGTTATTCGCGAGCATCGTATCGATAACGGCAATAATCTTGCCGTCCTCTGTCACGCCGAGGGACGCCTCATGATACTGCTCCCTTTCATGAATACAGCTCATCATATGCTCCATGCGGTCTTCTATCCAGCGAACAGGCACCTTAACTATCCTTGCCGCCCAGACAACAAGAAAATCTTCTACATAGAAAATCGCTTTTGCCCCGAAGGCACCACCTACGTCCGGTGCCGCAACCCGGATGTTGTTTTCCGAAATATTTAATAATTTTGAGAGGATGGAACGCATTTCATGCTGGCTCTGTGTAGCGGCATGAACTTCAAGTTCGGGCTCCGGTCCATTAAAATCCCACTTCGCCAGTAATCCCCTTGTTTCAATCGGCAAACAACTGACCCGGCCGATCTTGAATCGATGCTTGACAACAACCGGCGCCTCTTTCATCGCTTCATGTGCATCGCCTACTGACTGTTGGAAATGGGCCGCAACATTAGATTCCAAATGCTGATGGGCCAAAGGGGCATCTGTTTGGATGGCATCATCTATATGAGCAACCGCAGGAAGCGGTTCATACTTCACTTTAATCAGTTCAATAGCATCCTCGGCAATATAACGGTTCTTGGCAATGACCATTGCCACCGGTTCACCCACATGGTGCACGACTGAATCCAGGGGCCGCTGCGTTACCGGCACCAAATTCGGATGTGGAAACAGGGCCGGCAGGGCCGGGAAGTCTTTTCCCTCTTCTGGTCCAAATACAGCGATTACACCCGGAAGTTTTCGGGCCTCCTCAAGGTCGATATCCAGAATGCGCGCATGTGCATGCGGACTTCTGAGAAAAGCAGCGCTTTGCATTCCCGGAATGTCCAAATCTGCGATGTAACGCCCATTGCCCCGAATCAAACGAGGATCAATTTTTCGTTTTAGCGCCTTCCCAATATACTTCATATTCGCTCCTCCTCATTCCTTACAGGGCCTTTTTTGATTGCATCTCTAATCTTTTCAGGCCGTATTGGCAAGGAAGTAATATGGATCGGGTAGTGTTCAAGGGCATTCTCGATGGCATTGGCAACAGCTGGAGCCACTGCGACAGTTCCTCCTTCACCTGCCCCTTTTACACCAAGTGGATTTAAAGGAGATGGTGAATTTTCCAGGATCTCAATCTTAATTTGAGGAACTTCCATTGCGCTTGGCAGCAAATAGTCCATAAATGAACCTGTCACGAGTTGGCCGGCTTCATCATATTTAAGCTCCTCATAAATGGCACCACCCAATCCTTGGGCCATACCGCCGACCAGCTGTCCATGTACCAATAATGGGTTAATGGCCCGCCCCACATCATACGCAATATAGTACTTTTCAATTTTCACTTTGCCTGTTTCGAGATCAACGGCTACCTCCGCCGCGTGGATCCCATATGGATAGGACATATGATCGATGGAAAAGGTGTATTTTTCACGGAGCTCGACCCCCTGGTTTCTGCACTCTTTAATGATGTGCTCGAGCGGACAGATTTCCTGCTGATTTGACAATTGGATGATTGATTGTTCCTTAACGTCAAGATCATCTGCTGGAAGACAAAATCGTTCAGCCGCCGCTGAAGCGGCGCACGAAACGCGAAAGCGTTTCACGATAAATGCGAAAACGCCTATCTAGGTTGTTGGTGAAGCGGCGCACGAAAAACGCGAAAGCGTTTCACGATAAATGCGAAAACGCCTATCTAGTGAAGCGGCGCACGAAAAACGCGAAAGCGTTTCACGATAAATGCGAAAACGCCTATCTAGGTTGTTAATTGGCCTATATTCGGTGGCACAACCCAACGAAGTACAGGCAACAT
>NZ_JBMPZU010000005.1:0-30021 GCF_049463095.1 Neobacillus sp. 19 | reverse complement strand
TTTATGTACACTTGGTACCGTTATCAAGCCGATTGTGCGGCACCCCAAACCCAACAACCTAGATAGGCGTTTTCGCATTTATCGTGAAACGCTTTCGCGTTTCGTGCGCCGCTTCAATTGAGTGACTCGAACAGCAATTTTTGACCCGGTATATGACGGCAGAAGCGGAATGGAATATATGCGTGACAGATTGGGCTACCGGTTAGTATTGCGTGAGGCTAATGCAAGTAAATGGGTAGTGCGGAATGGTACCCTGAGGTTCGAAGGGAAGATCCAAAACGTCGGCTTTGGTAATGTAGTAAACAAGAAAAATGTATCGGTCATTCTGAAAGCCAAAGATGGTTCTAACACTTACACAGCACTTACGAACCTTGACGCAAGGGATTGGCGGCCAGATTTGGACAGCAGGGCAAGCAATACCGCAGCATACCGTGATTTAAACTTCTCAATTAAGATGAGCTCTTTTGGTTCTGTGCCTGCTGGTGACTATGATATTTACTTGAAGATCAATGATCCTAAAGAAACTAGCACTAACAGGCGTAGTATACAGTTTGCGAATCACGATATTTGGAATACTTCCCTTGGAGCAAACTTAATTGGTTCGACGACAGTCAAGTAGACAATAGGCCAGTTCGAGAACCCGGTTGGGTTCTCGAATAAATCTTGCAGTTTTTTTCGGCCTAAAGCCCTCAAAACTGCTATTTTTATAAGATACAAAAATCATATAGTTGATTTGTAGGACGTCTCCCTTATTTCTGTTGGTGCAGATATACACTAGGGGAGGCGTCTTTTCCTTTCTCTAAAATGAGACAATATATGGTCATTGCACCTGTCAAATTTTGGACAGACAATACGGTCAGCATTCGGTAATTTGGGCCTTCAAAAACAATATTAGATAAATAGAGTGTTATTTTTAGATGGTTAGGTTGAAAATTAATTATTTTTTGAATATTTCGTACTTTGTGTTGACTATTGAAACAACAAGGGTTAACATAATAGAGAAAACGTTTGGCTAAAAGTTTGGCTGCGAGTTTGATTTTTGGCTAATTAACTTGATAGATAGTAATGGAAAGAGGGTGAGTGCTTGGTAACTCTAAAAAATATAGCAGATCAAGTAGGAGTATCCATCTCAACGGTGTCAAGAGTACTAAATAACGATACAAGTCGATCAGTTGGTGAAGCAACTAGGAATAAAATATTAGAAGTGGCCGAAGCGCTCGAATATCGGCCCAATGCATGGGCACAGAAGCTGGTAAAAGGGAGCAGGGAAGGAAGCCAGACAATCGGGAAAATTGGCTGTATTATTTCGGTGCCGTATGCTCAGTTTTCCTATCCTTATTTTACAGAAATTCTTAAAGGGATTGAATCTGCTCTATCTAAAAGGAAAAGTTCACTTTCTTTTGTACATACCATTGATGAACTTCGCGATCCTGAATTGTTAAAAAAATTTATTACCGAAACAAAAGTAGACGGGATTATCCTTGTTGGAAGTATTATCCGTGATTTATATAAAGTAATAAAAGATAATTCGAGAATAGTTGTTGGAATTGATGTGAATGATGTGACAATCCCGACGGTGAGTACAGACCGTCAGCATGCCTCAAAGGCAGCGGTTGAGCATTTACTTTCAAAAGGGCACCAAAAAATTGGGTTTATAGGTGGTGTTGGCATATCGGGAGACATCACTAGAGAAAAACGTTTCAGAGGATATAGAGATGCACACCTTAATGCAGGAATAGAAATCAATCCAAACAGGATTATCAATGCGGAATGGCAGATCGAAAATTGCTATAAGTTAATGAGCCGGTTTATTGATGAACAAAAGGATGACTTACCGACAGCCATGTTTATTGCCAGTGATGTTATGGCCATATCGGCGATGCGGGCCGCCGCCGATAAGGGGTTGAAAATTCCAGAAGATCTTGCGTTTTTTGGCTTTGATAATATTGAAATTTCAAAATACACCGCGCCGCCACTATCCACCATCCATATTCCTAAAATTGAAATGGGCGAGATGGCTGCTAATGTGCTATTTGATTATATGGAAGAAAGATATGTGATGCCAATGAGAATTCTTCTTCCTTATAAATTGTGTATTCGTCAATCAACATAGAAAAAGCAGGAAATACATGCCTATGATCACATATTTAAAGCAGGGGAGGGTTATCTGTTTTTTTATTTTTGAAATATTTGAAAGGGCTTTCAGCTCTGGTTAATATGGATTCGCTCTTTTCACTCACAATTTCTAAAAAATGATAATGTTTCGACGTGAAAGGGGGAGGTGGATGGTTGTAAATTTACCCCAAACTCATTTTCAATTGTAAGTAAAATTTAAGGAGGAGATTTTGTGAAGTATAAAAAAGCGTTCGCAATGGTACTCTCGGTTTTACTCATTATGTCAATTGTAACAGCTTGCAGCAATAGCACCTCTGGGGGAACGGATTCAGGAAAGATAACGTTAGTCATGTGGTCACATAAAGATACAGGGATTGAAGAGGCAGATAAACAATTGGTAAAAGCGTTTGAAGACGCGCATCCAGACATCAAAATAAAGTTTCAAAACTTTCCTTATGATGAATACATCAATAAGCTAAAAGCATCATTCAGTGCCAGCAACGGTCCGGATATTGCTGAAATGTTCGGAACCTGGGTGCCTCAGTACACTAAAAATGATTTATTGCTCGAAATCCCTAATGGAGACCAAATTAAAAATGATTTCTATGAAGCACCGCTTGGCGGTTACTTAAAAGATGGAAAGGTTTATGGTGTTCCGCTTGAGTACAATATTGAAAATGGTTCCATGCTTGCTTATCCGGATATGTTCAAGGATGCCGGATTAGAGTATCCGAAAACTTGGGATGAATTAGTGGCAGCGGCAAAAAAATTAACGGTTATGGATGGAAAGAACATCAAGGTAAAAGGCTTTGATTTCACCTCCTATGACTCTGTCACTTTCTTGTTCTTATCGATGATTTTACAACAAGGTGGGGACTACTGGGATTCAAATGGCCACATTAACTTCCATTCACCAGAAGCGATCAAAGCTATGAATGAAATGGTTACATTAGCCAGGGATTATAAAGTGGCTGATTATACAGAAATGAATCATGATTTGGACAGCTCCGACTACTTCTTTAAGGGAGAATCAGCGATGACGATGAGAGGTCCATGGGTTATGCCTGCCGCAGAGACCACTTATCAAGTCGACAATTTTGACTATGTGCCGATTCCATCCTTCACAAGCAATCCACCAGCCTTCGCTGCTGAATCAGGATGGGGAATCGTTGGTAATAAGAAAACGAAGCATAAAGAAGCAGTACTTAAGTTTCTGGAATTTGTAAGCCAACCTGAAAATGCATTGGCATGGAACCTTCCTTCTCATACCGTTCCTGCCCAAAAATCAGTGGCGCAAGGGCAAGACTTTATTAAAGCTGCACCGATGATGCAAACGCCTCTAAGTGTCCTTGAATATGGAAAATACATTGGTCCAATCGGTGATCGTGACTACATGTGGGATGAAATAAACGCTGCATTCATCGAGATGTGTGAGAATAAGACTTCTGTCGAAGACGGCCTGAAGAAGCTTGAAACAAATATTAACAAGATGCTCGACGAACAATAATGATTTGCCCCCTTCCCTAGGGAAGGGGCAAATCATCCAAGGAGGGGGTTGAACTCGTGGAGATAAAACAGGAAATGGCCAAGCCAGTGTCATATCAATCCAAGCAAAAAAAACCCAAAAGGAATATTCAGGAACGACGATTCATTATCATGTCTTTGACACCGATTCTGCTTCTTTTTATTGTTTTCATGGTTATACCCATTATATGGGGGATCATTCTCTCTTTCTATCAATATGATCCTTTAGCAGACCGTTCGCCCTTCATCGCACTGAAAAACTATACTGAATTATGGAAAGATCCAGTCTTTATTACCTCCTTGAAGGCGACATTGATTTTCGTGTTCGTTGCGGTACCAGCAAATATTTTAATCACACTGCCAATTGCAAGCATGATCAATCGAGTGAGAAATCGCTTTTTAAGAAATACGTTTCGAACTCTGTTTTTCTTACCGGCTATTGCCCCGTTATCTGCTGCTTCATTAATTTGGTCTACCATGCTTCGAAGCGGAAATGATGGGCTGTTTAACATGATTTTAGCTTATTTCGGGTATGAAAATGTTGGCTGGCTGACAGACGCAAAAATGGCGATGATTTCCGTAATTATTTTGACGCTTTGGGCAGATGTTGCCTATAACATTATTATTTTTATGGCGGGTTTGGATGCTATTCCAAAGGTGTTTTACGAAGCGGCAGAACTGGACGGCGCCAATGGTTTTCAGAAATTCAGGCATATTACGCTGCCGCTGCTTCAACGTACATCGCTCTTTATATTAATTATGACTGTCATTTCCTATTTCCAGATGTTTGCACAATTCCAGATTATGACCAAAGGCGGTCCGAGCGGTGCGACCAATGTACTCTCTTTAAGCATTTATAAAACTGCTTTCAGCTATTCGAGAATGGGGTATGCCTCAGCGATGGCCACGGTTTTGCTGGTTATTATTCTACTAATCTCGCTCATTCAGCTGCGTGTCGGCAGAAGCCAGTGGGAGTATTAAGGAGGGGTGCTTTATGAGAAGAGGCAAAAAAATTAGTTTTCCTTATATTTTAATGATTACTTTTCTAAGCATCGCATCCTTCATAATGATTATCCCATATCTATGGATGGTACTCTCCTCGCTTAAGGGGAATTTAGAGATTATTTCGTCTACCTCTATTCTTCCTCATAAGGTTACATTTGAAGGATATAAAACCGTTTTCCAAGATGCACCGTTTGTACGCTGGTTATTTAATAGTTTATTTACAGCCACGATTATTACCGTTGCAACTGTATTCTCAAGTGCGTTATCAGGTTATATTTTTGCCAAGTTTCGTTTTGCCGGGAAACAAATGATCTTTCTTGTGGTGATTGCCACGATGATGATTCCACCACAAATTCTGATGATTCCTACGTATTTAATTATTTATAAATTAGGTTTGATTGATCAACTTTCCGCAGTGATCCTACCAAGCTTGGTCAGTGCATTCGGGGTATTCCTGGCAAGGCAAGCCATTCAGGAACTGCCTTATGATTTGATAGAATCTGCCCGGATTGATGGAGCTGGTGAATATTTCATTTTCTATCGAATCATTCTCCCACTCGTCAGACCGATGCTATCCGCCTTAGCGATATTTACATTTATGGCCGCTTGGAATAATTACGTCTGGCCATTAATTGTCTTAAATGATGAAGAGAAAATGACTTTGCCTTTGGCGCTGGTCTTTTTTAACGGGTCACATGTGACCAACTATAATATCGTCATGTCCGCGTCAGTCCTAATCATGATTCCTGTGTTTATTGTATTCCTAATCTTCCAAAAGCAGTTCGTAAAAGGGCTGGCTTTAACAGGCTTCAAATAAGCATACTTAAGCGTTATATACGACAATCTTTGTAAATAAATACGGAAAAAAGATAAAATAGGGAGGGAAATCATCATGTTAAAAATAAGTATTATCGGTGCAGGCAGTGAGTTTACTCAAAACATCGTTGTGGATATTCTAACCATCAAGGGGTTGGATGAAGGCATTATCGCCCTTGTCGATATTGATGCGGAGCGTTTGGAAATCGCCCATCAGCTTGTTGAAAAAATTATCGAAAAGACAGGGAAAAAATGGTCTGTCATTGGCTCGACTGACCGAAGAAAGGTAATTGCGGATTCAGATTTTGTCATCAATCAAATTGAAGTAGCAGGATTACATACTGTTAAGTTGGAATATGAAATTCCTCTAAAATATGGTGTGAAGCAGTGTATTGGAGATACATTAGGACCTGGAGGGTTGTTCAAAACATTGCGTACACTTCCTGCCTGGCTTGCGATTGTAAAGGATATTGAAGAACTTGCACCAAATACAACTATACTAAACTATACAAACCCAATGTCAGCTGTCACCCTTGCCACAACGAAGGTGACAACTATCCCAGTTGTAGGTCTTTGTCATTCCATCCAAAATACTTCTAACGATTTAGCAAGATATTTAGGCATTCCATATGAGGAATTAAAATGGAGAGCCGGCGGAATTAACCATATGTCATGGTTTGTTGAACTGGCACACAATGGTAAAGATATGTATCCTGTATTAAGAGATAAAATGAAGGATCCTGAGCTGCTTGCCAAAGATCCTGTTAAATTTGATGCAATGCAGTACCTGGGGGCTTTTGTATCTGAGTCCAGCGGACATTTCTCCGAGTATATTCCTTATTATCGTAAGAGACAGGATTTAATAGATAAGCACTGTAGTACTGGGTACAACGGAGGGACCGGATTTTATGCCAATAGCTGGCCAACATGGCGGAAAGAAAACGACGAGGAAATAAGAAGAAAGCTGACTGGTGAGCTTGAAATTAAACTGGAATCCAGTGATGAATATGCAGCAGTGATTATTGAAGGTATGGTGAAAAATGAACCTAAAGTGATCTATGGGAATGTGTTGAATCAAGGTTTAATTGAAAACTTGAAACCGGACGGTGTCGTAGAAGTGGCCTGCTTGGTTGACCGAAATGGGGTGCATCCAACCCGATTTGGCCGTTTACCGGAGCATTTAGCGGCTTTATGCCGAAGCAATCAGGCGTTCTTTGAGCTTGCGGTGGATGCAGCTCTTACCAAAGATAAAGAAATGGCGATGCATGCTTTGATGGTGGATCCACTGACTGCAGCTGTTTGTTCTTTAGGGGAAATCAAAGCTATGTTTGATGAATTGTATGAAGCAGAACGTAACTATATTGAAATTTAATTTTAGTGATTTTTAGAAAAATAGTTTTCGAGACTTTGATATCAACTTGGATTGGGTGAAGGGAAAAGCCATATTCTCCTCACCCGAAATAAAGAAGCTTGGTGTATCGACTAATACAAGTAGCAAACATATGCCAAAGTATTTCGAAAAGATGGAGGAGTTATAATGAGTCCAGTAGGAATAGTAGGAAATTTTAACTTAGACATTGTTATTGGTGGTCTAGAAGAGCAGCCGAAATGGGATACTGAAGTAATGGCTCAAGGCATCGAAAAACGTGTTGCAGGAACTGCTGGATATATGGCCCTTGCCTTACATTCACTTGGGCTCCGTCCCGTAATTCTTTCTTCCGTCGGAGAAGACCAGGATGGCAGGTTTTTGCTGGATCAATTAGATCAGCTTGGCATTGAAACAAGTGGGATTGTAACATTAAAAGGCAGTCAAACCCCCACGAGTTTTGTCATGGTTCATAAAAATGGTTCAAGGGCCATTGTCTCAGTATCTGGTGCCCACGATGAATTCGGCTTAGATATGTATAACGAAAAAAAGGGTTTACTTTCTGACAACAAAGAGGTTCTTATTTGCGGGAATTTCCTACTCCCTAAATTTACAGTGATAGATGCTTTAGAGGTTGCTATTGAGCAAAAAAGATTAGGAAAGAAGATATACTTTGATCCTTCATGGGACCCACATGGCTGGAAAGTTGAAACAAGAAAGAATACTTTAAAGCTTATAAAATATGTGGATGTTTGTTTATTAAATGAAACTGAGATTTGTCATTTAACAAATGAACTAGACTGGAAAAAAGCTGTTAAAATTGTTGGCCAATATTGCGATGAAGTCGTGGTAAAACTTGGAGAAAAGGGAGCAGCTGTTTTTGTTGGAGGAGAATTACACACGGCAAAAGGATACAAAGTACCAGTCGTTGATACGACAGGAGCTGGAGATACTTTTGATATGGGGTATCTTTATGCTAGCCGAAAGGGTTGGTCCTTTGAAAGGAGATTGGATTTTGCCAATAAAATCGCTTCTATATTAATTTCTCAAAAGACAAGAGAAAAATATCCCCAATTATTAGAAACATGAATTTTCATTAACAATTTTTAAGAAAAATACATGATTACTTTAAACCTGGATGTATTGATAAAAGATGAAGAAATTCTCTTTTTCTGGACAAAAGAAATCTGTGAATCCCGTTTACATTATCATTTTGAACGGAAAGCGACAAATCCTCGAACCTAATTTGGTTCGGGGATTTTTTATTTTTACATAATAAATGATATAGCACTATAGCGACGAACAGTTACATTCTCTAATAGCACTTTAATTCGTGGATTTTTGTCAGAAAACTCGCATGTAAGGACATCTCCCATAATAAAGTAGATATAGACGGGTGTAACACGTCTTTTAGTTGTAAAATATCTGGAAAGTTTCGTATGGCGGTAATAAAGAAACCATGGGCTTTTTAAGTTAGATGGGAGGGGTTTAATGTTTCATATTGTAGCCTGTATCAAGCAAGTGCCTGACACTAAAATTATTAAGATGAATCCAAAAACTAACACGATGGATCGGAGGACAGCGCCTGCGATTTTGAATCCGTATGATGCTCATGCAGTTGAAGAGGCCGTTCGTTTAAAACAACGATATGGTGGGACGGTATCGGTTGTCACGATGGGACCACCTCCAGCGGTGTCCGCTATAAAGAAATGTATTGAAATAGGCGCGGATGAGGGGTATTTAATTACGGATCGCCGGTTTGCGGGTGCCGATACATTGGCAACGAGCTATGCCGTGACAAAGGCGATTGAAAAAATTGCAAAAACCAGACCCGTCGATTTGATCATTTGCGGAAAAATGTCCATCGATGGAGATACCGGGCAAGTCGGACCCGGAATAGCTAGAAGGCTCGATATACCACCACTCACTTCTGTGAACAAAGTCGTGGCTATCAACCTAGAAGAAGGATATGCCGTTGTACATCGCAAGCTGGAGGATGGATATGAAGTCGTCCAATCCACCTTGCCGTGTTTATTTTCTGTTGAAAAAACTATTAATGACGTGCCATATTCCCCGATGCCGAACATGCTCAAAGCTGCCAGATACAAACCACATATCTGGTCTGTTGATGACCTTGAAGATGTAGATATCAAACAGCTTGGTTTAAAGGGATCACCAACCATTGTTTCCAAAGTATGGGCTCCGCAAAAACCGGCAGGGGGAACATTCCTTGAAGGCAACCCGGCAGCACAAGTAGAGCAATTGCTTCAGATCCTGCTTGAAAAGAAGGAGCTGTTTGAAAGTAAGGAGGGAATGTAATTGGATTTTAACGATTACAAAGGTGTTTGGGTCTTTATTGAACAAAAGGATGGAGAGGTTGCCTCTGTATCCCTTGAATTATTAGGTGCTGGTAGGAAATTAGCTGATAAACGAGGTGTGGAACTAGCGGGTATTCTTATCGGGGAACATGTTAAACCTTTAACAAAGACCGTGTTTGAATATGGAGCAGATACCGTGTATGTCTATGATCAACCTCTCTTTAAGCATTACAGGACTGAAACCTACATGAAGGCGCTGTTAGAGTGCAGTGATAAATATAAACCGGAAATTATTCTCTACGGGGCCACCTCAACAGGAAAAGACCTGGCAAGCGCAGTGGCCACCGATTTGCCGACAGGGTTGACGGCGGATACGACGGAGCTGGATGTAGAAGAGGAAACGGGGTTACTCCTTGCGAGTAGGCCGGCGTTTGGCGGAAATATTATGGCGACCATTTTATGTAAAAAATACAGGCCGCAAATGGCGACCGTACGCGCCAAAGTCATGAAGGCGCTGCCCCCAGAGGTGGGGAGAATAGGCAAGGTCGTCGAAGAAACCGTCTCATTAAAGGAAGAAGATATCCGGACAAAAGTTTTGGAAATTGTAAAGGAAACGGTTAAGAAGGTCAGAATCGACGAAGCGGACATCGTTGTGGCTGGCGGAAAAGGCTTAGGTAGCTACGAGGGATTTCAGTTAATACACCATTTGGCTGAAACGCTTGGAGGAGCTGTTGGTGCGAGCAGGGATGTGGTGGAAGCGGGTTGGATTGACCACCCCCATCAAGTAGGGCAAACCGGTGTGACGGTAACGCCAAAGATTTATTTTGCGATCGGGATTTCTGGCGCGATTCAACATATTGTGGGAATGAAAAATTCTGGTTTAATCATTGCCATTAATAAGGACAAAGAAGCTCCTATTTTTCAGAACTGTCATTATGGAATTGTTGGCGATGCATTTGAAATCGTTCCTATCCTAATTGAACAGTTTAAACATGCACTTTCTAGTGACAAGGTGATGAAGTAAGTTAGTGCTGAATTATTACCATTATTCCTCTCTCATTCGTGAGTGAATTCTTCCCAAGGCTTTTGCTAGCGTTTAACCTTTCGGATTAACAATATTTGTTTAACCTCCAAAGGCATTAGAGAATTTCATTTAATCGCTAAACACTTTTTTCTTTACTTCACTAAGGAGTAAAGCTTTTTTTATGCTATAATTAGTACCAGATAATAGCACTTACTAGTAGGTTTTGGTCCTGTTAAGCAAAATAAATACGCCTAAACTGGAGATAATACTATGTTTGCAAATACCAAATTAAAATCACAAAGTTTCTCTGCCTATTTTAAGTCACTGGGTATCAAGGAATGCCAAACCAAAGAGGACTTCTGGAAGCATGTAACCGAGGTCGATCCCTTCTTAGCTAAGGAACTCCAACCCATTATGGACCGTAAATTAAAAGGGAATATTTATGAAGTGAAAAACCGAACACTGCCCTTCAGTTTGGCAGTAGAATCATGGACGATGAATTTCCATCAGTCCTTGCTCAATTGGGTCAGTCAGCAAACTTATTTAAAGCCGAAACGGATTTTGGAAATTGGCTGTGATAATGGGTTGCTGTCTTGCAGGTACGCCACCATGTTCCCAGATGCCGAGATTGTAGGGATCGACCTGTGTGGAAATGGGATTCGATGTGCTCGGGAGTTGGCAATAAAGCAAGGACTGAACAACGTGAGTTTTTACCAAATGGATTTTATGGAGGTATCTGAGCACTTTCCCCTGAATTCTTTTGATTTAATCATTTCTGCACGGACCTTTCATGAGATTATGGGGCCTATCATGATTTCAAACTATTGGTCACTTCTAGCGTACTTGAAGGAGAATCCAACCTATGGTGACAGTCGTTATTTAGAAATAGTCCATCGTTTGTTAACGGAGGATGGATTGTATCTCTCTTGTGAACAATTGAAAAATTCCGCAGATCTCGGAAGGTGGGCGAATGTGCTTCAGGATGCGGGTCTCCATATTCAATGGGATGACAGTGGTACTATCGTATACCATGAAATAGGAGTAGAAAGGCTGTCTCCTGTGATTGTGGCCACAAAAAGGGAGACAAATCTCGAAACCTTGGAAGGGATGGAACACCTTTATACGAAAGGTTACCCACTTGTATTTGAGGAGGGGAGGTCTTATAAAGGAGGGACAGCGGAATTTGCATATCAACGGCTGGGGGAGAAAACATTCATCACAGGGATTCAATTGAAAGTGACGAACCATTGGCATGTGTTTCGACTAGAGCTTTGGGAGACAGATGGGTTTCTGCTTGTCTATAACTATGGAAATATGGGGTATCATGAATTGGATATTTTATCTGCCTCCGCATATGAAGAGGCACACCAGTTAATGGAGGAGGCGGTAGGTAAGTTCGGTCACCTTGGTCCGCTTGTTTGGTATGACAACCTGGATGAACGACCAGAGTAGATCAAAAAAACATTTTTATCAAAAAGCAGCGTAAAACCCCTAGATAAAGATATGGGGATATAAGCTGTATTTTTGTTTTTCTGTTTCAATATGTTCAAGTGATCCCACTATACATTTCTTCAATAAAATTCCGTATGCAACTTTCATTGAAATGATTCGATACAAGGCTGAGCGTCAAGGAATTCAAGTCATCGACCGTGAGGAGAGCTATACTTCCAAGTCTAGTTTCTTGAATCTTGATGACAAAATTTGTGGTCTTAAATAATGTTGCCCTGTATGATAAAATGAATAAACTATATGAAATAAAGAATGGTATCTTAGATTAAAATCTTCCGATACTAATAGGTGTGATGAAGTTTGAAAAGAAAAAAAGTAATCATCATGATTATGGGTCTATTCATTATGTGTATTCTTCCTTCTATTTTTCTTATAGATCGAAATCATGATGGCCTTAAAACAGTTACAACCGTCGCGTCAGTTGAATCTGAACAAGTGGAAAATACCAAGGAAGTTGCTTCTAAAGGAGAAGAGAAACCAGTAGAAGATCCTTCCATTAAGCAGGATAGTCCTAAACCATTCACCGATAAAATCAAGGAAAAGGTAAGGGAAGTAGTGGATGGTGTCGTTGATTTCTTCGAAAAAGATCAAAAGATGGTTGCAATCGGAGACTCACTCACGGAAGGTGTAGGAGATGAAACAAAGAGCGGTGGATATGTCGGGATCCTTAATCACACGTTTGAGGATCACAACCTTAATATTAAAATAGAAAATTTCGGTAAAAAGGGAAACCGGTCGGATCAATTACTAAAGCGGCTGGAAAATAAAGAAATTGCCACTGCTATATCAAAGGCTGATATTGTTTTAATCACAATTGGCGCCAATGATATTATGAAAGTCTTAAGAAGTAATTTTACAAACCTTACGCTAGAGCCTTTCCAAGTAGAAAGAGTGGCATATACTGAACGATTAACAGCCATATTGAATAGATTGAAAGAATTGAACCCAGATGCCCATATTTATTTAATCGGGTTTTATAATCCTTTTGAAAGTCAATTCGCAAACATTAAAGAATTAGACATGATCATTGATAATTGGAATGAGGCAGGAAAATTATTGACAGAAGAATATGAGAATGTGAGCTTCGTTCCCACAGAAGATCTATTTACTAATTCCACGATGAATTTATTAGCAGAAGATCAATTCCATCCTAACACCAAGGGCTATAAACTTATCGCCCAGCGGGTCTTAGAATATCTAAAAGTTACAGAGGAAACAAGGGTCGCCAAAACTAATTAAGATCCAAACTCAAAAAATAGACGGAATAATTTCGCTAAATTTATTATTATTCAAAAAAGCTTAATTAGACGGCGATTTCCGCCTATAGAATCGGAATAAAACATATAAATAAGGCCCTTATTTCAAGATAAGGGTCTTCTTACACTTTATTTACCAATACTGGTTGGGCTGTATTTACTATCCTAGTCTACCTCCCTTGAGAGAACCGTCTTTTGCTGAACTGGACATGTAGCAGCATGTTCGGTCTTTTTTTTTAATCATTCCGACCGATATTTGTTCCTTCACTACCTCATTTCGTAACGTAGTAAGTTGATTAACGGATAATAAATAGAATGCATGAACTTTGTTTTCTCTCCTTAAATTTTGTTATCATCAAATTAGTAAAATAAGGGAGATGAAAGTTGATGGCCAAACATATTCAAATTGGTAAGACGGATTTATATGTAAATCCGATTGGACTTGGAACCAATGCCGTTGGGAGACATAACCTTTTTCCAAATCTTGATGAAGAAGCGGGAAGGGAATTGGTCCGAACGGGTCTGGAGCAAGGGATTAATTTCCTAGACACAGCCTATGTCTACGGTTTGGGGCGATCAGAAGAAATAATTGGGGAAATTGTGAAAGAACGGGGAAATCGCTCAGAGATAGTGATTGCTTCCAAGGCAGCACATCAATTAAACGGAAATGAAATGGTCTTAAATAACTCACCAGCTTTTCTAAAACAAGCCGTTGAAGAGAGTTTAAAACGGCTTCAAACGGATTATATAGATTTATTCTATATTCATTTTCCCGACGATGATACACCTAAAGACGAAGCGGTTGGAGCATTAAAGCAATTAAAGGATGAAGGGAAGATTAGAGCCATCGGAGTGTCAAATTTTTCCCTTAAGCAATTAAAAGAAGCGAATAAAGATGGCTATGTGGATGTTTATCAAGGGGAGTATAACTTGATCAACCGCGATGCAGAGAAAGAGTTATTCCCATACGTAACGGAACAACAAATTTCCTTTGTACCGTTTTACCCCTTAGCTTCCGGGTTGTTAACAGGTAAATATAATCAAGAAACTGAAATTAGTGAAATGAATCGAAAAAGACCGCAATTCCAAGCAGGTGTTTTCGAAAAAAAACTTGGAAAAGATTGAGCGGGTTCGTCAAATTGCAGCGACTAAGGGTGCGGAAGTTTCCCAAGTAATTCTTGCTTGGTATTTGTCCCGTCCATGCATCGATGTCATTATTCCAGGTGCAAAGCGTGCTGACCAGGTACTCCATAATCTTAAAACGTTACAGATTCAATTAACTGCTGCAGAGCTTCAAGAAATTGAGCAAATATTCCCTTTATAAGGAAACTTAATGAAATAGCATTTGAGAAAAGTGAATAGTTTTACTGGGCATGATAAAATGAATAGGAAAGTTTTGTTTGAAAAAATGAAGGATTTGCAAATTTAAGGAGGGAATGGAATGTTTACATCAGTAAATGATTTCTTAAACGAATGGAAACAAGAAGCAGCAGTTACCCAGAAAGTGCTGGATGGGCTGACAGATGAATCGTTGAATCAAGAGGTTTCTCCTGGATTATACAGCATTGGAAGCGTAGCTTGGCACATTACTGGATCCGTTTACTACTTTCCTTCACAGATAGGAGTAAAATTCGAGAGTCCTAATCTTCAAAAAGAAACACCTAAATCAGCTGCTGAAATCAGCGAGACCTACAAAACAGTGAGTCAGCGGTTGACACAAGCATTTTCTGAACAGGTAACAGATGCAGAAATGAACAATATGGTGAATTTATTTGGAATGGACATGCCAGTTCAAGCTGTTTTCCGTCTGCTTATTCAACATCAGGCCCATCATCGCGGACAATTGACTGTTCTTATGAGACAAGCTGGCTTGAAGGTTCCTGGTGTATATGGTCCTAGCAAAGAAGAATGGGAAGCGATGAACGCTCAAATGAGCTGATAGTATCAATGATGCAAAAAACCGCACCTATTATAAGGAAGTTTAAGAAAAAACAATATTATAGTACAAATCGGCTAGGTTGTGCAGAACATATTTTATTCTGCTAATCTAGCCGTTATTTTTTACCCCATATAATGTTGGTCATTAAATCAAAGGTATCATTTATTAAGGATGGCCAACACGATACAAGGATACAGGACGTTCTAAATAAGTGGCAGCTCAAAATATTATTTCTTTTTTACTTTTACTAGACCTTTCCCTAAATTCCCTTTTTCAAAATAGCAGATGACTATATCATCGACTTCTATTTCCTTGTCCGAAACGATGTTTTCAGTAGAAAATATGATCCCTGTCCCGTCATTACTTGTTCCGTAGTACTGATTGCCTTTGATTTCGCTGATTTTATATTCTACGGTAGTATATTCGGAGGTATCGTTGCTTTTCGTATTTGGATTGTTAACAGGAGCAGCTGTATGGCTTCTAAGTAAAACTAAGGCGATTAAAACTAAGGAGAGTACCCCAAGGATGATTATTCTTTTGAACATATGAATCTACCTCCCTCTATGTATTTTAAGAGATAGAAAAAGAAAATAAATCCTACTATTATCCTTTAGTCTTTATACCTAGTGTTTCCAATATCTAACCAACAAGCCAAGGAAATATTGATAAACTATTGAAAACCATAATTCTCATTCCCATAATGTATTTTCTATCCAATAATTTAAATATTCCATTTCAATCTTATGGATGCGTTCAAAATCTTATTAGTGAAAATGCATGAAAGAAATGATGATAAAAAAGTTATTGATATTGTTAATTATACAAAAGGATAAAGCAAGTGTATAAACATCAAAGTTGTTCGAAATATTACTTTAAATATTTCTTTGGCTATCGGAATAATCCGAAAGCCTTTTTGTGTCATTCCCTCATCACGTTAGATCCCTGGATCCATTAGTGGAGCCGGGGATTTTTGTTTTCCGTAAAGCCATAATGATGACTTTAGGATTAGGTGATATAGGAATTAATAATCAAAAATGGAAAATTATGAATATAAAAATTCAGATTTTTCTGTCCTCTTGATAGAATAGATTTGTACACATACTACAAGAGGAGGGAAAAGGATGAAGGGTTTATGGAGAGCTGGTTTTACAGTTTTATTGGGTGTCCTCTTACTTATTGGGACACTCCCTTTTAGCGCACTGGCGAAAGAGAACGACTTTGATTATGGTAAGTACAGCCAGGTAGCAGTCGGAAAGGATGGTATGGTGGCAACTGCCCATCCGTTTGCATCCGAAATTGGAGCTGAAGTGCTAAGAACAGGCGGAAATGCGATGGATGCGGCCGTGGCCATTCAGTTCGCATTAAACGTTGTGGAGCCGATGATGTCTGGGATTGGCGGTGGCGGATTTATGATGGTTTATGATGGAAAAACCAAAGAAACCACCATCATTAATAGCCGGGAACGGGCCCCGTTGGGAGCAACACCTGATATGTTTTTAGACGAGAAAGGAAATCCCATCCCATTTGCCATTCGTTCAACAGGTGGTAAAGCGGTTGGAGTACCCGGGACGTTAAAAGGACTGGAAACAGCCTTGGAAAAATGGGGAACCCGGCCGATGGAGGCACTGATTGGACCGGCGATTAAACTTGCCGATAAAGGGTTCCCAATCGATTCAGTACTTGCTGATGCAATTGAAGATAACAAGGAAACCCTGTCCAAAACAGCAGCGAAGAACGTCTTTCTGTCAAATGGAAAACCGCTTCAAGAGGGAGATATTCTTGTACAAAAGGATTTAGCTAAAACATTCAAATTGATCCGTGCTAAAGGTCCAGAAGCCTTTTATAAGGGACCGATTGCTGAAGCACTGGCCAGTACAGTGCAAAAATTAGGCGGTTCTATGACAATGGAAGATTTGAAAAAATATGATGTGACCGTTGATGAGCCAATCTGGGGTGATTACCGTGGCTATCAGATTGCCAGTATGCCACCACCAAGCTCAGGCGGCGTATTCCTCTTACAAATGCTGAAAATTTTGGACGGTTTTGATCTTTCACAATATGATGTGAAGGCTTGGAAAAATATCATCTATTGGCAGAGACCATGCATCTAGCATACGCCGATCGCGCGGCCTATGCTGGAGACCCTGAATTCGTGGAAGTACCGCTGAAGGGGCTTCTACATCCGAATTATATTAAGGAACGGCAAAAACTCATTAGTCTAGATCGCGTTAACCCTAAACCCCAAGCAGGTGATCCGTGGAAGTATGAATCAACTCAAGCAAACTACCAGCCTACGAAACAGCCGAATGACCAAAAACCTGGAGAAACGACCCATTTCACGGTTACGGACAGATGGGGAAATGTCGTTTCATATACGACCACCATTGAACAAGTATTCGGGACAGGCATCATGGTTCCAGGCTATGGTTTTATGTTAAATAATGAATTAACCGATTTTGATGCCATTCCAGGAGGCGCAAATGAAGTACAGCCCAATAAACGTCCATTAAGCAGTATGACGCCAACCATTGTCTTCAAGGACGGTAAACCCGTTTTAACCGTGGGATCCCCAGGCGGAACCACCATAATTACATCTGTGCTGCAGACCATTCTGTATGCTATTGAATATGATATGGAACTGAAGCAAGCTGTAGAGGAACCAAGAATATATACGAACAACCTCAACTCCTATCGGTACGAAGCTGGAATACCAACAGAGGTCCTCAACCAGCTAAAAAGCATGGGCCATAAATTTGGAGCTGAACCTACAACAATCGGAAACGTCCAAAGCATCTTAATCGACTATCCAAACCACACCTTTAAAGGAGTAGCTGACTCCAGCCGCAACGGAGCCGCAATCGGCATTAATCTAAAAGGTAAAAAGTAACCATGGGGACCATTCTCTGAAACAGGGGATGGTTCTTTTGTTTCAAAATAGCTTGTTTGCATAGTCAGAAAGCAATACTTTTGATTTGGATAGTAAAATTTTCATTAGTCAGTTTCCTTTTACTTCCACAAATGGGTTTTCTCAGAAAAAAGCCCTTGCTTAAGAGGGCTATTTTAATCCTTGAACTCCCGTATTGCCCCGCTTTTTAGAAAGTCCAGACGACCCCGTTTTCAATATACTTTGTGTATTTTAAGCCTGTCTGGTTGATCAAATAGTCAAATAGCTTCTTTGCTGTGCTTTTGATCATTATGCTCAGACCTAAACTGTCAAACACACGTGCATAGCAGCGGATAATCAGCGTATCATTTTCTGCAAACAGATGATAATAGACAATTTCTTTCTGCCTTTTTGCAAAACATTTGATAAATAGATAGTCATCTGTTGGCACGATCGCTTTTATCAAAATTTCCTTTTCAACTATTCGTTTAATTTCCAACATTTGTACCTCTGATAAATTTATTCTCATATCAGCTTCACCAACTTATTTTTTTTAACATTCCATCCGTTTGCCATACCAAATTATTAGTTTGACTTTCGCATAGCTACATTCTTAAAGTATATTTCTTGTTATAAAAGAAATATACCATGATTTAGTGATGTGAGATTCTCCGTGTCCATGGGGACGGTTCTTATGGCCAGGATCTCCTTACGAAAGGCCACGAGAATCGCCACTATGGCGAGATATGAATATAAGCCAAAAAATCCCGAAATCCAATGATGGAACCGGGGTTTTTTCTAGTTAGCACCAATTTATTTACTTTTTCTTCAATACCCCTTTTTTCACCAAGTTAACCAGTGTTCCCTTATTTTTATACCGATTATAAGCAATTAATCTATTTAAATCTTTTATGGTTAAAGTTGAGGGATGAATGGCCAATTCGAATTCATTTTTAATTTTGTCGATTAAAGAAAGGGCATATTCGATTTGTTTCGGACTTAATGTGTAATCTTCTTGCTCGGCTGGCAGAGTTTGCTCGGGTATATCTTTATTTGTGTATTCCAGAGTTGCTGCATGCTCTCTAATTTTTGCCTCGACTAACGCTTCTACTTCAGCAGGGCTTATGGGCCGGGCTGCTGGTTGATTCCCTTTTAATAATTTATCTAAGATTCCTTTTAGCAAAATTTTCACTCCACTTTCCTGAGTTCTTCTATTTTCTATATATGTACGATCATTTCTTCCATTCTATTATCAAAATAATAGTCCAAAAAGACAATAGTTTTGGGGAATTTTGTTTGTAATAGTAGAAAAATGTTAATTTCAAGGGATTATATTCCTGTTTGTTTTAGGTTGATTGGTCCTATTTGTAGTATAATGGAGAAAAATGCAGATTTTGGAGCGGGTAGTATGGCGATTACAATTCCAGAGACAATTAGATCATCTGCCACTGCGGGAGAGAGATTATTATTCCGAACTCTAAAAACCTATTTACCAGATGATTACATTGTCTATTTTGAGCCGGAAATCCAAGGGAGGAAGCCTGATTTTGTGATTATAGGATCTGGTCTTGGAATGGTTGTGTTAGAAGTGAAGGATTATACAAGAAATACACTTTTGCAAATTAATCATGATGAATGGCATATCGTGGCAACAAATGGAGAGCAAACTATTATCCCAAGCCCACTGAATCAAGCGAGGGACTACATGTTTAAAATTGCGGATGTGCTGAAAAAAGATAAAAACCTAATCGCAGCAGATGGAAAATATAAATTGAAATTGAAGTTCCCTTATGGGCATGGGGTTGTTTTTTCGAGACAGTATACTAAGGATTTTATCAAAGATGGGCTTTATACTGTTATTGATCCCAACTTGTGCTTAGCAAGAGATGAAATCGATCCCGAAAATGAAGGGTTTTCAGAAGAAATCCTGATGGAAAAAATCATGAATATGTTTGTTGTGCCATATCGTTTAAAGGAACCGCTTACGATCGAGGACATTAATGCCATCCGCTATCATTTATTTCCTGAAGTTCGGATTAGTGCCGAATTTAAGGCGCCGGTTCCTTATCAGGATCAACTGCTCTTGTCCTTACATGACATTAAGACGATGGATCTTCATCAGGAGAATTTAGCGAAACAGATCGGCGATAAAAACCGTTTGATTCGCGGTGTCGCCGGCAGCGGGAAGACGATTATCCTGGCCAGCCGGGCGAAGATGTTATCAAAACAAAATCCTGATTGGAAAATTCTTATCCTTTGTTATAACATTTCTTTGGCCAATGCGATTCAGCAAATGATCCAACATATGTTGAATGAGCCAGAGGATTTATTTGATTTTGATCCTAATGTAAAAGCGGTACAAAATAAAAACATTATTGTACGGAACTTTCATGCATGGCTTAAAAATGAATTAAAAATTAGAGAGCAAAACCTGTCAGAAATAATCGATAAAATAGAGAGGGAAGGAAACGATTCTTCCTTCGTATGATGCGATTTTAATTGATGAAGGGCAGGATTTCGATGCGGATTGGCTGCGGCTTGTCAGTCTTCTGTTAAACACGGATACGCAGTCGCTTTTATTGGTAGAGGATCGGGCGCAGACCATTTATCGGCGAAAACGTTCGTATGTGCAGGATACAGGATTAAGCTTTCAAGGCCGGTCAAAAGTGTTGTCCATCAATTATCGAAATACACAGCAAATTGTTAAGTTTGCCTGGGATTTTTACCGGGAGCACTCAATGTTTAAAAATAAGGTCGTCAATCGTGAACTAGAAGGAGAAATTATTGCTCCGCAAAGCACCAAACGTAAAGGGCCGGAACCCGGGATCATAAAGGCTGCCAATTTCTTTGATGAAATGAGATTGGTTGCCAGACAAATAAAAAAACTGAACGAAGAACGGAAAGTTCCTTATGAAGACATGTTAATTTTGTATCGGGTAAAAAGAACTCATAAATATCCAATCATTGATATTATCAAGCGATCATTACAAGATCATGACTTACCATTCTATTGGATTACGGAAAATGACGTCTCTAAGCGTTCCTTTAAAAAAGATGATGGTAAGATCAAAATTAGTACAATCGACAGCAGCAAAGGCCTGGACTTCCAAGCGGTTTTTATCGTTAATATTGATTCCATGCCATTTCCACTTGAGGACGATAAGGAGAGGGAGGTTTCCTTATTTTATATTGGAATGACAAGGGCGAAAGAATTTCTATGCTTGTCGTATTCCGGTGAATCTGAATTTACACAGTATTTAGATCGGATCTTGCATAAAAGGCAACAAACAAAGAACGGAGTCGAGAAAATTAATTAACATAATATAGAATTAAAAGGATATTCGAGGAACAAACCATGAAAATAAGGTCAAAGGGTTACGAGAGTACATCTTCATAAGAACTTAAAAAGAAAACATAAAATCCTCGACTCAATAGTGGTTCGAGGATTTTCATTTTTATTTATATACATTTACCTTATTGAAGAAAAGCCCCTTAGTTCAAGATGGACGTAGTGATCGACAAATAGTAAAAAACAGCTGACTTAGAAGGATGGGCCAGCTGTTTTTTTGTGTCTGGTTGATAAAGCGAGCTGCGATTTAGTGATCGTATGGAGTTTCCTATTGCAAATGTTGTAGTTTATCGGGATTTGCAACCGAGTAGATCGTCTGAATTCGATTGCCGCTAAATGCAAAGGAATACACATATTGCAAGTGATCATCGGTTGTTAAAATCAGACCTGGCAGACCGTTGACAGATGTATATTTGATGGTGAACTTGCCTGCATACATTTTCATTAGGTTTTGGAGCAATTGAACCACTTTGGCAGCACCGAAAATCGGTATTTGTGCGGCTTTTACTTTGCCGCCGCCATCCGAGTACATTGCGACATCTTCGCTGACAAGGTCCAATAATTGATTTACGTTTCCATTTAAGAGGGATTGTACAAACTCTTTTACTGTAGATTCCTTCATTGACATTGAAGGCTGCTTCTTAGGGTCATATTCCATGCTTTTTTTCGCTCGGTGAAAAATTTGCCGGCAGTTAGCAATGCTTTTTCCAACAATTTCAGCTATTTCATCATAAGAGTATTGGAAGACTTCACGAAGCAAAAAGACCGCTCGTTCTATCGCATTTAGTTGTTGTAATAATAGCAAATAGGCGGTGGAGATCGATTCTTGTTGAAAGTAGGCTTGTGAAGGATCGTTTGATGAATTCTCTATTTCAAGTAATGGTTCTGGAAGCCACGGTCCGACATATACCTCACGTTTTTTTGCGGATGACCGTACCAAATCCAGACAGCGATTGGTGACGATCTTACATAGATACGCTTTTTTGTTTTCAATCTGTGCGTGGTTTGGGAGCTGATTAAAGGATATAAACGCTTCTTGGACAATATCCTCTGAATCCATCACGCTGCCTAACATACGGTAGGCTAAGGAAAAAAGCAGAGGTTGATAGGTTTGATAAAGCCCTTCCATACTCATAATTTGATTTCCTCTCTAGTATTTAGTAGTTGTGAAACGGCTCGTTTAGCGCTGGCTACGGATGCATTAACGAGCAGCTCCCCATGTGAGGCCCAGTCACCAGCAATATATAGTCCCTCAATTTCAGGAACAGCAGGGCCTGGATCCTCCATTCTTTTCATATGAGGAAAATCGTGGACAACCGTCATTTTCGGCAGGAATTGTTTGGTAACTAATTCATTTCGCCAGCCAGGTTGAACCACATCTAACATTTGCTCCAACTCACGCTCATCCTTTGCTGCATCTGTTTGTGGACCCTGATATTTTAAAAGTGATAGTACTTGTGTTCCATTATCACTCAAGATAGCTGGCCTCGGTTTTCCGTCCCGTGATTGGTGCGTAAAGAAAATTGGTTGGTCCAATCCATAGATAAATTGGTGCTCATGGATAGGCAGCTGGCGTAATCCAACATCTAGACAGGCAACTGTAACAGGAATCGCTTGCTTGTTCCACGTGTCGAGTGCTGTTTGATCCGCATGGGGAACTAGTTTGTGAGAAACAGAAGGTGGTGTAGTTAGTATAACATTCGAAGCTTCTACTCTAGTGCCATCCTCACATAAAATCGCGTGTACTTTTTGATCTTGATGGTCGACTGCAGCCACTTTACAACCGGTTACAAGCTCTACTCCTTGTTGAACAGCAAGTTCACGCAGTTGTTCTACGAGTGTCCCCCAGCCTTTATCGAGATACAAGACTCCTTTTAGTGCCCGCTGCAGCTGCTTTAAGGCAGGACCAGCGGCGTGTAATTCAGGTGCAAGCACATAAGTGGATGTTCGGAGCAGTGCATAGAACACGTTGCGCAGCATTGGATTATTCAACCTGAGTTCCAACCAATCGCGGATACTAATCTGGTTCCAAACGCTTGTGTCCATTTTTCCTAATTTAATGAACCATTTTGCTAACTCGAGCTTTCCTCCCCAACTTAGGAGCGGCGTTTGAATGAAGGAGGATGGGTTGGTTGGTATGGGGAATAATTGTTCTTTCCACATCCCGTAAGCGTCAATTGACGGTGTGCTTCCATCAAGTCGTAATCCGAGTTCGCGGAATGCTTCATACGCTTCCCCTTTATACAATGCATGCGCGCCCAAATTAAAATATACCCCTTGCTTTTTGTTGGTGCTGGCTCTGCCTCCCAATTGTTTTTGCTGTTCCAATAAAATGGTTCGTTTCCCAGCTTTTGCTGCATAGATCGCAGCTGTTAAACCAGCAATTCCCCCGCCTACAATCGCCACTTCATATTGTGTCATCGTTATCATCCTTTTCGATTATTTACAAATATAACGGTTGAGTGAATGATTCTGTGACAAAAAGGAGGTGAAAGTTTTTTGATGGAGTGTATTGTTAGGGAATACGAACTGATTCAAGAAGCCAATTTAGGCACCGCACAAAAGAGTTTAGTAAAAGAAATGATTAACAAAAAATACAAAAGGATAAACGTATAAGTAAAATACTTACAAAGAAAGACCTTATTATCTTTATACTTCATAAAATAGAAAAAACGGAGTAAAATCAAAGTATTGCATACAAAAACGATAAGGAAGGTTGAGTTAATGGGAAGTCAAGTACGTTCAGTTCCTCGTCCCCTTGTTCGAGCAAACCAGTGGTTTATTGTGATCTCTGTATTGCTTACTTGGATAACTAAGCAAGAATGGATCCTTGCTATCCCTTTAATAGCAGGTTTAATGAGCTTATTTTTTAAATTTAATCCTGTCATGCGTTTAGCTAAGCTGTTTTTAAGAAAGCACCCATCGCAATATATTTCTGAGGAATGGGATCAGCAGCAATTTAATCAAACGATTTCCGTCATTTGTCTCGCAGGAGGATTAATAAGCTTTCTAATGAATTGGGACATATGGGGGTATGTCTTTACCATTTTGGTTGCTTCGGCTGCATTTATTGCAATTTTGGGATTTTGCGTTGGCTGTTTTATAAGATATCACTGGAAACAATACCGATATAGAAGGTCTCTTAGAAAATATTAATCTAGTCGAAAAATGTCGACAAATATAAAACAAAATAGTAGAATGAACGTATCATATGACTATTTATAAAAATTTCCGCTATTAGCGGTGGAGGTTCTAGCACCCCTCGGTAAAAAAACTAAGATGAAGCAGTACTCTATCTTGGGGTGCTGTTTTTTTCTATTTAGAAGGGGGTTATCCTTACATGTTAAAAGATGAAAAAGCAATCGTTGTTTTTAGTGGTGGACAAGATAGCACCACTTGTTTATTTTGGGCATTAAAAAACTTTAAAGAAGTAGAAGCTGTTACCTTCGACTACAATCAAAGGCACAGTCTTGAGATCGAATGTGCGAAGAATATTGCGAATGACCTTGGTGTCAGGCACCATATTTTAGACATGTCGTTATTAAATCAACTGGCTCCGAATGCATTAACTCGTTCCGATATTGAAGTGACCGATGGTGGGGAAGGGGAGCTTCCATCCACTTTCGTACCAGGCAGAAATTTATTATTCTTAACTTTTGCTGGTGTGTTAGCTCGACAAATTGGTGCCAAGCATTTAATTACCGGTGTTTGTGAAACCGATTTTAGCGGTTACCCAGATTGTCGGGATGTCTTTATCAAATCGTTGAATGTTACGCTAAATCTGTCAATGGACGACCAATTTGTCATCCATACCCCATTGATGTGGTTAAACAAAGCAGAAGCGTGGGCATTAGCAGATGAATTAGAGGCATTTGAATATGTGCGTGAAAAAACATTAACTTGCTACAACGGAATTATATCAGATGGTTGCGGAGAGTGCCCTGCATGTATACTTCGCAAAAAAGGACTTGAGGAATATTTAGAGGTTCGAAAGGAGCGATAATACTTGTTCGGGTTTAGAATTGTCGATGAACTTCAAAAAATTAACAAAGATATTCAACTTGATCAGTTAAAATATCACAACAAGAGAGTGTTAGTGAGTAAGGAATTTACTTTTGATGCAGCCCATCATTTACACGCTTATGATGGGAAATGTATGAATTTACATGGTCATACTTATAAAGTGATTTTTGGTATAAGTGGATTTTTGGATGACCGTGGATTAATGATAGATTTTGGTGACATTAAGGATATTTGGAAAAAGGAAATCGAAATATATCTTGATCATAAATATCTGAATGAAACACTTCCACCAATGAATACAACAGCAGAGAATATGGTGGTCTGGATTTATGAAAAAATGAAAGAATCACTAAATAACGAAGACCGACAGCAACAATATCTTGGCGCAAGAGTTGAATTTGTTCGTCTATATGAAACCCCAACGAGCTATGCAGAAGCGAGACGGGAGTGGATCGAAATTGACTAAAGTTCCGGTGATGGAAATTTTCGGGCCGACCATTCAAGGGGAAGGAATGGTCATCGGGCAAAAAACGATGTTTGTTAGGACAGCTGGTTGTGACTTTTCTTGTTCATGGTGTGATTCATCTTTTACATGGGACGGTTCTGGAAAAGACTTAATCAAACAAATGGACGCAGATGAAATATGGAAAGAACTTGTTGCTCTTGGTGGAGAGGGGTTTTCTTTTGTAACGATATCTGGTGGAAATCCTGCCTTATTAAAAAACCTAAATTATTTAGTTCATCTCCTTAAGGAAAAAAATATAAAAATCGGTTTAGAAACGCAAGGAAGTAAGTGGCAAGATTGGTTTATAGATATTGATGAATTAACCATTTCTCCTAAACCACCAAGTTCTGGGATGCATACCGATTTTGCTATACTTGACACGATCATTGAAAAGCTAAAGGGAGCAGAGTCTTCTCACCAGGTTAGTTTGAAAGTTGTTGTTTTCGATGATCAGGATTACGATTATGCGAAAAAGGTTCATTTTCGTTATCCTGACACTCCATTTTTCCTCCAAGTAGGGAATGAAGATAATAAATCTATCGACAACCAACAGCTTATAAATCAGTTATTGAATAAATTTGAATGGTTGATAGATAAAGTGATGGTAGATCATGATTTCAAAAACGTGAAAGTACTCCCTCAACTGCACACCTATATTTGGGGTAATAAGCGCGGTGTATAATGTGGACACTATTTCAAATGGATGTTCAAAATTAAAAGTGTACGAAGGGATGCTGTAGAATATTCTTTATTCACTTAACAAATCCCGCTAATGATACAACTGGCGGGATTGTTTAGTGTTATAGATTTTGTTCGCTGCGAACTTTTTTAAGTAAGGATTGACAGCCATCGGTAATTAGATCATAGGTTTCCTGAAAATCGCCTGTGTACCATGGGTCTGGAACATCCTTTTTATGTTCCGTTAAATCAAGCAAACGAATGAATTTCGCATGATTTGCCTTTCCAGTAATCTCACCTATATTACGTAAATTGCTTTCATCCATTCCTACAATATAATCGAACTGATCGAAGTCACTTTTTGTTAATTTTCGGCCGACTAGTCCTTCTGTTGAAATGTTATAGTTTTGTAAAATAGCAAGCGTCCCTTCATGCGGGGGCGAACCAATATGCCAAGAACTTGTTGCTGCAGAATCAACCTTAATTTTATCGGCCAAATTTTCTTTCTTCAGTAGGTCCCGAAATACAGCTTCTGCCATAGGGGAACGGCATATGTTGCCTAGGCAGACAAATAAAACATTGATCATATCATTTTCTCCTCTTATCCCTATTGTCTATTTAATGAAAAATCATTCCATCTTAATCATATATTAATAGTTATTTTAAAAGCAAAGGAACGCACTCATTGATTGGGCTTTGAATCAGAGTAATGCATAATGCCTTCTCATAATAAGGCACTCCAAATGAAATTCCTTTTATTATGCATTAATTTCAGCAATTATTAAAAGCAAAGCCAGATAATAAAACGTAGAAGTTGAGATATTTCCAAAGGATGGAGTCATTGAACTCTCTCCTTTTTTGCATGATTAAAGTTTGAATTGTTGTAAAAAAAGAAAAGAAGGTGGACTCACCTTCCTAATATGATTTGATTGTAGAGTTTTAACTACGCTGAATTGTAGAGGTTGAGAAGTTTTTGACCATCTTTTGAAGGTTTCGATGACCCTCTCTTAATTTAATCGTTTCATCGATAATTTTTTGGAATCCTTCCAAATCTCTATCACTTGCATTTAATAAAGACTTCGGTAGACCTTCGACGATTTGTTGTAGGGTTAGCTCCATACTCAGGGATCATGACCACCTTTCAACTGATTCGTTTGACAGCTGTTCCGTTTTCTTTATTATTTTGTAGCGGGATGATTTTTTCCTGCCTGTACGGTATAAAACTTATCTACATTAATCTCCATATTTTATTAAAAACCGTAAAAAACCTCCTTTTTCAGACAAATTAAGACGGTAAACCAAAATCCTATTCTCTTATTTGTAGAAAAATATTAAGTGAAAACACTTTATAAATGAAAATGAGTTATTTGTTGTTTCAGTTACCACCCGACATATGGTTTTACTTTCTCCATAAAAGTCTTAACGATTTCTTCCTCTTTTCTTAGACTAAAACCTAAACGACTAATAACTCCCAAAATGCCTGTTCCGATAGCAATTTTTACATGGAAGGTAGTGTAAACTTTTTAAATACCACTGTCTAATTTTGAAAATACTTGCAATTTACAAGTGTTCACTATATATTTATTAACAAGAAGAAGTTGGTAATGTTGGACGGAGAATATATGGTCATGATTCGGGAAGCAGACAAAAAGGATTTAGAATCCATTTTGAATATATACAATCAAGGGATTGAAGACAGAATAGCCACTTTAGAAACTGAACCTAAAGATCTTCAGTACATGACTTTTGAACCTTACTTAAAGCTTGTCATTTTATCAAGGAACTATGATATTGTGAAGGCAAATGAATTTATGACGCAGAACTTTTTTAAAGGAGATTTACTGATATACGGTAAGGAGACATAGTATAATTTTGCCAAAGCATATCAATATTTAAAACATAATTCAAAATAATAGTTGCAATTTGCAAATTATTTTATATAATGATAAAGAGAGGTGAGAAATATTGGAAAATATTCGTGAATTATTTCAAGTAATGACACGGCGCTTTGGTCTTTTAAATAAAAATTGCTGCAGTGCAGGCGGTTGCGATATTTCCCTCATTCAAAGTCATATTCTTTATGAAATTGACCACCAGCATAGACCTTCAATGCAGCAAATAGCAGACACATTAAGCACCGATATCACAACATTCAGCCGTCAGGTACAATCATTAGTGAAAATGAATTTGGTAAAAAAAACACCAGATCCAGATGATAGACGAATCAGTATTCTATCCCTAACAACAGAGGGTAAATTTATTGCAACGACGATTGACCAACAAATGAACGCTTTTCTGAATGAAGTTTTTTCTCATATGAACGAGTTTGAAAAAGAAACAGTCATTCGTTCCATTAAGTTGTTAAATAATGCGATGGCAAAATCTAGCGTATGCTGTGGGACTATTTCGGGGTAATATCCCCAATTTTAATACTTGCAAAATACAAGTAAAAAGGAGGGTTCGAATGAATAAAGTATGGGATGCAATTGTGATTGGCGGAGGGCAAGCTGGCCTTGCCTCTGGCTATCATTTGCGAAAGAGAGGTTTACGATATTTAATCTTGGAAGCAACAGAACAGTCTGTTGGATCTTGGCCTAAGTATTATGACAGTCTTAAGTTGTTTTCTCCTGCAAAATTTTCATCATTACCTGGCATGAATTTTCCTGAAGATCCTGATAAATATCTATTAAGAGATGAGGTGGTTAGTTACTTAAAAGATTATACAAAGCATTTTGATCTATCCATTATGACAAATCAACAGATAGTGTGTGTTGAGAAAAATAATAAAGAGTTTACAGTTCGTACAAAATCCGGGAAGGAGTTTCAATCAAAGACAATTTTAAATGCTACCGGCTCCTTTCAAAGCCCATATAAGCCTTTAATAAGGGACCAGGAGGTATTTAAAGGACGTATCCTCCATTCTTCTGGGTACCAGAAGCCAGATACTTTTGTCAAACAAAGGATAGTTGTTGTGGGGCGTGGGAACTCTGCTGTTCAAATTGCCATTGAGCTTGCAGAAGTAAGTAAGACAACTTTAGCAGTTCGCCAGCCTGTTCATTTAATAAGACAAAGACTACTTGGGAGAGATATTCACTTTTGGCTTAAAGTAACGGGGATCGATACATTTCCATTTTGGAGATTCGGCAAAACCACACCGACTTCAAGGCCTGTAATCGATTTCGGGAAATATTCGAAACAGCTTGTTCAAGGAACCCCCGATCAGCAGCCCATGTTCACTTCTTTTGATTCGGATGGCGTGATTTGGTCAGATGGAAGAAAAGAGAAGGTAGATACCGTCATTCTTGCTACTGGATATCAAAACAATCTTATGCACTTAAAAGAAATAGGGGCTATTGATTCCAATGGGCAACCTTTTCATGTTGGAGGTGTAAGTACCTCAGTACAAGGACTTTATTATGTAGGTTTAGAAGGTCAACGGTCAATTTCTTCTGCAACTTTAAGAGGGGTCGGCTCTGATGCACAATTTGTGGTTCGAAAGTTAGTACGTTATTTGAAAGATAATTCATAAAAAAGATAAAAAAATAATAAATAGTTGCAAAATGCAAATATTAAAGGGGATTTCATAATGGTTGGAAAATACTGCAGGATTTTATTTCAATTGCAATGGAGCTTTACTGCTTATTATTGGAATTTATTATTAGTCAGTTTACTGCAAGGGTTGATCCTTATCAAAAGCTCAACAAATATTT
>NZ_JBMPZU010000004.1:0-2075 GCF_049463095.1 Neobacillus sp. 19 | reverse complement strand
GTTCTTTGCTTAGCACATGTGTCTTGTAGCGAAACGACTCCCAGATGTCCTCAGCAAAGTAATCTAGTTGAGCCTCTGCTTTAAGGAAGCCTTTTAATGTTTCTTCATCCAGTCCTAATAAATATGGCATGAAAAAGGAGGTCGCTGCGCTCACTTTAACACTAAGCTGTTTTGCCCGGTCTAACAAAGCTTGCGCTTCTGTCTCCCTCGTATTTTCACTACCTTCAACATCGCATATGCGTACACCTTATTAAAATGAAAAGATAGCTCTTCCCGTTGTGTCAGATATTGATATAGCGAATGACCATCATGAATTTCACCATCAAATTTTTTAAGCTTAGCTGCTATTTCTTCAATCAGCCGATAATCTTCCTCCCATTTATTGATATCTGCATAGATATCTGCCAAGTCCCATTTTTCATTCTGTAGGCACTTCGTTTCTGCTTGTATAGGTTGTCATTTTATGCTCCTTTCGGATGAAACATAAGATTTAAATAATAGCCTTCAAAAGTATATTCCATATGTATCATTGTTTTCCTTTTTTTATGTAGGAATTCTAATTGTTCATCAATAATAAAGGCAGGTCAACCGAATGACCTGCCTCAAGTTTTTATAGGGCTGCTTCTTTCTCGATTGCCATTAATCTTTCATTTACTTCTTCCTCACTCAGGCCGTGTACTAAAACATAGCGGTTGCGCGGGTGAACCCTGCACTCATGGGAACAGCTGCGTAAATGTTTATGTTCATTTTCCTCTGAGCAAAGGATTTTCTTATTACATTCCGGGTTGGCACAGTTCACGTAGCGTTCACATGGCTCACCACTGAAATAATCTTTTCCAACGATGACATGCTCTTTTTGATTCACCGGAACACTTATGCGCTCATCAAACACATAAAGCTGTCCATCCCATAACTCCCCTTGTACTTCAGGGTCTTTGCCATATGTGACAATTCCGCCATCAAGCTGTGATACATCTTCAAAGCCCTCTTTAAGCAACCAGCCGGAAAATTTTTCACAACGGATACCACCAGTACAATAGGTAAGAATCTTCTTGCCTTCAAATTCCTGTTTATTTTCACGGATCCATTGTGGCAGATCCCGGAAATTTAAAATGTCTGGACGAACGGCTCCGCGAAAATGGCCTAAATCATATTCATAATCATTGCGGGCATCAATAACAACAGTATCTTCATCTTGCATTTGCTCGAAAAATTCCTTCGGCTTTAAATGCTTTCCAGTAAGTGAATTCGGATCGACATCATCTTCCAAACGCAATGTAACAAGTTCAGGTCTGAAACGGACCTTCATTTTTTTAAATGCATGCTCTGTTGCTTCATCTATTTTAAATATAGTTCCTGCAAATAGTGGATGCTCGTCCATGTACTTCATATAGGCATCAGTTTGTTCAACTGAGCCTGACACCGTCCCATTGATTCCTTCTGCGGCAATGATAATCCGTCCCTTTAAGCCTAAATCCGTACAGAATTGACGATGTTCATTCGCTGTTTCCTCAGGATTCTCAATTGACACATATTTATAATACAATAATACTCTAAAATCTTGATTCATATTAACCACCTTACATTATATAAAAATGTACATTAACCTATTAACTATATCAAAAATCAGCAGTGGTTTTCAAATGAATGAATTTCCTATATTCGCTTAGGTGAATATTACCAGCCAAGTTTCATTCATTTTTCTGATACAATTTTCATATATGAAAAAACTAAGGAGGAATACATCCTATGAAGAAACGCACTGTCCTCCTAACACTGGTAATCGCGATCGCCTTCATTGGAGGAATGTTAACAGGAGTTTTATTTTCCGCTAATAAATCAAATGATAGAACAGTTATTACAAAAGAATCACCAAAATCAGCCATTAAGCCACAGACAAAAAAAGTACCAAAAGTGGAAAAATCACAGTCCAAAGTGCTCATTGGTTATGTTCAAGATTTCCGCGACCCGAATGTTGTGGATTACGCAAAATTAACACATGTCATTTTCTCTTTCGCTCATCCAACTAAAGATGGGGCAATTTTGCTAAATGGTGATGCTTCATTAAAAAATTT
>NZ_JBMPZU010000003.1:0-23416 GCF_049463095.1 Neobacillus sp. 19 | reverse complement strand
CGAGTATTTGCGGATGCGAAAGAAAAGCATGGTATGCGCTGGACAACCTTAAGGGGTCTTAAAAAATTATCCATGCAGGCGATGCTTACTTTTGCTGCCATGAATTTAAAGAAGATGGCAAACTGGACTTGGATTAGTCCAACAATGGCATAAAAATTGACCCCGGAGGGGTCCAGATTAAGAAAAAATTAACGAAAAAGTGCTTAAAAATGGAAAAAGGCAACCGAATGGGATCATTCGGAATGCCTTTGTCTACAATCTGGACCCCCTTTTAAAAAAGGGGATTTTTTTATTTTGTCGCCGTGAAAATCCGATAGCTTAAAACATCTTGGTACTTTAAAACAATATTTCCATGCTCATTTAATATTGTAAAAAGCTCAGGTTCAAAATCCTTGGAAAAATTAAATTCAGGTGTTTGATTACCATGGCTAAGGACAGGTTTTTGTGCTTTTATATCTATGCAGTGAAAACCGGCCTCATGTAAAAGCTGATTCCAGTCCGCTTCTAACAATAAAGAATCGACTGCATAAAAATTCATGATTTCTGATTCTTCTTTAGTAGACAGCCGCTTATTAATTGTCATTTCGTTAGCGATAAGACGTCCGCCACTCTTTAATACCCGATAAAATTCCTTTAGCGCTTTAGGTTTATCAACAAAAGCTAATACAGACTCAGATAATATAAAATCAAAGGAATGATCTTCGAATGGTATTTCTTCAATGGATCCATGGATTAATTGAATGGGAAGCTGAAGTGTTTCAAAGCGTCCTTTAGCCTTTTCCAGCATGATTGGATTAATTTCCAGCCCAAACACTTTCGCCTTATATTGCTGGTATAAATAGGCTGCAGTCTGACCCGTACCACAGCCTGCGTCTAAAACATTGGATTGATTCGTAATCTTTTCATTTGAAAGCATGTTTTGCGTCAATTGGATTCCACCGGGATGAGCCCCGCCAACTCCAAATTTTGCTAAAAAATCAAAATAAGTTAAGCCTCCCATAGACACCACCTCATTCATCTTTTTTGCATAGTATGAAAAATAGTGGGAATGGGTTCATCTTTCTTACATTACAAGATATTTTATATGAAATCCGGACAGATTTTTTCCAGAAAACAACAAAGTATGAATCGTTTCCTAAACATATTCTCCACCAAAATGCACAAATTAAACAAATGGAAGGGGATATTTAGCACCTTCCATTTCAAGCAGAAGGAGTGCTGAAGATGAAAAGCATAAGAAGGCAGCCGTTCTTCAAATTGTTTACGCCAAAGCGAAAAAGCAGGGGCGCTATGTGGGCCTCTCTTGTTGGAATTGGATTAAGTGCAGCAGTATTTGGGGTTACAAGAGGGAAGCGTAAAGATTATGCACTTCCTTTTCAAAATGTGGTGAAAAACTTTGCACCTAAGTCCAATCTAAATTTGATGGACAATGCAGCCTTAACAGAGTTCTCAGAAGAGTTATTAGAAAGTGCTTTGAAAAATAAACACTAGAAAAGTCCGCCTCTTACGGCGGACTTTTTCAATATGGTGCTTCTGGAATTTTTCTGGGTATGTATTCAAGACTCTCTGAAGAATAAAGTTTTATAACTAACAAATTACCCAAGGTCCTAGCCCTGATTAACACTGGCTGGTTATACAGATTCTTAAATACAAAATCAGGACCATACCAGCTTACAGTTGCATCCCGGCCGGGAGGTATATAGGGAACATCTCGGCTGTGAGAAAAGCGCTGGACAATCTTTAAACCTGCATTATCTACCGCATTAAAAAGGGTAGAGGAAACTTGGCAGATCCCGCCCCCGATGTCCTCTGAAAATTCCCCCCGTACAATCACCTTAGCACGTAAATAGCCTTTCTCAGCAGTACGTTTCCCAACAACCTTGTTAAAAGAAAACGTTTCTCCCGGAAAGATAACATAATTGTTAATTGCCTTAGTTGCTAATTGAATGTTGGTAGTTCGCTTCTTATTTTGCGAATTAAAACTGGTAACATAGCGCCCAATCCTTACACTCTGAATATCACCGAGTAATTCACTATCCACTTTCGGGTAAACTGGGGCCATTGGAATTTCCAAATAACCTGGTTTGCGCGAAAAGTAATAAGAATAGAATTGTTCCATGAATGCCTCGCGATTAATTCGATAACCAACTTGTTCAGATTGGATATTTCCAAATGAATCTAGTGTAGCGTTCTTAGGCTCTATTGAATATTGATGGTCCAGTTGGTCTAATAAATGATTATATTTTTTTGAATGAATGATCGGTAAATCGGTATATGGTATGGAGAAGTCCGTCCGATTAATGGACTGCACACCTCTGCCTTCTTTTGTAATGATTAAGCTGTCCGGTGAATATGTTTGTTGCACGGTTAGTAAAAAAGCGAACATCCAAGTTGAAATCATAACTTGTTCCCCCCCTATTACTAATATTTGTTGCAATTTGTCCTTTCATGTACACCACTATGATAAAGAAACTTTTTATAAAAATTTTCCAAATGCCTATTTACAATTATTAATAATTATAATATTATCATTATTGATAATGATAATATAAATAGGAGCAAATTTGTGACAATGGAAAATACAATTGACGTGATCTTACATCCTGTTCGGATAAGAATTATTCAGGCTCTCATTAACCAACAAATTACAGCGCAGCAATTGAAGGAATTGCTTCCAGATATTCCACAAGCATCACTATACCGCCACCTCAAAAAACTTGTTGAAGCAAAGATCATTCACATTGTTGACGAGATACCAAACCGTGGCACCGTTGAAAAAGTGTATTCCATCAATGATCCAAACAAGGCTGTTATTGGCCCAGAAGAATTAAATAAACTCTCTAAGGAAGAACATTTGGGGTTATTTATTAAATTCATGGCTAATTTAATGGGGGAATATGAGAGGTATTTAAGCCATGAAAAATTTAATTTAGTGAATGACGGTGTTTCGTATCGGCAAACTTCCATGAATCTAAATGAGGCAGAGTTTGCTGAATTTATTAAGGAAATGACGGCAGTCTATAAGAAATTTTCAGCGAATAAACCGCAAACTGGAAGAACACGAAGGACATTAGCCACAATCATTATTCCAAATCAAACAAAGGAACAATAGGGGGATTATGAATGAAATCAATGGGGAATGAAGTAACGATTCAAAGCAAGGTGGCATTAAAGGGAACATTGAATTTCCCTGAATTGCGTGTTCAAAATGGGCCGGCTGTCCTTATTATCCCGGGATCTGGAAAATTAGATCGTAACGGAAAAGTGAATGAAAAGTTAGATCTTAAGCTGTACGGTCAATTAGCTGAATTTCTAACATCAATCGGTTTTATTAACCTAAGATATGATAAACGTGGAGTCGGTGCAAGCGAAGGAAACTACCTTACAACAGGGCTATGGGATTTAGTCGACGATGCACAAGCGGCAGTCCAATTCTTAAAAGGTCTTCCAGAAGTAGATCCAGAAAAGGTGATAGTATTGGGCCATAGTGAAGGCACTACCATTGGTACTGCCCTTGCAGTTAGGGAGGAACTGGGAGGGTTAATACTGCTTTCCGGTGCAGTGGAAAGAATTAGTGAAGCACTAAAAAGGCAGCGGGATTTTGCTGCACAAGACATTTTGAACGCAAAGGGGTTTCAAGGCTTTTTACTACGTTTATTAGGCACGCATAACCAGGTGGAAAAACAAGCGCAAAAATATATGAAAAAAGTGGAGAAATCTACCGAAGATGTTATGAAAGTGAATTTTGTTAAAACAAATGCCAAGTGGATGCGCGAGCATTTTGCATATAATGTAAGAGAAGATTTAGCAAAAGTTACCTGTCCTGTCCTTGCAATTACGGGAGCCCTAGATCTCCAGGCGAACCCAGAGGTACTGAAGGATTTGCCTCAGTATGTAAAAGGGGATGCGGAGTATCATGTTGTTCCAAACATGGGGCATTCATGTAAAAAGATTACGCACATCTCAACGATGTTTACAATGAAAAAGGATATTGCAGCAGAAGGAAGTCTTCCTGTTCATCCAGAATTACTTGAGCTCCTTGAGACATGGCTTCACAATCACAGTGCGGCTAAAACCATTGAGGAGAAAATTATCCTTTAATATTCACTTTTGATAAATTTGGCTGTCAATATGATGGCCAAATTTTTTTGGATGAAAAAAATGTAGAAATATAGTATAGTAGCAATTAATAATAAGCTTATAGGTACCTGCTAGCACTTTGCTAACACTTGGATAGGAGTGTATCATATTGATTGAAAATGACAGAATCCAATTAAATGTCAGAATCACGAAAGAAACGGCTGTAAAACTTGATGAAATTGTTGAGTATTATCAACAGGGATTAAAGCTTGGCAGAATTTATAAAGGCGACGTCCTTACGGATATTATAGAAAAATCGTATGAAGTCATGAACAAGCAGAAAAAAGGTATAAGAAGGTTTTAAAAGGAATTCAAGTAAATTGAAGAAAAAAAGAAAGAGGGTCTTGAAGGTATTCAAGGCCTTTTACAATGGATTTTTTTAATAAACTATGAACAAAGTATTAATAACTATGGAAGAATCGGGCAAAGGGTTTGATATGCCGAAAATTTCGTATAAACTATAGACTAGAATAGTTTCTTGTACGGGGAGATGGCTGATAGTGAAGATTTTAGTGATAGAAGATAATAAAAGTGTTTGCTCAATGATTGAAATGTTTTTTGCAAAAGAGGGAATTGACGGTGTTTTTGTAAATGATGGTGTAGAAGGCTATAACCGCTTTAAAAGCGGCACATGGGATGCTCTCATTATTGACTGGATGCTTCCCGGCATGGATGGTGTCTCGATTTGCCGGAAAATAAGGGAAGAAAAGTTTACTGTTCCGATTATTATGTTAACTGCGAAGGATAGCGAATCTGATCAGGTACTTGGACTTGAAATGGGGGCGGATGACTATGTCACTAAACCGTTCAGCCCCCTGACACTTATGGCGAGAATTAAAGCCGTAACCCGAAGAGTCCAGGCGCAAGTGCCGAAAGAGCAGGACGATATTCTGAAAACAGAGCACTTTATGGTTAATAAAACCACGAGGGAAGTTTTTATTGACCAAACACAGGTGACCAACCTAACACCAAAGGAATTCGATTTACTCTACTACATGGTAGAGCACCCCCGTCAAGTATTCTCACGTGAGCAATTACTTGAGCGGGTTTGGGGATATCAATTTTACGGTGACGAACGGACGGTGGATGTTCATATTAAGCGGCTGCGGAAAAAGGTTGAAACCACCGCGCAGCCATTCTTCCATACTGTTTGGGGAGTAGGGTATAAGTTCGATGACACATTTAAAGCCGATGAAGTTTAAGTATATCTACCAACAGTTTTTTAGCCATATTAGTGTTATCATTGTAGCTTTTTTACTATTAAGCATTTTGTTTACTCATTATGTTGAAAATTTGATTTATGAAAATAAGGCAGATGAACTGATTTCATTTGGTAACGCGATTTTAAAGGATTTAAACGAGGCACCGATTGCATCAGACGCGATATTAAATCAATACAGCAATGTATTGGCTGCGAGAAATACAAGTTTTAGTTTGTTTGATCAGGACGGCGTGTATCTGATTAATAAACGTGGACTGACTATAAAAAATTTACCTGAAAAACAATGGAATTTAGTGAAAAAGGGGCAAACCATCATTGTCAAAAGTGATTATAAAAGTTTTGGACAAGGAGGAGTTACATTTGTCGTTCTCCCTTACATTGATGATGGTAAGTTTTTTGGCGGGGTACTCTTAACTTCGCCAATAAGCGGCTCTAGTAATATGATCCAACAAATTAATAAATTTTTACTTTATACAATGCTGATTGCCTTTGGTGTTTCCTTTTTACAAAGCTGGTATTTGTCAAGGATTCATGTCCATCGGATTAAACGGCTTCGCGATGCCACGTCACAGGTCTCTGAAGGAAATTATCATGTAAAGGTGAATTCCGCGAATTTTGATGAAATTGGGGAATTAGCAAACGATTTTAACCATATGGTTGATAAAATCAATGCCTCGATGCTGGAAATTGAGAGTCTTGAAAATAGACGGCGTCAGTTTATGGCTGATGTATCCCATGAAATGCGGACACCATTAACGACCATTAGTGGGGTGATTGAAGGGTTGAAAAATGATATGATCCCTGAAGAAGACAAGGAGCGGGGAATTAACCTTGTAAGCCAGGAAGCTAAAAGACTGATTCGCCTTGTTAATGAAAATCTCGATTATGAAAAAATCCGATCTAATCAAATTCAGTTATTTAAGGAAGAGATACAGCTTTTAGAAGTTCTGGAAATTATTCAAGAGCAATTAAGCCTGCAGGCAGATGAGAAGGAAAATCAGATTCTTGTTGAGGCTGCACCTGAGATTATGGTAAATGCCGATTATGATCGTCTAGTACAAATATTAATTAATATAACGAAAAATAGTATCCAGTTTACAAAGGGTGGAACGATTTGGCTGAGAGGAAGAGCAGAAGGTCATAATACGACAATTATCGAGGTAGAGGATACGGGAATTGGTATTGATGCCAAAGAGATTGAAAACATCTGGCGCCGTTTTTATAAGGCTGATCTTTCCAGAACCAGCAATCCATATGGGGAATTCGGTCTGGGTCTTTCGATTGTGAAACAACTTGTTGTTCTTCATAATGGTGAGATACAAGTATTTAGTGAAGCGGGAAAAGGAACAAAGTTTGTGATTTGCTTAAAAAACAATTAATTAACGAAAGCTGCGGAATTTCTGCAGCTTTTTTTCATATTGTTTCATATTATTTCTTCGGCTCGTAAAAGTTTGTTAATAATTTCTTAAGATTTGAAGGTTAAAGTAGAGATAAGGAATAGAACAAACTTAAAGGAGATTGATTGTAATGGAATTCAAAAGTGACAATGAATTTGAACAAAATCACCTAAACTCATTAGAGAACATAGAGAATATAAACAAAAAGGAATTTGATATGGACAAGACTGATCACAGTATAACAGAAGAAAATGTAAATGCAGTGGATGCTACTTTCTCGGTGGGGGCGAACATTTCTGAAGAGAATCAGAAAAGAGTTGAATCTGTGGAAGCGGAAGAAATGGCTGCTCCGCCAGTTTTAGAACAATCCCGATCGAACAGTAAGGCTGAACCGAAAAAACGGAAGGGAAGAGGATTTGTTTCGACAATTGCTGCAGGCGTTATTGGCTCTGTTTTGACATTAACAGTTTTACCGCATACTGATTACATGAAAAATTTTGCTCCCAATGTGGAAAATCAAGCAAGCAGCTCGGGAAATAGCGCCTCAGCGGTAAGACCAGTGTCAGCCCAGCCAACCGCTGCATCTTCCGGTTCCATTGCTGATACAGTAGAGAAAGTTTCTAAAGCAATTGTCGGTGTGGTCAATTATCAACAGCAGCAAAATAATTTTTATGCAAACCCGAATGGTTCACAAAGTGTAGAAAGTGGTTCCGGTTCGGGGGTTATTTTTCAAAAAAATAATGATAGTGCCTATATTGTGACTAATAACCACGTGGTCGAAGGGGCATCAAAGCTTGAAATCTCCTTGTTTGATGGTCAAAAGACTACAGCTGAGGTTGTTGGGGCAGATGCCCTAACAGACCTGGCAGTATTGAAAATTGATGCCAAATATGTTACCGCAACGGCTGATTTCGGGGATTCTTCGACACTTCGCCCTGGTGACCAAGTATATGCTATTGGGAATCCACTCGGACTTAATCTATCAAGAACTGTTACGCAAGGAATTGTTAGTGCTACAGAACGGAGTATTTCAGTTTCCACATCTGCTGGTAATTGGGATACCAACGTCATTCAGACAGATGCCGCCATTAATCCGGGAAACAGCGGTGGTGCTTTAATTAACCCGCAAGGTCAAGTAATTGGCATTAATAGTTTGAAAATTTCTGAAAGTGGTGTTGAGGGATTAGGCTTTGCGATTCCTAGTAATGACCTTATTCCGATTGTAAATCAATTAATTAAAAGCGGTAAAATTGAACGTCCGTATTTAGGTGTCGGACTTGCAGACTTGGACCAAGTTCCACAGATGTATTGGCAAAACATGCCTGAAAATGTGAAAAAAGGTGTGTTGGTGATGAACATTGACCCAAATTCTGCGGCTGCTAAGGCCGGTTTCCAGCCAAAAGATATCATTGTATCGATGAATGGTACAGAGATTGCGAATTCGTCAGACCTACGAAAATACTTATATACTAAAGCAAAAAACGGCGAAACGATTAAATTTGAAGTGTACCGTGACGGCAAGCAAGTGACGTTGACAGCCAAATTAACTAATAATAAAGACGCATAATCCGCGGTAAAATAAGACCATTCTAAATTTGGTTTTGAGGTGGAATGATGAACAAGGTTGGTAAGTATGCAACAAGTGCAGAAATGGATGACATTGAATTGATGAGTATGGTCTTTGAACTTACCGAAAAAGATAAGATGTTGATGTGGTCGGAAGGCTATATTGACCAGGTTATTGATAAACTTCCTGTTTATGCCCGCGATATTTTGAGGGATCGGAAGGAAAAATGGGAGGATACGAAGGCATTTTATGAAAAGCAACTCGATGAAATCATTTGTTGCAATGATTTTCAAATGAAATTGAAGGGCGAACGGAAGGAGTTCGCCCTTTTCGTTATGGAACGATATCCGGAGTTTCGCTCATTGCTTTTTTTAACCTACGACGGGAATTTAAAAGACGATGATTTGCGAAAGTTTGTTTACCGAAGAAGGTTTGCTGCTAGGAAAAAGTACTTGCATTGATGGTGTTGGGGTACCTGTTGCGGTCATGTTTTTTTCGAACGCCTTTTAAATCCTGTCGAATGAAGTTTCAACTATTATCATATAAGTGGTAATAAAGAACTTGGACAAGGAATGATGGTATGCTGAAAAAATTGGCAATTATCGGATTTGGGAGTACTTTGATTGGTATTGGTATTAACGGTTTTATTCTTCCCTTTCATTTAATCAATGGCGGGATTTTTGGCATCAGCCTATTATTAAACTATTTATGGGGATTTAAGGCAGGGATTACCTTCATATTGCTCAATATCCCTGTGTATATGTTTGCGTATAAGTCAGATCCCATTTATTTTTTCAATGGTTTGATCGGTGCTGTTATCTCGGGGTTTATGATTGAATTTCTACTACCATTAAATGGAACATTCGAACTGCCGATGATGAGCAGTGTTATTTTAGGCGCAATTATTATTGGCATTGGTGTCGGTGTAATGCTTAGAAATCATATTAGCCCGGGCGGTATGGACTTGCTCGCATTATTGCTTGCTAAATGGTCTAAGGTAAATGTTGGTGTAATCATGGTTGCTATTGATGCGGTCATTATCCTCACTGGACTCTTCCTCCTAAGGGATGTGAAACTCTTATATTCGTTGCTAATTATCTCCATAGTCGGGCTTCTTGCCACCATTATTACTTCTTTCCGTCATATGAAGAATTGAAAAATAAGTTCACGGATATTTCACTCCTTTTTCAGAGAAGCTTGATATGATAATAAGTAAAGGGATTTTTTGAAATGGGGTGGAAAAAGTGAATATATTACTTGCTGAGGACGATGTCCGACTTGGGAAGCTGGTATCTCATTTACTGGAAAATGAATATCACCGTGTGGATTGGGTGAAAAATGGAAAGGATGCTTACGACCATGCCCGTATCTTTCCTTATGATCTCATCATATTGGACTGGATGCTTCCTGGGGAAAATGGCCAATCAGTTTGCAAACGGCTGCGCGAAAAGGGAAACCAGAGTGGAATTTTATTTGTAACCGCAAGAGATGCTAATGAAGACATTATTTCAGGTCTTGATTCAGGTGCGGATGATTATATAATTAAGCCCTTTGAATTTAATGAATTATTAGCAAGGATTCGAGCGATAAGCCGGAGAAAGGAAAAACCGCTCGAAGAGGTTATTTCCATCGGGAATTTCAGCCTAAACCTGAACTCTCATGTGCTAAAACGGAAAGATTCCGTGATTGACCTAACGAAGAAAGAGTACCAGTTCCTAGAAATCGTCATGCGTAATCACAACCAAGTCATCACTAGAGAGGTGTTATTTGAAAGACTTTGGGGATATGAAACCGAAGTATCCAAAAATGCCTTGGATGCTTTAGTGAAATTGGTACGAAAAAAGATTGACCTCCCCGGGGAGCCGTCTTTCGTTCAAAATGTAAGGGGAATCGGCTATAAAGTGAGACGCTTCGATGTTTAACCTATTAAAAGCAAAGTTAACCCTTCTCTATTCATTCTCGTTACTTTGTTTACTTCTCTTGTTTATTAGCTTACTTTATGTATTAATCTCGCACGAAATAAATGAAAAAGAAGTAGATGAATTACAAGTTTATTTTTCTAAGGAAAAATGGGACTTCATGGAGGATCTAGATGAAAACGATCATCATGGATTGGAATATGAACCAAACCGAACGATATTTTACTATGTGTTCAATCGGCAGAATAAGCTTATTTATGGAGAGGAAACAATCCAAAATCTCTCCAGCTGGATTGAAAAAAATAATTCCTTAAACGAGGATTCATATACAAAGAGGATGGAGTGGCAGCAGCAGCATCTCCTCCTAGTAAAACAACCGCTAAGAAGCAATGGTAAGCTGCATGGTTTTGTCATTCTTGGGATGAACATCACAAGTGAACAGCACCTAATCCAAAATATCACCTGGACGCTAATCATACTAACACTCGTTTTTAGCCTTTTTTTCGCCTTCCTCGGATATTATTTTGCAGGGCAGGCGATGAAGCCGATTAAAAACGCCTTTCAAAAGCAGGAAAAGTTTGTTTCCGATGCTTCGCACGAGCTAAGGACCCCGCTAAGTATCTTTTATAGCTCAGTCGATTTATTGATGCGAGAGGAAAAAGACAAGCTTAGCCCATTGGGACAAGAGGTTCTTGAGGATGTCAAAACAGAAGCTAGTCTTATGAATAACCTGATTAACAATCTCCTTAGTTTAGCTAGAAGTGATAAGAACCAATTAACTTTAGTTATGAAAGAAATGAATCTATCAAGCTTAGTATCCGCTGTTTATAAAAGATTTTCAAGAAAAATAACCAACCAAATTAAATTTGACCAAAAGATTCTTCCAGATGTTTATCTAGTTTGTGATGAAGTGAAAATACAGCAATTACTATATATTTTATTAGATAATGCCTTTCGCTTCACAAATGAAGGAAAGGTAGCACTCTCATTGACGGTAAAAAACACAAAAATCATTATAACAGTAGAAGATACAGGCTGTGGCATAGCTGCGGATGATCTTCCTTATATTTTTGACCGCTTTTACCGTGCTGATTTGTCGAGGGAGAAGGGTGGTTCAGGTTTGGGGCTTTCCATCGCAGAAACCATTGTTACTGCACATAGAGGAAAAATTTATGTAGAAAGCACGGAAGGACGAGGGACTGTTTTTACAGTGATTTTCGAAGGAAAAAAATAAAACGGCAGCAATGGCTGTCGTTTTATTTTTTGGGCTTCCCTTGTCCAGCTGGCTGATACAGCATAATAGATTCTAATAGTCTCATAAATAGGAGAACAAGGATAAAGGAACTGGAGGTTAAGTAAAGCAGCAGGGCCCATGGTTCAGATGAATCCGAACCAATGGCAATGCCGTGAACGAGCATGAATAACCAAGCAGGAATGACTGCAAAGTGAATTTTCTTCCACATTTTGATGCCTAACCTCCTGATGAAAAAGTCCGAGGAACCAACCACAATAAAAAATAAGTAGAACGAGAGAGTACCTAAACCCGAGAATAATGGTTCGTTTTTTGCATAAAATGGGATGAAAATCTCTGCTAACGAATAGGGGACGTATTGATCCTGCCAAATTAACAATAGATGAAAACAGATCGTTAAGAGTCCATACCAGCCGCTTATTTGATGGGCTGATACCATTCGGGCTTTCTTTTTCTTCAGAATTGAAAAGGAACTAAATAACCCGATTGCCAGGGAAAGAGTCATCAAATAAAACGCTAAAAAACCGGAGACACGAATCAGTGTCCATACTGAGAAGAAATCTCTCACGGGAATTATTCCTCCATTTCACCAGCCACAACCTTTCCTAGCTGATTCACTAGCAGAAAGGACCGGGCTGAACTGAGATTTTTTAATTCACTTTTCATATTTGTTTCCTCCTCAATCAGGCAAAGTTTTGCCCCAACCTCTGCATCAAGGCAATTCTCTGCGATGACTGTCGCTTGAATATAGTCGTTATTGACGGGAAGGCCGGTTCTTCCATTTAAAATATGGTGTTTCCTTTCATTCCCTTGAAGCCAGCTGCGATAAACGATGTTTGAGGTGGCGACACTTCCATTTTTTAAACGGAATTGGGCTATTTCTGCATCCTCTTGAAAAGGATGGGACACACCGATTGTCCATTCTTTGCTGCCATCCGACCATACTGTCATATCACCGCCTCCGTCCACCATCCCAGCGGCAGCAGCGCCAACCCGCTTTAACCAACGAGCGGCAGCCTGGACTGCATATCCTTTTCCAATCCCGCCCAGATCGATGAAGCCTTCTGCGATTCGCGTGACCGTAAATGTCCTGGAATCGAAGCGAAGAGGAGAAGCGTCTATTCCATTCACTGGCGGCATAGTGCTCCCGGTAAATCTGCCGCTATCAAACGGAAATGAAGCTTCATAGCCATGAAACCGCATCTGTGGTAATAAATAAGGTGAAAAGAGGCTATTTGTCGTTTGACGGTATTCCTCCGCGCATTTCAGTACATCAAAGAGCGGTGGGGAAATCGTCATCGCATCACCGACGGTCAACCCGTTTAATTGCCCCAGTTCATTTCCAGCTCGAAAACGGGACCATTCTTTTTCAACGTAGCGCACCCAGCCTGCCAACACCTCTTTCCAATTTGCTTGGTTACAATTAGTCACAGCAAAATAAAAGTTCGTATTCATGGCGTCAATCGAAAAAGAGTCCACAATGTCAAGACCTGCGTGATGTTCGATCACTTTGTTCAACACCTGTATTGCCTGCGGCCCCATTTATGTCATAATTCGACCAATCGAGCTGGACGAATTCTTTTTCCTGCTTGCTCATTGATTTTGTAATGATCGTTTCGGGACCCTGCAGGCCATCATTTGGTTGACTTGCACCCACTTGGCTGATAACAAATGCAGTAAGTGCCGTACCTGTAAGGCCAATAACCCACTTCGATTTATTCGATTTGGCCATTTTACTTCACGCTCCCTTTAGATATATTGAAACATCAATGTTTTTTTATTTTCGTCCCATGTGACACGATATCCGAGTGCATTTGCCGCCACCGAAACAGGAAGATAAACAGATTGTTCATAGGATGCAGCTTTTATGGGCATTGGGGTTTTAATCTTGTTTTCAAATGCTGCGTTTGACCCTGCTCTGATAATTAATTCATGATTGTCTTTCGTTAAAACTGAAATTTTGCTTTGATAATAGAACTTGACTTCCGCCCCTAAAACATCAGCAATTGCCTCTGCTGAAACAAGTAATTGGCCATCCTGCGGGATAAAGTAGATACTGGTTTCTTTATTGTTGACGGTAATGGAAAGTTCGGCCGGTTCAATGATGGGCAATGGATTATCCGGATTGTTTCGCGCCTCCCTTGACCAGATATTCCAATATTCTGTTTGCTGTTGGTTAATGATTTGATTTTGCGGTGCCTCCCAATCATCATCGTCATAATCGTAATCATTGTCATTTTGAAAATATTCGTGTTTTTCATCGTCACCGTCATCATCATCAGCCATCACTCCAGTTCCTAGCGTAAACAACGTTAAGATGATGCTTAATAACATCGTTAGCTTTTTCCATTTTTGATTCAATTTGAATCCCTCCTTGGTTCTTATGTCAGCAGTGTAATCCAGTACTCTGAAAAAACTCTGAAAATGATGTGGTAAAATAAATAAATATGGTGATTTGAGGAGGATGGACGTGGACCCAATCGGTGATCATCTTAAAGAGGATTTAAACATTTTATTTGTCGGCTTTAATCCAAGTATTCGCTCTGGTGAGGTCGGGCATCATTATGCTAACCCTAACAATCGGTTTTGGAAAATTTTGCTTGAGGCAGGCTTGACCCATCGGAAATATGAGCCAGCTGAGGATTACAAGCTGTTAGAATTAGGATTTGGTTTTACCAATATTGTGGAAAGGCCCACGAAAGCAGCCGATGAAATTACGAAGGGCGAGTATAAAAAAGGGAGGGAGGTTTTAAAGCACAAAATCGAGAAGTATAAGCCCAAGCTGGTTTGTTTTGTCGGGAAGGGTGTCTATCTACAGTACAGCGGCCAAAAAACGGCCCCATGGGGCAGGCAGCATGAGTCTGTTGTTCCAGGGGTAATCGATTTTGTAGCACCTTCTTCAAGTGGTCTTGTAAGAATGAAATTGGACGAAATTGTTGGGATATATAAACAGCTCACTGATTTAGTTAATTAATAAAAGCATCGACGGTAATTCTAAGCCGTCGATGCTTATCCTATGATCCAAACTTTTTCTTATAATGGGATAGCGCCAACAGTGGAAAAATATATCGGTAGCTGTGATAGTGGATATAAAAGCCGCCCGCCATGCCCTGCCCCTTTGGGTAATCAGTTGTCCAGTCATCTTTTTCAAGTGAAGACAGTAAATAGGTAATTCCTTTTCGAATCTCAGGAGACGGTTTATCCGAAGCGGTAATTAGGGAATCAAGCGCCCAGGCGGTATGTGTTAATGTACTTGCCTTCAAAGGTACATACGTTTTTCTCCTATCACTATGACAGGATTCTCCCCAGCCGCCATCCTTATTTTGGATCGCACGTACCCAATCTGCAGCTTTTTGGATAGAAGAATGATCCTTGGCTACCCCGGCAGCTAGAAGTCCGGTTAGGGCTGCCCAAGTTCCATAAAGATAACATATTCCCCATCTCCCGTACCATGAGCCATCTTTTTCTTGATTTTTCAAAAGCCAGTGTTCTCCTCTCTTAATTGCTGTATGACCCTTGGGTAAATTAGTATATTGACCGAAAAATTCAAGCGTTCGGCCCGTTAGATCGGCGCAGGAGGGGTCAGCAAGTAAAAACTCTGCTTTTTCAATTGGGAGGAATTGTAATAATTTTGAATTGGCGTCTTTTTCAAAAGCAGGCCAGCCTCCATCATCATTTTGCATTGAAAGGGCCCATGTAATCCCTCGTTCCCATGCTGGCAGCTCGTTAGGAACCATTCTGGCTATAGACCGGAGCGCTGCCGTCGTATCATCCACATCAGGAAGAATCGTATTCACATCAGAAAAACCCCAGCCGCCTGGCATCGTATTTGGATTATGAACCACCCAATCACCAAACTTATGATGTTGCCGTTCGAGTATATAACGATTTGCCTTTACAACCACTGGATCTTTCGGAGATACTCCTGCATTTTGTAAAGCGAAACCAATTAACGCTGTATTCCAGAAGTTGGCGGTTGTATATTGCATATGGGGTAATCCGTCAATCTCGCATTTCATTGATTGAATACCAGCTACTGCCTTAGTAATCACGGGATCGGTCTTTTTGTAACCAAGGGATAATAGGGCGAAGATCATTAAAAATGTACTGCTGAAATAGCTTAAAAAAGTACCGTCAGGCTCAATCCGGTCGAGCATATACTTTTTTCCCCGTTCAATGGCCAGTTGGTGAAGCTGCTCAGGTAATCCCAGTAAATTTTTAACACCCTCTTCAATAAAAGAATGCAATGATTGATATTCGTTCGAGCGGGTCCATTGACCAATTTCATTCCGCTGTAAATATAATGGTGACAAGTCAGGGCTCCTGTCCGTTTTCATCACAAATTTATTATCAGCAAGAATCATAATAGGTGCGAGATTTGCCCGGCCAAAAGAAGAAAATGAATAAAAGTTTATCGGGAAATTCATTGGCAGAAGGACAACCTCGATGGGCAGCGGGGAAAAGGGCGGCCACTTATATTGTCCTGTTAAGGCAAGCATGATCTTTGTATACATGCCGCTTTCCTCTAGTCCGCCATTTGCTAAAATGAAGTTCTTTGCACTCCGCAGACGTGTATCTTCATTCTGGTAGTAACCTGAATATAACAAAGCGTAATAGGCTTCAACTGTTGCGGTTAAATTACCATCTCCTTCATCGTAAAAAAGCTTCCAGGCGCCGTTTTTCTCCTGTCTGCTTAAGATCCTCTTTGTCAGCCCTTTGATTAAATCTTCATCCTTTATTTCCAATGTCCGTAATAAAATGATCATATAAGCATCTGTGGAAATCCCTGTTTCAAAGGGGTAGCCCCAAGAGCCGCCGGGAGATTGGTCTTTTCGAAGCATGTCAATAATCCATTCGATGCCTGCCTGTGTATCCATCATACGAACTCCTCATTCCTCTCCCAATTTGTTGTCTCATCTATACATATTCTCTTTATGGCAGGAGAATTCGTAAGGGAGGTAATGTGCTATTTTTTTTAAGCGGAACCGAGTGAAAACACCGCTCCAAAGTATCACAGAAGAATTGAAGAAAAAGAACAAACTTGCACCATCAGCCTCCCCAATCACGAAGGGTGAAGAAATTATTTTACAAAGGATAAATCACATTACAGAGCAGCACAATCTTAACAATATCACTAGAACAAAGGCCTATCTTGATTTTTACCTAAGGTACCCGGAAATCCAATGGGCATTTCTAGGTCATATGGTATCGAGAAATGGCGGCTGGAACATGACCGATCTTAAAGGTGAATTTCTGACTCGATTAATGGCAAAAAAAGAGCGAAATCTATTTTTCAATTTTTTAGAGCGGGGTAACTGGCTTATATTCCAAGACGTCTATCCGCAATTTTTGCTGTATGAGGAGAGCCTCAAGCAAAGAAAACCATTGTTTCATTTATTTTCTTATTTAAATATTTCCACGTTTATGGAAACAATTTGGAGCCAGTTTTGGCAAAATCAGGACACCTATATTCATACGATTGCCATGGTTATTAATGAACAAAGCTATCTTGAAGAAAGAGTGGTAAATAACAAGCAATATCAAAATGAGGTCATTAACAAATTTGAATTTTTGCTGCAGGATTGGCTTTCTTTCAACCATATTCTTTTTCCATACGGAATAAAGAACTTAGCGGGACAAACACTTCACCAGTTTGAATCACTAAACGAGCGGATTATGCTTGGAAAAAGGCTGTATGCCATACTATTTAAAAACAAGAACATTCATGAACAGGTAGTTGAATGGGCAAAAGGCCATCCTCACACAGGATCTAGAAAGGATTATTGGCCTCATATTTTTAATAGTGTTAATGAAGGGATTCCAGGTTTTCCTTATCAGCTACGTTTAAAATCCTGCCAGCTAATGTCTGGGGCAAGGAAGATTTATAGTCCAACATTAGAAAACTCCTGGAAAAATGTCAGGCAGGAAGAAGCGGAAAAAGGGGATTGGTTTAAGGATTGGAGAGTAGTCGATTATTTAATAGATAACGAAGAAATAATTAATGGGGAGATTAATAATGAATACTGCAAAACACTTGAACGGCTCGAGCTTGCAACCCTTGCAAAAAAGGCGATTACCTTATAGGGAACTTGCCTGCATGCTGCTCGGTTCCCTGCTTGGAACATATTTAGATTTATATTTTGTCGGGAAATCAATTTATCAGTTTCCGATCCGGCCATTACCGGAAATTTTCTCGATTAATATCGCATTTACATTAGTGGGGCTCCCCATTCTTGTGCTCATTTTCGTCCGGTGTCTTTCACAGGTAAATAAATGGGGAAAAGCAGGTATAATACTTTTTGTCAGCCTGTTGATGTCAATCTTTGAAAAATTAGCGGAGGCATTTGGCTGGTATGTTCATATCGATGGCTGGCAGCACCTGTATACGTTTTTCGGGTATTTGCTGTTCTTATCGATTATCACTTTGTTTTTTGAATGGACGGCAAAATGGAATAGGAAAAACAAAAAGCCGAGATAGGTGTCCCGGCTTTTTGTGCTGCCAACATTAGTGGCAGCAGAAGCCCCTTCCGTCCGTACAGTGGTTAAGTGTCCCGCAACAAGCGAATGTTCGGAAGGGGTTTCTTTATTTTACCACATCCATCGTAAAAATATGAATCGGTAGTGGAAATATTAAATGACAAAACTTTCTTTTCTTTGGCGAAAAGTGTATGATAATAATGATTTTCACATAAAGGAGTGTTTAATAATGGCTAAAAAAGGATACATATTGATGGAAAACGGCGAAAAAATTGAGTTTGATTTGTTTGCAAACGAAGCGCCAGGAACAGTATCGAATTTTGAAAAGTTAGCAAATGAAGGCTTTTACAATGGGGTTATTTTCCACCGCGTTATTCCAGGTTTTGTTTCACAGGGGGGCGACCCGACTGGAACAGGGATGGGTGGACCTGGCTACACTATCAATTGTGAAACAGAAGGAAATCCCCATAAGCATGTACCTGGATCATTATCAATGGCACATGCTGGAAGAAACACCGGCGGCAGCCAATTCTTCATCGTTCATGAATCACAGCCACACTTAAATGGTGTTCACACAGTTTTTGGCCAGGTAACATCTGGATTAGAAGCAGCAAAAGCAATGAAAAACGGCGACAAAATGGTTGAAGTTAAAGTATTTGATGTAGAATAAGTTATGCGAGAGGGCTTTTAGCTCTCTCTTTTTTTCTTTTTAAGAATTGTAAAGATTTTTCAAGGGCAAATTAACCTCAAATTTCACAATTGGGGGTCATAATTATGAAAAAGTTTGCTCTGCTCCTTATCCCACTTCTGTTAGTTCCACATCATATTAATGCTATAGAAAATCAAAAGGATACAAAACAACTAAAGGCGGCTATTATTATTGATGATTTTGGCGGCGGTACCGGCGGGGTTCGCGATTTCTTAGAAGGGGATATTCCGATTACGGCTGCTGTTATGCCTTTTACAGAAAACTCTAAAGCGCATGCGGAATGGGCGCATAAAAATGGATTCGAAGTCATGGTGCATCTACCTATGGAGCCCAAAAGAGGCAAAAAATCTTGGCTCGGTCCAAAGCCGATAACGGTTGATCTTTCGCCGGAAGAAATTAGGGATCGAGTTAAGAAAGCGATAAACAGTGTGCCTTACGCAGTAGGGATTAATAATCATATGGGATCAAAGGCAGTAGAAGATGAGAAAATTGTCCGGATCATCGTAGAAGTTGCTAAGGAGAAAAACTTTTATATTTTCGATAGCAGGACAAGCCCGGAAACTAAATTTCCTAAAGTAGCAAGGGAACTAGGTGTACCACTGCTCCAAAGAGACGTGTTTCTTGATGACATCTCCTCCTCATCCTTTGTTAGAAAACAAATGTTGAGACTGGCTAAAGTAACAGAATTCAATGGTCAAGGCATTGCCATTGGCCATGTCGGTGTAACCGGAAAAGTTTGTTCTCTAGGTATTTTTCATTCAATGGATGAATTTCAAAAACGAAATATAAAAATTGTTCCAGCTTCAAAGCTGTTTAATGAAACATTAATTGAAAAACAATTGGTCCCTTGAAAAAAGGCAGCTGTGGCTGTCTTTTTTATTGAAAACGGATTTCTTTCCCTATCCACTCTTAACTGGTATGATATCTCCTATCTAAATACAAATAAGCGAGGGAGAAGGAACGGTAAAAATGAAATTAGTTTCTTGGAATGTTAATGGTCTTAGGGCCTGTGTGAAAAAAGGATTTTTAGATTATTTTCAGGAAGTGGATGCCGATATTTTCTGTGTGCAGGAAACGAAATTACAAGAGGGGCAAATCAGCCTCGAGCTAGACGGTTATTACCAATACTGGAACTATGCGATGAAGAAGGGCTATTCCGGTACTGCGGTGTTTACTAAAAACGAGCCGCTCTCCGTAAAATATGGGGTTGGGACAGATGAAAGCGAACAGGAAGGACGAATCCTTACCTTAGAGTTCAGTGACTTTTTCTTGGTCAACGTGTATACGCCAAATTCACAAAGGGACTTAGCAAGAATTAGTTATCGACTCGATTGGGAGGATCGTATGCTTGAGCACTTGAAAGCGCTAAATGAACAAAAATCTGTTGTTCTTTGCGGAGATTTGAATGTTGCCCATCGAGAGATTGATTTGCGTAATCCAAAGTCCAATGTAGGAAACTCCGGATTTACGGTAGAAGAACGGGGTAAAATGACTGACCTACTGAAAGCCGGCTTTGTTGATAGCTATCGTCATTTTTATCCGAATCAGGAGGGTGCCTACACATGGTGGTCCTACATGATGAAGGTCCGCGAAAGGAATATTGGCTGGCGGATTGATTACTTTATCGTATCGGAATCGTTGCGGGAGCGCATAAAGAATGCGGACATTCATTGTAATGTAATGGGCAGTGATCATTGTCCAATCGTCCTAGAACTTCAATAATCGTAATCGATAACTTTTTCTTATCAAACATCATAAAATACCCGTCATTTTCTTTATATGACTCCTCGTTTAAAGTGAGGATATAAAGTGAATTTCGGAGGGATGAAATATGGATCTTAAAAAGGACGTTCAGAAGCAATTTGGAAAAAGTGCGGAATCCTATGTAAACAGCACTATCCATAAAGATGGAAAAGACTTGCTAAAGCTATTGGAAATGTCATCAATAAACGGTGAAGAGAAATTGCTGGATGTGGCAACAGGGGGAGGGCACACTGCAAACGCATTTGCTCCTTATGTAAAAAAGGTAACCGCAGTGGATTTGACACCTGAAATGTTACTTGCTGCCGAAAAATTTATCAAAGGGAATGGTCATCAGAATGTAGACTTTGTTCAGGGGGATGCCGAGAACCTTCCGTTCCCTGATGAAGCATTTGATATAGTGGCATGCCGGATTGCGCCGCACCATTTTCCAAATATTAATCAATTTATTAGCGAAGTCTATCGTGTTCTTAAAACAGATGGGCAATTATTACTTGATGATAATGTCGTTCCTGAAGACGATGAATTCGATCAATTTTATAATACTATTGAAAAATGGCGGGATTATAGTCATTTTCGGGCGTGGAAGAAGAGTGAGTGGCTCCGCCTGCTAGAATTGGCAGGTTTTGAAATAATAGAATGGCATCGATTTGAGAAGACCTTCCATTTCGAACCTTGGTGTAATCGGATGAAGGTCACGATAACTGAGAAGGAAAAATTGGCACAGTACATGAAAGGTGCATCGGAAGAAATAAAAGCTAAATTCAGAGTAGTAATCGAGGAAGGGCAAATAATATCCTTCCAAGGAGAAGCCGTTGTTTTAAAGGCGATGAAAAGGTAAGGAAAAAACCCTCAGCAATAAGAAACGATTCTCTTATTGCTGAGGGTTTTTTAAGTATGATTAAATGTCATTTAGGGCGGTACCGTATTCATCGAACTCCGGTAATTTCTCCTGTTGATTGGAATTTTCGATTTGTTCTTGGTCAACGGGAGGCACTAAATCATCTTCTTTTTTTTGCGAATACAAACTCACTATAGCAGCATCTCCTTCATTATTGTTTTACTAAAGTATTTTTACCTAGAAAAAATGGTTCTAAACATTATTTTAATCCCTTCTAAATCTCCCCATCACTTCGATCGCTCTCGTAATATGGACAAATGCAGCCGGATCATTTTTCTGAATGGTTTCTTTCGTTTCGGCTAACTCATATTTTGTAATCACTGTTGTTAACACTTTTTTAGGATGTCGGGAATAAACACCTTCAGCATCTGTCATCGTAATTCCACGTGGATGCAATTGAATAAGGGCTTCACTCAATTCCATCCATTTCTCGGTTACAATGGTGACTGTTAGCTTTGTGTGATTCGTATGAACGGTATCAACTGCCTTTCCAGAAGCAAATATCGCAAATAGAGTATAAAGTGTCTTATCCACACCAAAGACGAGAGCTGAAACTAGTACAATTGTATAATTTAAACAGGTGATGATAACGCCAACTGACATATCCTTCTTTTTGGCTAAAATTAGACTGATTATATCTACGCCGCCAGCTGAAGCTCCAACACGGATATTCGCCCCCACACTTAAACCATAGAGCACTCCGCCAAAAACGCTTGATAATAAAATGTCATCACTGAAAGTATGGACGGGAATAAACTTCATTGACACAGACAAGAGGATCACAGAATAAACGGTCAAAAACATGAATTTCCTGCCTAAATAAAAATAGCCAAGAACAAATAATGGAAGATTAATAGCGAGTATGATCCAGCCTGTGTTTAATGACAGATAATTATTTATGATAATGGCTATCCCTGCAATTCCGCCTGTTAACACTTGATGCGGAATAAGAAAGGTGTTTAGGGAATACGCCATAAGGATTGTAAAAAAGGTTACTGCAATAGTTTGAATAACTATTTTTTTCACTTTCATGCACCTCATTATTTTTCATGTGTTCGATGGAAGCACTCTATATGATGTAGTTTAGTAGGTGAAACTGGGAATGACCAGAGAATAATTTGTGACAAAACGTTATAGATATCGTAAATGAATTATTGATGTAAAAAAATTATTAATAAGTTGTTGACGAACGATTCTTTAGATAGTATGATAGTCAATGTCGCTGCTGAGGAAATGAAATTAGCCGAATGGAGGCTGAAAACATTTCAATTAGAAGTTGACAAGTTTAAAGCGTTATGCTAAGATAATAAATGTCGCTAGATTAGTAGACAGAATATTTTAATAAAATTGATATTGTTCTTTGAAAACTAAACAAACAAAAACGTCAACAAACAATAAATTATTAGTTTCTTCTATAGAAACTAAGCCAACGTTTTATTTTATGAGCTAATCAACTCAACTTTTTTGGAGAGTTTGATCCTGGCTCAGGACGAACGCTGGCGGCGTGCCTAATACATGCAAGTCGAGCGAACCAATGGGAGCTTGCTCCCATTGGTTAGCGGCGGACGGGTGAGTAACACGTGGGCAACCTGCCTGTAAGACTGGGATAACTTCGGGAAACCGGAGCTAATACCGGATAATTCTTTTCCTCTCATGAGGAAAAGCTGAAAGTCGGCCTCTCGCTGACACTTACAGATGGGCCCGCGGCGCATTAGCTAGTTGGTGAGGTAACGGCTCACCAAGGCGACGATGCGTAGCCGACCTGAGAGGGTGATCGGCCACACTGGGACTGAGACACGGCCCAGACTCCTACGGGAGGCAGCAGTAGGGAATCTTCCACAATGGACGAAAGTCTGATGGAGCAACGCCGCGTGAGCGATGAAGGCCTTCGGGTCGTAAAGCTCTGTTGTTAGGGAAGAACAAGTATCGGAGTAACTGCCGGTGGTGCTCGACAGTTGCTTAATGAACAAAAGAAGGAAGAGCCACGGCTGAGCTGGCAGCGCGAGCAGCCCGCGGTGGTGGGTGACGGAGGCGGCTGTCCCGGGAGTTCTTGGGCGTGGAGGGGCGGGGC
>NZ_JBMPZU010000002.1:0-67331 GCF_049463095.1 Neobacillus sp. 19 | reverse complement strand
TTATGTAACTTACTTGGTTCAGTTGCAGCCGATATTAACAAAATTCCAACGACCTCAGATAGGCGTTTTCGCATTTACTTCGTGAAACGCTTTCGCGTTTTTGGTGCGCCGCTTCACCGGGATTGCTAGTATGTATAGAAACGACAAAAGCACAAGGGCTAAATAGCTCCTTGTGCTTTCTATCCTAATGGAAATTAGTCGTTAACAACGTCTTTTCCTTTGTATGTTCCGCAAGCTTTACATACGCGGTGAGCAAGTTTCATTTCACCACAGTTTGGGCAACTTACCATACCAGGTACGTTTAATTTAAAATGAGTACGACGCTTTCTTTTTGCAGTTTTAGAAGTCCTTCTAAAAGGTACAGCCATTCTTCCCACCTCCTTAAAGAGTATTAAGAAAGTAATGAAGGCCAGGAGAACTGGTTCTTCACTTTGCTTCTTAGATTTGCCGATTATGAATCGGAAGAATTGTTTTCGTCAAAAAACTTTGCAAGCCCTGCGAGTCGCGGATCAATCTTTTTCGATTGTTCTTCTTCATGAAGAACTTCCCAGTCCTTGCCGGATTGCGGTGCAGCTCCATCGGACTCGACATCTTCACAAAACACTTGCATTGGAACTTCAAGTAAAAGAATTTCGCGAATGATTGGGAAACAATCAATCACATCGCCTTTTACCTGATGTGCTTCCTCATCAGTTTCATAAACTGACCCATGCAAGAGGAAAGTTTCAGTTGTTTCGACATTAATTGGAAGTTTTACATCCACTAAAGTACGAGAACAAGGAAGGATTAAATGACCTTCGATTTTTAAATGGAATGTCACTTTCGTTGAATCGATATCTCCCCGACCGGTAATATGCATCGGAGAAACTTCACGAATGGTGGGATCGTCTTGTTTGATCTCGTCCACACGAACCGTCTCATCAATCAAAAAATCCTTGTTTCGATATTTTTGTAACTGGCTTAATGTCCATTTCAATTGAATCACCCCAAGGCAACAAAGGTAATTATAGCCTTCGAAAATATTTTTGTCAATGTTTTTTCTTTACACCATATTTGTGTTGTTTCACTTAATAGAATTCCGCTAAAAAGTGTTTTTCCATACTAGTGTATCCAGATACGTTCTTTACAAACATCTACAACATCTTATCATAATATTTGATTGGTTTCCTTACATTTTTGCTATACTTGTTAAAAATAAACCTTTTAAAAGGAGATTGAACATGAAAGCAGTTGGCGTAATTGTTGAATACAACCCTTTTCACAACGGGCATGCCTATCATTTACAAGCTGCAATAGAAGCGGCAGATGCCGATGTTGTCATTGCCGTCATGAGCGGGAATTTTTTGCAAAGAGGGGAACCTGCCCTTGTATCTAAATGGTACCGGACGAAAATGGCTTTGCTTAATGGAGTCGATCTCGTCTTTGAACTGCCCTACCGCTTCGCTGTTCAAAAGGCAGAAATCTTTGCAGCCGGAGCTGTGTCCATACTGGATGCTGCTTGCTGTGAATCACTTTGCTTCGGAAGTGAGAGCGGAGATATATCTGATTTTACACAGACAATTGATTTCTTAAACGGGGAGCAAGAAGCATATGAGAAACTTATTCATCAATTTATCCATACAGGTGTAAGCTATCCGAAAGCAGTGTCCCTCGCATTTCAGCAATTGGAAGATTCAGATAAATATTTAGATTTAGCAAAACCAAATAATATTCTTGGCATTGAATACATAAAAGCAATCAGCCGGCAAAAAAGCGGGATTAAACCTATAACCGTGGCACGAAAAAGTGCCGGCTATCATGATGAACATTTTTCCTCAGAAACCATCGCGAGTGCCACGAGTATCCGAAAGGCCATTTTCACTAGCGAGGACGAAAAAACGAAAATTGACCAATTTGTCCCTGAACATACGAAACAATTATTACACGAATACCTCCATTATTATCATGTTTTTCATCAATGGGAAAATTATTGGGGCTATTTGCAATTTCGTCTTCTCCATTGCTCGCCTGGTGAGCTAAGGGAGATCTATGAGGTAGAAGAAGGACTTGAAAATAGAATACTGGCTTCAGCAATAGAGTCCACCAGCTTTCAAGAATTTATGCAAAAGATAAAAACAAAACGTTATACTTGGACGAGACTTCAACGATTGTGTGTTCATATATTAACGAATACAAAAAAAGCAGAAATCCAAAGCTTTTCAGAAACAGCCTCCTACCTAAGGCTTTTAGGCATGAGTGCCAACGGAAAGGAATACTTGAATAAGAGAAAAAAAGACTTTGGCCTTCCTCTGATTGCTAAACTTTCTTCTTTTAAGAATGATGAAATAATGCTTGATGTTAAAGCAGCTCGTATCTACTCTCTTGGTATCCCTAATCGTATGAAAAATGAAATGATCAAACAGGAATACAAGCAGGTTCCTATTTTTGCAGAATAAAAAGATGATGCATCCGCACCATCTTTTTATTTTTCATTTAATTTTTCTAAATAGTCCACCGCTTCATCAAATGTATCAATCGGTACGATTTTCATGTTTGTATGAATATCATGGGCAGTTTTTACAGCAGCACGGAAGTTTGAATTTTTCGCCCCATTTTCATTAGGTGCCAAGAAGATGTCCGCACCTGCCTTATCTGCAGCGACAATTTTTTGTTCAATCCCGCCAATTGGACCGACAAGCCCCTTTTCATCGATCGTTCCCGTTCCAGCAATTTGGTAGCCTCTAGTTAAATCTTCATGTGTTAATTGGTTATAAATCTCCAAAGAAAACATTAGTCCGGCTGATGGACCGCCAATTTCGTCGGTCTTGACCTTTACCTTTGGATCCACGATAATCTCTTTATCGTCCACTAGTGAAATTCCAATCCCAATTTTGCCGGGATCACTTTTAAATGGCTGCAGACTTAAGGTAACATCGTCCGTTTTTTTATTTCTTGCATACGTTAATGTGACTTTTTCCCCTACTTGTTTTTTGCCAACATATTCAATAAATTTCTCCGAGGAAGGGAATTGATGTCCATCTACCTTAAAAATGCGGTCACCTGCCCGAAGCTTTCCTTCTGCCGGCATTCCTGGAACTACCTGGACGACATAGATGCCCTTATATTTGTAATCAACAGACAAGCCTGCTTTCCGATAGGCAACATCTATCGCATTTAGTTTTGAGCCCGCCATCAAGTGAAGCTGTCTTGCATTATACTCCTCCTCTGTTTCCTTTTTGTATAAAATCATTTCCAACGGATAAATCTCTTCATACTTCAGCAGCTTTGCCTCCAAATAGGAATAGATATTCGCTCTACCCATTCTAACAGTAGTCAGCATGAAGTTTCCCTCATCCTTATATCCGCCTTCAACCGTTATGATGGGCCCGAGCTCTTTGGCCATTCCCGGTTTTGAAACATAGAAGGGCAAGGAATAGTACATTCCGCCAATCAAGATCAAGGCTGTCAATAATATGGATCCTATATATATTTTTTTTCGCATCTTTAATGTTTCCCCTTCCACTGTTCAATAACGGTTTCAATTTGCTGTAATTGTTTCTTTGTTTCTTCCTTTCCGATATTGATAATCTCTTCATGATGGGTGAAGGCTCTTGAGCTATACATTTCAACTGGGGGACGGATCATAACATCAGCTGCAATTTCTCTGCTGTTAATGATTTCTGATTGCATGATATCAATACTCTGCATAATGACATCATAAATGGTGGTTATTTCTGCGTTCCGTTTTACCCTTGACACATCCACTGCAATGACAATATCTGCACCCATATCTTTTGCTACCGATATCGGAACACGATCTGCAACCCCGCCATCTACTAAAATTCTTCCATTATATCTCTCAGGGACAAAAATCCCGGGAATCGAGATGCTTGCTCTAACAGCCTCAGCAACCGGCCCTTTTTGAAAAATGACTTTTTCACCTGTCAATAAATCCGTTGCCACGATACTAATTGGCAGGGATAGCTCCTCTATGTTTTTTCCATGGGTAAAAACCTTTATAAACTCTTTAATTTTCTTACCTGCAATAAAGCCCATTTTGGGAACGGTAAAATCGAGAAAGTATTTTCTTTTAAAGGCAGTCGATAATTTATATAATCGGTCCAAGTCAATGCCAGCTCCATAAAAACTGGCTACGAGTGCCCCCATACTGCTGCCAGCGATTAAATGAATCGGAATTCCGGCTTCTGTTAATGCCATAATGACCCCTAAATGAGCAAACCCGCGTGCACCGCCAGAACCAAGTGCCAAGCCTATTTTAGGGTGCTCCATAAAAGTTGACCTCCTATTTTTCACCGAATACAAATCTCGTTCAATCTTATGGTCTAATTTAACGTTATATGAGTATATTTGAGATATATGAGGACAAGTAATCACACATTTACGTATGAATATTCTCTATTTTAGCATTGATAATATTGTTTTGAACAGCTTGAGTAATCTGTTTGGAAGGAGGACCCTTCAGTGTTTCGGTCAAGACTAAAAACGATTTTTTTATCCGTTTCTGTTACGATTTTAGCAGCCTCGCTAATTTCTTATCCACAAGAGTCATTTGAAGCGTCTATCCGCGGCCTGAATATGTGGTGGGAAATCGTTTTTCCTTCCCTGTTACCCTTTTTTATTGTCTCAGAAATGTTAATTGGCTTTGGCGTCGTCAAGTTTATTGGCGTTTTGTTAGAACCCTTCATGAGACCGCTATTTAAAGTCCCTGGTGTAGGCGGCTTTGTATGGGCAATGGGAATGGCCTCAGGTTTCCCCGCAGGCGCGAAATTCACTGCACGACTACGCCAGGAAGGTCAATTAACACGAACTGAAGCGGAAAGGCTGGTTTCATTTACAAATTCCTCAAATCCCTTGTTTATCTTTGGCGCTGTATCGGTGGGCTTCTTTTATAATGCCGATTTAGGGATTCTCCTTGCGCTTGCCCATTATTTAGGAAATATCTGTGTTGGTATCATCATGCGCTTCTATGGAAAGGACTCCCCCGATGAGGGTAGTGAAAAAAAGAAAAAATTCAAAATCAGATCCGCCTTATCTGCCCTGCATCAAACAAGACTAAAGGATAATCGGCCAATCGGCAAACTATTAGGTGATGCAGTTAATTCATCAATCCAAACCCTGTTAATGGTTGGAGGCTTCATTATTGTATTCTCGGTAATTAATAAATTGCTCTATCATTTACATATTACTGCAACTCTGGCCAAATTAGTTGAGGTGCTCCTTAAAGCCCTGACATTCCCTGACATGTTAAGTATTCCATTTATTTCAGGATTATTTGAAATCACTTTGGGCAGCCAATTAACCAGCCAAGTCCAAGATGCTACCCTTTTGCAAAAAGCAATGATTACAAGCTTTATCCTGGGTTTTAGCGGTTTCAGTGTCCAAGCACAGGTAGCCAGTATCTTAGCGCAAACGGATATTAGATTTCAGCCTTTTTTTATTGCAAGAATCATCCATGGTATTTTTGCAAGTATTTTTGTACTTATTCTATGGAAACCCATCTATCTACATTTTAATAGTAAAGAGCAGCCCTCAAACGCCATGCCGGTCGGTTTTTTTGAAGATGGTTCCTGGGCAAATCAGTTCTATCATCAACTGATTGAGTTAGGACCCCTCATAACGATTGTCTCGCTTTTTGTGTATGTTTTGCTCTTATTTTCACGGCTCAAAAAGAGCTAGGCAATAGCCCAGCTCTTTTATCGTTTAAATTTTTTATGTAATTCTTTTTCAACTATAGGTGGGACAAGTGATGAAATATCTCCATTATACTTCGCTACTTCTTTCACGATGCTTGAGCTTAGAAAAGAATATTGATTGTTTGTCATGATAAAAAAAGTTTCGATATTTTCATTCAGCACCCTGTTCATCGAGGTAATTTGCATTTCATATTCAAAATCTGAAACCGCCCGCAAGCCGCGGATGATGGCATTGGCATTAACAGCTTTCGCATAATCAACAAGTAAACCCGAATGTTCATCCACCTTTACATTTGGCAGATCTTTTGTGACTGCCTCAATAAGATGTATTCGCTCCTCGACACTAAATAACGGGTTTTTTGCTGAATTATTCATCACACTTACATACACCCGGTCAAATACCTTAGCCCCTCTTCTAATAATATCTAAATGGCCATATGTAATTGGATCAAAGCTCCCTGGACAAACGGCTATACTTGCCACGTTTTACTCCCCCTTATTCTCTGTTCCTCACATAAATTGTTACCGCAATTATCCCATATTGTTCGTGTTTAATTTCTGTAAACCGTCCCACCGTTTTTGGTAAATCCACATCATGGCCATGCTCACACACAACAATGCCATTTGTTTTTACTAAATCTTGCTGATCCATTTTTTCCATTAAACTAACAAGCTGTTGTTTCTTGTAGGGCGGATCTAAAAATATATAATCAAAACGGATTGCCCTTTTGATGAGTGCTTTTACTGCCCGGTCTGCATCATTACGATACACTTCCGTTTTCTCCTCAAATTTACAAGCTTTAATATTTTCATGAATCACTTGGATGGCCTTAGCATCACGATCAATAAAAATAACCTTCTCAAAACCTCTGCTTAGCGCCTCCAGGCCCAACCCGCCACTGCCTGCAAAAAGATCCAAACCAATTCCGCCATCAAAATAAGGACCAATCATATTAAATAAAGCTTCCTTAACTTTATCTGTCGTCGGACGTGTCGAATTTCCCGGAACAGCTTTAAGAGGTCTTCCCTTACATATACCTGAGACCACTCTCATGGACATATCACCACATTTTTCAAAATCAATTTTCTTTATCCATCCTACCATAATTAATAAATTGTAGACAATCTGTTCTAAAAATTATTAAAAAGACGTATAAGCTTTTGAGTTGTGGAAATAATGTAAGTAACAACATCAATTCGAGGATGTTGTTGCCAACCGCGGAGAAGACTTACGTTTCCCCATAAGTTCTTCCTCCGGTTTCTCCTCTCCCTTTGCCTTCTATCCTTTATGAGGATGTAGAAGGACCCTGCAGAATTTTCTGCAGGGTTTTTTTTAGGCTGTGTTAAACTTGGCTGTTGATTTGCGCTTCAGGATGCTCGCTTTCCGCGGGGCGGGCGGTAAGCCTCCTTGGCGCAAAAGCGCCTGTGGGTCTCTCCTGTCCCGCTGCCCGCAGGAGTCTCGCACCTTACGCTCCAATCAACAGGTGTGTAAAATCAACATTCACCTTTAACAAAGCCTTTTTTTAAAAACATAAAAGGTGAGGATCCATTCCCTCACCCTTTAAATTCCCATTTTATAATCATATTCCTTTGCTTTATCCGGAGCAGAATTTTCATATTCCATCCGTAAGAATGGTTTATATGAAGGCTCTACCTTCTTAACAAATGAAAAAGAATTTAACTTTTCCATGATTCCCTCAACATCTTCTTGATTACAATACAAGACGACATATTTCAGCTTTTTTGAAACATAATGAACATTTCCAAAGCGTCTTAACATTTTTGCTTGCTTTAACGAGTACAGCCAAACAACTAATCCTTGTCTTTGTACAAACATACATTTTTCCCCTTCAACAAAACCAGCATTTTACATAAGTCTAGCATATTAAAACGTTTTATTTCAATTTAAAATTTTTTAATTTTAGAATACAAAAAAATCAGCTTAACGCTGATCTTTATTTAACCGCATCCGCAGCTGCCCCCGCCGCCGCATCCGCTTCCATGTCCATTATCAAAAAATGGATTGCCGGTTGGAACTTTAATATGTTGGGAAACTGAACCACCGATTAACATGCTGATTTGATCCAAGAGGCTTTGCAAATCATTTTCAGCTAGTTTAAACTCTGACACGAGCGGATCCAAATCCATCTCCCGTTTATATTCACGAATTTGCATCATGACCCGCTTATAATCCGGATGATATTTTCCAAAGCGCTGTACTTCTTCATAAAGTTCTTTTAGGCTGACAAATTGGTTTATTTTCCGCTGTGTTTCCCCGTTATTCTGCATTTTATATAAACAAATTTGGTATTGTTCCGCAACATCAGACTCTAATACCATTTTAGCTAATTGCTCTGCATTTTCCAATAAAGCTATTCTCTCACTAGTAGCAAGCAAAGCCGCTCACCTCCAATGCAATTTTATCATGAATGCTTGGAGAAAGCGAAAAATTCCTCTTACTTAGGGATATTTACCATAAATTCTTTGGCTAAGCCGTATGGCTCATTATTTAACGTAACGACCTCTAATTTTAGTTGATGGCTGCCAGGTGTAAGACCTTTAATAATAAAGGCAGCTGAAGTCACCTCGGATGTCTGTTTTCCATCCACCCAAATAATCATTTTTCCAACTTTTTTCTTGGCACGGTCTGCTTCCCGGAAGCTGATTCCATTAACAATACACTCTACTAGAACTTGATTTCCTATTGTCTTATGCTGTACAAATAATGAAGGAAATTCTTTTGTACTTTGATTAAAAACTGTGGCAATCTCTGCCGGGTTACGACTTGACTCCTCAATTAGGATTAATTTCGGCTTCGTTTCAGGTTTTGGCACATCCTTCTGACAGCCACTGACGATCCCTGTCAACAAGAATAGAAGAATAGAACATAGTTTGAACTTCTTCACCCTATCACTCCCTTTTGTAGATATTGTTCGCCTCCTTTTTCATTTTTAGTCAATAGAAAAAAGGCCACATTATAATAAATGTGGACCTCAGATTAACTTTGCGTTTTCATTGCCTGGAACATATGATACATCATCGAGGCCATTTGGACGCTATTAGAAAACTTTTCTACCTGGTCTGGTATCGTTTTTTTATAATGATGTAACGATGCAATCTCAAGCGACTGTAAATCATAGGGGTTTCTTGACAATTTCCGATACCATTGCGGCTGCTCACGAACAAATTGCTTTAAATCCTTCTGGCGGTCTAAATAATCTACTACCTCTCTTCTCATTGGTTACTGTTCCCTTCTCTAGTCTTTTCGAAATGAAAATGGATGTTGTGGCCCCTCTTGTGGCTTTATTGAGCCAGAGGCCGGATTCCCCCCCTGGAATTGTGAAATAACTCCTTGGATTGCTCCTAATGCTTGACTTAAGTTATTAATATGAGTTTGCATCTGATTAGGATCCATCTTTTTGACCATGCCTACAATATTAGACATCCAATCTCCTTTGGTCTCCCCATTACTTGTTTCTTGTGTTGAATCCGCGTCATTACCCATGTCTTCCCATCGCTTATCCTCTTCGCCCAATAAGTACCAGTCCTCATATAACTCTTGCCAAGTAGCCTTTCCATTTCGGACCTCTTTGATAATGTTTGGATTATTTTTTACAAATTCCTTGAATTTGAGCACGGAAGGATGCAATTTCTTTTGCGTCATATTTTTCACCTCAGCCCATATTGATCGCCAATAATACAATATGTAGGAATAGTTGAAAGGTGAAAAATCAATCGAAATCAAATGATTTATTATTATGCTTCTAAGTGGTAAGATGGCAACAGAACACGTTAAGAAAGAGGTTATATGATGAAAGACGAACTGCGCAAATTACTTGAAATATGTATCGAAACTGGATCAGATACAGACCTGCGGGCACTCGCCAGCCTTTTAAAAGGTGTACAAAAAAAGATCAGTCGAAATAGAAGCACTTTTATAGATGGACTTCTTCATATGGAAAGAAGTTTTGGGCAAGGTTCCTGCGAAATTACCATTCCGATAAATCCGATCATTCATAATAACTTGAGCATTGTTCACGGGGGAATCACTGCAACAGTACTTGACACGGCCATGGGTGTCCTCGCCAATCATCAGCTGCCGGAAGGCTATGGAGCTGTAACAAATCAGCTCAATATTCATTATATTCTGCCGGGAAAAGGCGATACACTCCGCTGTAAAGCAGAAATAATCCATAAAGGCAGTAAAACGCTGGTTATTTCCGGTGAGGCTTTTCGTGATGACGGACGAAAAATCGCCTACGCGACGGGAACTTTTTTTATCATTCCTAAAGAATAAAATGGGGGCGTCTTCAAATGGTTACTGCTATTGTCATCCCAATCCTTTGCTTGTACTTTTATTGGCTGACAAAGAAAGAAATGAAAGAACAGGATGAGAGGTGGCTTGACGTCAGTAATGTTCGAAAGGAATCTGTCATAATAGGGGAGATTATTAGTATTACCGAAGAAAGACAGCGCTTTTATTATCACCGATACATATTTGTCCAAACACTAAGGCTTCAGACTGCTACAAAACTCATCACCGCGAAAAAGGTGACACCTATGACAAAAAACGTAAAAAATGATTCGTTTACAGTGGGTGAAGTGATTCTAACGTACGGCACTTGGGAAGGCAGCCAATTTTTGTTTAGTGAGTATGAACTAAAAAAAAGGTGACATCACGTCACCTTTTTATTCTTCTTTTTTTTGGATAAAGTTTTGCGTATAATATTTTTGAAATACTCCGACACCAATATGAGTAAAATCTTTATTTAATAGGGATTCCCTATGTCCCTTACTATTTAGCCATCCTTCGACCACGGCCGGGCCGTCTGAATAATTCGCTGCAATATTTTCTCCGGCATTAAGGTACGCGACTTTTGCCGTTTTTAATCGATTTGATAGGTCTCCAAATTTCTTTGAAGTATGTGAGAAATCATCATTTTCAGCCATATCCTTACTATGCCCATAGGCAGCCTCAGCTGTCATATCATCCCATATCAGCGGTTTTATTTTATTTCTGAGACGTAAGACGTTAGTAATGTCAAAAATCTCCTGAGCCATACCCGTTTCTATCAGCTTCCAGGTATCCTCATCAGGCTCTTCCGCTTTAATTAATTCTCCACTATAAACTAATTCGTAAGGTCGCTGTTTAATGAGTGTTTCAGCATTCAAAAAACGTACACTTGAGAGATTTCCCGTAAATTTATCTATGTAGAGCTGCACATAAATATCCCCTAATTTAACCATTGGCCGAAGATTTAAATCTGTATCATTAAGTTCAAAACGGTAGGAATTTCCGTTCACTTCAAGATTAATATTTGTATCAAAAAATTGCGTATTAAAGATTTCTTCTACTGGCTGACCAATTTCAAATGGAGCAACATCCAAAGTTTCACCGATAGCAAAAATGGTTACGACTTGATTATTTTCAACCCCTGCCTGGAAATACCGATTATAATTCTGCTTATAAATATACCATTGATAGCCATACATCGATTGATCAATTCTGTCAGGCGGGCCAAATTCCTTTTCTAACATAGTAACATCTTGTCCTATCAATAAAGCAATGCCTTCATTTGGCTTATCAAAGACTGTTTTATTACCTTCTTGAGTGTCAGGGCCATGAGGCAAAGATTGTTTCATTTCTAAATTGTGATCTTCTTTAATCATCTCATTGCTGTTATTTTTTTCATTTATGCTTACATAAAAACCAATCGTTAAAAAAACAACTGAGAGTATCAGAATTCTACTAAGAGTACGCAGAGGCATTCACCCTCTCTATTACTAGTTCCTTCATTATATGTATAGATAAACTAATTATATCACCTATGTCCAGATTAGTAACAGACAATATCGAAAATGTCTGATAAATCTAAAGAAAACAGGTACGCCTTGTACCTGTTTTCTCGAAAAATGCTAATTTTTAATTTTTAGTGTTGAACACCATTATAGTTTTGCTCAGAGATTTCAGTCAATGCTTCCTTTGCCTGATCATCCGTTAATTCACGGATCGCAAAATCACCAAGTGAAACAATACCCACTAACTCTCCATTCTCGACAACAGGTAAACGTCGAACTTGATGCTCCGCCATTAACATTGCCGCTTCTTTACTCGTTGTATCAGGAGATACTGTTACCAAGGTCCTACTCATTATATCTTCTACCTTCGTTGAACCAGGGTGTTTTTCCGCTACACCCCTGATAACGATATCTCTGTCGGTTATCATACCAACCAGCCTTTCCTGGTCAACGATTGGTATAGCTCCAACATTTAGTTCCTTCATTTTCACCGCAACCTCAAACATGTTATCCAACAATGTACAGCAATCCACATCGTCTGTCATAATTTCACGAATTTTTTCCATCATATTTTCCTCCAAGGTTATTAATTACGCTAAACAATATTATAGTTATCAAACCGTTATAGTTTTATTCGATGAACTATCCATTGCAAGTTGAAACATTTTCAACTATTATTAAAATGAATTATACTTGCTATTAAACCAAACTTGGGAACATAGGGGTAAGAAAAGCGTTTTTAGGAGGGTATAAAAATGAAATTTGAGAATACGGGAATTGAGAATTTAAAGGCGGAATTAAACCGTTTAGACGAAGTAATGCATGACCACGGTTTGGTTCGTGCCGGGCAATGGGATTACGAACGTGTTACATACGACCGCAAGTTTGAATTAAAAGAAGGTGTATATTACCTTCGCGTCCAGGGTTATTCAATTGAAGGTGACGTCGATACATTTAAAGCAACAATACAATTGATGACACCTCATTTGGGAAAACATTATTATCCACACGGTGTTGAGTATGGTGAAGCCGAGAACTTCCCGACTTCGCTTGTCAATCAATGCAAAAAGATTCTCGAAGCAGTAAATGCAGAAGTAAGTAAATTCGCATTATAATAAAGAAAAGCGTATGGTGTCTAGCCATGCGCTCTTCTTTTATATTAATTGGTACAAAGTAAAATAATAATATTAATAAAATTTCTATTCTAGTAAAACTTTTTCCATAGGGATAATAGATTAGAAGCCAAGAATGGCCTTAATCATGGATGTCGTTTCTCCGCCCTGGTAAAAAACATATAACAAAAGGTAAACAGCAACACCTGTAATTGCTGTAAAGAACCATATGATACTAGTAACCGGCCCAAGCTTCCGATGGATTGTCAGTTTATTCTTAAATCCAGTCAGGATGGAGACAATCCCAAATACCGCTCCAATTGTCGCTAAGGTAATATGGAAAATCAAAAATAGTGTGTAATAAATTTTAATCTCATCCGGCCCGCCAAAGGAGGTATTTCCAATAAAAATGGTACGCGAAGCATAGATAATAAAAAAGATAAGTGCAAACACCCCAGCAAGAAACATTGTTTTTTTGTGGGATTCAATTTTCCTTTGTTTTATTTGCCACCAGCCAATGGCAACGGTAATAGCACTTAAAACAATAAAGGAAGTACTGATTGTTGGTAAAATCGGTAATGAATTCATCCATAGATCCTCTCTTTTTACATATTCTATCCTCATTTTAAGGCAGTTCTCTATCCATTTCAATTAATATAAAGAAAACTCCCAATAAGAATGGGAGTTCATTCAATAATATTAGGATTTAAGATATGTTTCTTCATTTCACGTTCTGATTCTTCTTGATCTTTACGATACCATTCAAAAAAGACTTGAGATAAGACAACCGCATAAATGATTTCTTGAATGATTTTCATTACAACACCACCAAGGCGTTGGTCGTCTACTAATGACATCGAGCTAAATAACTCTGGGCCGCTTAAGTTTAAATTTGAAAATACTGATGGCCCTACACATAAACTCATAACATTTGCCCATACATCAGGGTCATGATAGGTTGCATAAATGGAGGAATCTGAAAAAATAATCAATGCACAAGCTGGTGTGATTAGCATACTGTTAGCAAATAAATAAGCTACTTTTTTAATTCCACTCAATGGTTGAAATTCTGACACAGGGCTGATTAATGACCACCACATAAAGACGGCTAAAACAAATAAAAGCATTGAATAACCGCCATGGTAAAATCGATTCTGCATCATATGATCAAAAATGATTGGAATATGGTAAAAGGAAAAGAAGCCGTTAAATAAAAGCAAGGCAATAACAGGTTTTGTAAAAAGCCTAAACAAAGAGTGAATGATTTTAACTCGTAAAATACTTTGCCACAGCCACGGTGGGATTGATAAAATAAATAACGGTGGAATCAGTAATACTAAAATCACCATTGTAATCCCGTGGATGTAGAACATTAGGTGTCCCATTAAATCAAGCGGTGAACCTTTAATCGCATACAATAAAATCATGGAAGTCAAAAATAATGAAGCTTGTTTGCCTGTTAAGGGCTCACTCTCATGGAACTTTGTTCTAAAAGTAATAGTAATAAGAAAATATGCAGCAGTCAGTACAACTAGGATGAACAAAAAGTACGGGCTCCAAAGGGCTTTAAAACCAAATATATCTAATGTAAGCACCTTGATTTCACCTCAATATTTAGTAAACGAATCTTGTCTTTATTATACCCATAGAAAATTCTCTGTGCAAAAAATTGAATTGCAATTTAAATACCTCTTCACTACCTAAAAAGAAAATCGGCTTCACGCCGATTTTCTTTTTCTTTTACCACCAAATAATGGTGACAAATGTCAATATTGTTAGTACAGCAACAAACACTCCTGAAAACAGAAACATTTGTGGAGCTTCATGACCTTTATGGCTCATGTGCATAAAGTAATACAATTGGAATACAACTTGAACTGCCGCTAATAGAAGGATAAATGGTACTGTAAACCATGCTGTGAATCCTTTAATAGCTACAGCGGCAAATGCGATTAATGTTAAGAAAATCATCAAGGAAAAAGATATGACTTGATAACGCATCTCCTCTGCACTTTTCCTGCGGCGATATTCAAGATCTACACTTGGGTTGTTTGAACTTAATGGCTGATTTGTCATTTTATCCCACCATCCCCATCAAATATACTACTGTAAAGATAAATACCCAGACAACGTCGATAAAGTGCCAATAGAGGCTGGCAACATAAAACTTCGGCGCATTGTACAGGTTTAAACCGCGTTTTGAGTTACGAATCATCAATGTCAGAATCCAGCATAATCCGAACGCAACGTGAGCACCGTGGAACCCAACTAATGTATAGAAGGCTGAACCAAATGCACTACTTGTAAAGGTATGTTTATATTCATGAACATAATGACTAAACTCATAAACCTCAAGACCTAAGAATCCAAAACCTAATAACACTGTAAGTCCAAGCCAAACCATCATTTTCTTAAAGGCAAAGTTTTTCATATGATACATCGCATATACACTTGTCAACGAGCTTGTTAATAACAACATTGTTGCCACAAATGTAAGCGGCAAATCATATAAATCTTTCGCCAGATGGTGACTTGTATCTGGCACCTTGTCTTTCAATGCAAGATAGGTGGCAAAGAGAGAGGCGAATAAAACAGTCTCTCCCCCTAAGAATAACCAAAAACCTAAAAATTTATTTTTTGCTTCAAGGGTGGATTTCTCCGGTGCCGCAGGCCAAGTTTCATACGTCATTTTCTCTTCAACGTGCATTATGCCTCAGCCCCCTTTTCTTCTTGTAATTCTTCTTTATGGATATGGAATCCGTGATCATCCTTAATTGAGCGAACAAACATAGAACCAAATGTTACAAGCAATCCGAAAATCATAAGCGGCAATGCCCATGCTGCCTTGTCAGCATGATACATCGCGCCAAAAGCAGCAATGAACAAACCAAGTGAAATCATGAATGGAATGAAAGATGAATTCGGCATGTGAATGTCACCAAGCGGTTCTGCAGGTGTCATACCTTTTTTACCTTCCATTTTTTCAATCCATAGAGCATCTAAGCCACGAACAAGCGGCAGCTGTTTAAAGTTATAGAATGGCGGTGGTGATGGAATCGCCCATTCAAGCGTTCTGCCATCGCCCCATGGGTCATTGCCTACTTTTTCATTCTTTACAGAAGTAATGACAATGTTATAAAGCAATACAATTACACCAATGGACATAAATGCTGCACCAATCGAACTAACCATATTCGAAGCGTCAAACCCTTGCCCTGGAAGGTAAGTGAAAACGCGGCGCGGCATTCCCCACAGACCTAAGAAATGCTGGATAAAGAATGTTAAGTGGAAACCGATAAAGAAGAACCAGAAAGTGATTTTTCCTAATGTTTCATTTAACATCGTACCAAACATTTTAGGCCACCATAGATGTGTAGCAGCTAAAATTGCCAAAACAACACCGCCGACAATTACATAGTGGAAGTGTGCTACGACAAAGTACGTATCATGATACTGATAGTCAGCTGCCGCTGTAGCAACCATGACACCGGTTACCCCACCACAGACAAACGATGGAATAAAACCAAAGGCATAATACATAGGGGTAGTAAACTTCACACTTCCGCCCCACATCGTAAACAACCAGTTAAAAATCTTAATCCCAGTAGGTACACCAATGGCCATTGTTGCCACAGCGAAAATAGCATTGGCAACAGGACCCAACCCAGTTGTGAACATATGGTGTGCCCATACCATGAAGCCTAAGAAACCGATTAACACGGTTGCAAAGACCATTGAAGAATAACCGAAAAGACGTTTTCTCGAGAAAATTGAAAAGATTTCCGAGAAAATACCAAAGGCAGGAAGGATCAGGATGTAAACTTCAGGATGTCCGAAAATCCAGAAAAGATGTTCCCAAATAACTGTATTACCACCCATTGTTACATCAAAGAAATTTGCACCAAACATACGGTCAAACATCATAAGTGTAATTCCGACAGTTAACGGCGGGAATGCGAATAAGATCATCGCTGAGGCAACGAACGTTGTCCAAGTAAACAACGGCATCCTCATATAGGTCATTCCCGGTGCACGCATATTAATAATAGTAACAAGGAAGTTAATCCCACCTATTAATGTTCCAAAACCTGAAATCTGCAATCCTAATACGTAGAAATCAATTCCATGTCCTTTTGAATGAATGGCAAGTGATGCATAAGAAGTCCAACCTGCATCAGGTGCGCCTCCCAAAAACCATGAAAGATTTAAAAATACTCCACCAAAAAAGAACAGCCAGAATCCTAATGCATTCAAAAATGGAAATGCAACGTCACGTGCTCCAATTTGCAATGGCATAACCGCATTCATAAAACCAAGCAAAATCGGCATGGCAGCTAAGAAAATCATCGTTGTTCCGTGCATGGTGATGATTTCATTAAATGCACCAGCACTAACAAAATCATTATTCGGTACTGCCAGCTGGATGCGGATAAATACGGCTTCAAGTCCGCCAACTACAAAGAAAAATCCACCGGCGATTAGATATAGGATTGCGATTTTTTTATGGTCAACTGTTGTTAAAAAGTCCCATAATGTTGCGCTAAATCCCTTTTTTTGAGCAATGGTACTCACAATTTTACCTCCCTTTCAACCAATTCCCCTTATTCCTGAACCTTTAAGCCCATTAAATACTCTGCCAAAGCATCAAGTTCATCATCAGACAGTTCTCCATACTTTCCAGTCATTGTATTACCTGGTTTATAGGATTCAGGATCTTTAATCCAATTTTTTAATTCTTCTTTATTGTGTTCTAAAATACCAGCAACACGTGATCTTTCACCAAAGTTTGTTAAGTTAGGTGCCAGGCGAGCTGTCTCAGGCATTTTATTAGCTGGTGTTACAGCATGACAGCCAATACAGCTTTGATTGAAAATATCCTGTCCTTTAGCTGCTAAATCAGTTTGAGCCTTTTGTGGTTCTGTTACATCCTGCATTGCAGCTACCCACGCATCAAATTTATCACGGCTGATAGCTTTTACTTTAAAGTCCATCAAAGCATGTGACGGTCCGCAAAGCTCAGCACATTTTCCATAAAAAAGATTTCCGGCTTCATTAGCGCGTTTATCATCAAATTCCAACCAGAATTTGTTAATGTTATCCGTATTAGTATCTAATTTTCCGCCCACAGCTGGAATCCAGAATGAGTGTTTAACATCCATTGATTTCAGGTTAAAATAAACCTTTTCATCTGTAGGAACGACTAAATCCTGACTCGTCACAATCTTTTGACCAGGATATTCAAAATCCCACCAGTATAAATGTGATCTTACGTTAATAACTAACGCGTCAGAGTTTTTCTTATCCATTTCTTTTACATCCGCAAGTTTAAATGTTGCAGATACAGTTGGTACTGCCAAAATGAGAAGTAATAAAATAGGGATCGCAGTCCAAATTATTTCTAACGTATGACTTCCCTCAACTTGCTTTGGAATTTTGTCGTCTTTTCTTCTAAAACGCACAAAAATAATGACAAAAATCAGCATTACTACAATGATTACTCCCACCATGACATAGGTGCTTAACTTCATTAAATCATATTGCATGTCTGCCACTTCACCAGCTGGTCTTAGCGCTGAAACAAAGTTTTCACCGCGGCATCCGGAAAGTACAAGCGCTAATAACGAGAACAACGAAATTAGGCGCCATTTCGCAAGCCTTTTCATAGCTTAATCAAACCCCTCTTTCACTAATAAATTTTAAAAATTTTGTTTGGCCAAAGAAGTATGTAGGATGACTCTTCCCACTTACCTGCGGAAAGAATCGTTTACAAAACTAAATTAGTGTCACAATAACCATTGCTACAAAAATAATAGTTAAATATTGCAAAGAATAAACAAACATTAGCTTTGCCCACTTAATGTCATCTTTGATCCTATATCCATAAATCCCTAATGCAAGCCAGCCTATATTTAAAATGCTGGCTAAAATTAGAAATGGGATTCCTAGTTTGGTGAGAAAAAATGGGATAGGCAAGAGCAAGGCCACCCAGATCAAAATATGGTTTTTCGTTGTTTTGAAGCCTTTCACAACTGGCAGCATTGGAACACCCGCAGCACGGTATTCTTTCACTCTTCTCATTGCAAGTGCATAAAAATGCGGAGGCTGCCAAACAAACATTAGGACAAATAACGCCCAAGCCATTATATCAAGATTAGCATCAACCGCTGCCCAGCCGATTAATGGCGGAACCGCGCCTGAAATACTTCCGATAATTGTATTGGAAACCAATTGACGCTTGGACCAGAGTGTATAAAGGAAAACATAACTAAAAACTCCAAGCAGTCCAATTACTGTTGCAGTCATGGTTGTAAAGAATAAAAACAGTGTTCCCATTCCAATAAGGAAAATACCTAGAAGAAGGACTTTTACTGGCTGTATTTTCCCTGTAACGGTAGGTCTTGCTTTCGTCCTCTCCATCAAATGATCAATATCACGATCAACATAATTATTGATGGCACATGAACCGGCAATAATCAGGGAAGAACCTGCCACGGTAAATAAAACAATATCTATATTACCGAGAAAGCTTTGGCCAGAAAAATGAAGCGCCAGCCATAGTCCAGTAAAGGTGGTAATTAGATTAGAATTAACAATTCCAATTTTAATCAGGGCCATGAAGTCTTTCCATACCGAGGTCTGTTCAATTGTTGAATGCAGGCTTGCAGCACCATTCTCCATGGCAGCTTCTCCATAAGCCTTTGAGTTAGACATATATTTCTCCTCCTAATCCTTACTAACAAATATTCACCAATCGAGGAATATCAATACTAAATTATTTAAAGTTATCTATATATTGAAGTTAAAAATTAAATGGTTCGAAGAAATAGATGAGTAATAATTAATTAATCAAAAGAAGCAGTGATTTTTAAAACACTTTCTCTGTATATTAAATCACACTTTATGGTATTTTTGTGAACTTTTTTTGAATAATTTTTGACTAAATTGTGACAGCCTCTATATTATCTTTAATAATTGTTCGTTTTTCAACATCCTAGTATTGCAATCCTGTAATCAATTCATTGAACGTTGAAAAACACGAGAGGAATTAGCCTTAATTTCCCATATTTTTTATTACTTTTAAAAAATAATGATTCTAAATAAATAGTCTTCATATCTATTTCTAACAGACTCAAACAGAAGTTTCAACTGTTTTCACTATAATAATAGTGAAAAATATTTATTATTCATCAGCTATTTATATTTACAAAAAGTTATCTAAAAATCTATGCTGAAATTCTGTTCTTTTTTGATTTTATTCGTTATGATAAATAAGGACTTTTAAATCTAGTTACTTTTCATTCATTATACTGTCAGGATTATCCATAGACAAATGTTTGAACTTTTTAAGAGGTGAATTTTTTGCGACGTTCTTTGAAGTGGTTTGCGGTTGCAACTACAATTGGAATGATATTTATTTTGCTAGGCGGAGCATTAGTAACAAAGACTGGCTCCGGAATGGGCTGCGGGCGCTCATGGCCATTATGCAACGGGAAATTGCTTCCTTCGGAAATAACCCCTGAATTGATTATTGAACTTTCCCATCGACTAGTCTCCGGTGCAGGTGGCATCATGGTACTCGTCCTTTCAATCTGGTCATGGAAGGCAATCGGTCATATCAGGGAAACCAAATTTCTTTCAATGCTTTCCTTTTTCTTTTTATTATTACAAGGTTTGATCGGGGCAGCTGCCGTAAAATGGGGACAATCAAGCTTTGTACTTGCCTTGCATTTTGGGATTTCGCTCGTTTCTTTTGCAGCGGTATTTTTATTGACATTGCTTATTTTTGAAATCGATAAAAAGTTTGATGCAGAAAAACTTTACATTGATAAGCGGATGGGCTTCCATATCATCGGTGTTTCAATTTATAGCTACCTCGTTATTTACACTGGTGCGTTAGTTCGTCATATGAAGGCAAGCCTCATTTGCCGCGATTGGCCTTTATGCCTTAATGATGCCCCTTCATTACCTGCTAACATCTATGAATGGGTCCAAATGGGGCACCGCGCTGCTGCAGGTCTTATCTTTATTTGGATTGCTTATGTTTTTTATTTAGCTCTTCGGCATTATAAAGATCAAAGGGTACTGTATTGGGGATGGACGATATCCTTTATTCTCGTTTCCCTGCAAGTAATTGCCGGTGCTTTTGTCATCTTTAGCAGACTTAACCTGTATATCGCTTTGCTTCATGCCTTCTTTATCACCTGCCTGTTTGGCGTTCTAAGTTATTTTCTGTTGTTATATTCAAGAACAAAACGAAAGCATTAGTAAAAAAGCTGCCTGCGATTTTTGGATCGCGGGCAGCTTTTTTTCCTATGATTTTGTCAATTCAAGTAATAGATCACCTGTCAGGATGGAGTCCCCGCTAGATACATAGATATCTTTCACAATGCCAGAGAAAGGAGCCTGAACGGTTGTTTCCATCTTCATCGCTTCCGTAATCATTAAATGATCACCGCGTTCAACCTTCTCCCCTTTTTCAACCACTACTTTTATGACTGTTCCCGGCATAGTTGCGGAAATGTGTTGTTCATTTTTAGGATCCGCTTTTAATCTTGAAATGACCGTGGATTTGATACTATCATCCTTTATAACAACTTCCCGCGGCTGACCATTTAACTCAAAATAGACAACTCTAGTACCATCTGCCTGAGGCTGTCCAATTGAAACAAGCTTTACAATCAGTGTTTTGCCAGTTTCAATTTCGATTTCGATTTCTTCCCCGAGCCGCATTCCATATAGGAATGTTGGTGTATCTAGCATTGAAATATTCCCGTACATTTCCACTGTTTTCATATATTCCATAAAAACTTTCGGATATAAAGCATAGGAAATAATCTCATGTGTTGTCACTTGTCTGCCAAGCTCTTCAAAAAGCTCTTTCTGCAGCTTGCTGAAATCCACTTCCTCAAGCAATTCTCCAGGGCGGGCCTCTAAAGGTTTTTTCCCTTTTAAAATTACATTTTGAAGCTCCTCTGGAAACCCGCCGTATGGCTGACCTAAATATCCTTCAAATAATTCAACAACAGAATCAGGAAAATCGAGTCCTTGCCCCTTTACTAACACGTCTTCTTCGGTTAACTCATTTTGAACCATGAATAGCGCCATATCACCGACAACCTTTGAAGAAGGTGTCACTTTGACAATATCGCCGAACATGTTATTTACTCGGGCATACATATCTTTTACATCTTCCCACTGCTCGCCAAGCCCAACAGCCTTAGCCTGCTGCTGCAAATTGCTATATTGTCCGCCAGGCATTTCATGCTGATAGATTTCCGTATGCGGGGATATCATTCCGCTTTCAAAGTCCTGATAGTACTTCCTGACATCTTCCCAGTAATACGACAATTTCTCAAGTGCGTCGATGTTGACTTTCGGCTTACGCTCAGTGCCTTCTAGTGCGTAATATAATGAATTTGCACTAGGCTGAGAAGTTAAGCCGGCCATTGTGCTTAATGCAGTATCAACGATATCAACACCGCCTTCAATAGCGCGCGCATAAGTAAATATTCCATTTCCACTTGTATCATGTGTATGAAGATGAATTGGGATATCTACTGCTTCTTTTAATTCAGACACTAAACGATAGGCTGCCTCCGGTTTCAATAACCCGGCCATATCCTTGATCCCTAATATATGGGCACCTTGCTTTTCCAGCTCTTTAGCAAGATTTTTATAATATTCAAGATTATATTTAGACCTTGCTGGATCTAAAATATCCCCCGTATAACAAATGGCTGCTTCAGCTATTTTTCCTGTCTGCCGCACCGCATCAATTGCCACTTCCATTCCCTTTACCCAGTTTAAACTATCAAAAATTCGGAAGACATCGATGCCTGCATCGGCTGATTGGTTAACAAAATCACGAATTAAGTTGTCCGGATAGTTTTTATATCCTACCGCATTGGCCCCACGGATCAACATTTGGAACAGGACATTTGGAATTCTTTCACGTAATGTCAATAATCGATCCCATGGATCCTCTTTTAAGAACCGGTAGGCAACATCAAAAGTTGCCCCGCCCCACATCTCAAAAGAGAATAAATCCGGCAATAGTTTGGCTGTCGGCTCTGCAATATGCAAAATATCAGTCGTCCTCATTCTTGTTGCTAACAATGACTGATGAGCATCCCTGAAGGTGGTATCCGTTAATAAAACCTGTTTTTGACTTTTCACCCATTGGACAAGTCCATCCGCACCAAATTTATCCAAAATTTGTTTCGTACCATCTTGATATGGGAAATTGTATTGTATCGTTGGAATTCTAGGCTTAGAGAATACAGGTCGTTTCTTTTTATCGATGCCCGGGAATCCATTTACCGTTACTGTGCCAATGTAATTTAGCATTTTTGTTCCCCGGTCTTTACTTACAGGGAAAATAAATAATTCCGGTGTAGTATCAATAAATGAGGTGTCATACTCACCATTTCGAAACTTCTCATGCTTAACAACATTTTCTAAAAACGGAATATTTGTTTTAATGCCTCTTATTCTAAATTCCTGTAAATTTCGAACCATTTTTGAAGCTGCCTGTTCGAACGTCAATGCCCATGTTGATAGTTTCACAAGCAAAGAGTCATAGTAAGGTGTAATCACAGCTCCTTGAAAACCATTCCCTGCATCAAGCCGTACGCCAAATCCGCCGCCGGAGCGATAGGCCATAATTTTTCCTGTATCAGGCATGAACTGGTTGAGGGGATCCTCTGTGGTAACCCTTGACTGAATGGCAAATCCATTCAGTTGAATTTTCTCTTGATCTGGAATACTAATGATTGGCCCGTGTAACTCATGGCCTTCGGCAACTAATATTTGTGTTTGGACGATATCAATACCTGTTACTAATTCTGTAACCGTGTGTTCAACCTGTACGCGCGGATTTACTTCAATAAAATAAAAATCATTACCGGAGACAAGAAATTCTACTGTACCCGCATTTAAGTAATTGACATTTTTCATCAATTTTACAGCGGCATCACAAATCTGCTTTCGTAATTCTTCAGAAATTGACACACTTGGGGCAACTTCGACTACTTTTTGATGGCGCCGTTGAACGGAACAATCGCGATCATAAAGATGGACGATATTCCTGCTGCTGTCTCCTATGATCTGAACCTCAATATGTTTTGGTTTTTCAATTAATTTTTCAAGATATACCTCGTCATTTCCAAATGCCGCTTTTGCCTCCGATTTCGCTCGGTCAAATGCCTCTCGAACTTCCTCACTTGTATGTACTATTCTCATCCCACGGCCGCCGCCGCCAAGTGAGGCCTTTATGATAATAGGGAATCCATGGACAGCCGCAAACTCCTCGACATCATTCACATCATTCACAGGCCCATCACTTCCCGGTATGACAGGGATATTGGCAAGTTCAGCCTGTTTTCTTGCCTTTACCTTATCACCAAACATATCCAAGTGTGTGGACGAAGGACCAATAAAAATAATTCCCTCTTCTTCACATCTTCTGGCAAAATGAATATTTTCGGACAAAAATCCATAGCCGGGATGAATGGCATTCACACCGCTTTTCTTGGCAATGGCAATGATGCCTTCAATGTCCAAATATGCATCAATTGGTTTCTTACCTTCCCCCACTAAATAGGCCTCATCCGCTTTATAGCGATGGTAGGCGCCTGAATCTTCTTTTGAATAAATTGCAACAGTCCGAATATTCAGTTCAGTACAAGCACGAAAAACCCTTATTGCAATCTCACCCCGATTGGCAACCAATACTTTATTTATCTGTCTTGTCACGTAAAGCACCTTCTATTCTATGTATTTTAAAAAGGCCAGGGGAGCTTGTCCCCCGCATTTTTATTAAATGTAATAAACCTTGCCATCGTTCGACTGTTGTTTTTTATTTTCTATGTCGTGTTTGTTTTTATATTTTTTTTCAAACTTCACAAACATCGAAACATTTACAAGTATTCCTGTTGCAGCAGCAAGCATCAACAAGGAAGAACCACCATAGCTTACATATGGCAGCGTAACGCCTGTTAATGGGATTAATCCGGAAACACCAGCTAAATTGATAAAGGATTGAATCCCTATCATACTCGAAATTCCAATTGCAAGCAGGCTCCCAAAAGGATCCTTACATTGCAGACCGATATATATCCCTCGTAAAACAATATAGGCTAATAGAAGAATAACGAATCCTACTCCCCAAATACCAAGTTCCTCCGCAATAACAGCCATAATAAAGTCTGTATGCGATTCGGGTAAATAACCAAGCTTTTGAATGCTTTTCCCTAAGCCGAGTCCGTTTACACCGCCAGAGCCGATTGCAATATAGGAATTTGCTAAGTGAAAACCAGCTTCTTGTGCATCTGCGAATGGGTTCTCCAAGACAGTAATCCGGCTCATCCGCTTTTCTGAAAATATCGCATCTCTCGCAACAAATATCACTGGTAAAAGAACGATAAGAGCCATGATAAGCAGTTTTGAAATACTCTTAAAATTCATTCCTGAAGAAAGAATAATCATCCCGGCAATCGCAGCAATTATGATTGCCGCACCATAATCCGGTTGCATGACAATTAAGCCACATACAATAAATAGAAACACTAATGGAGGCAGAACGCCTTTATTAAATTGGTTAATATAAGCCTGCTTTTTAGCGTAAACAGCTGACAAATAAATAATTACTGCCAGTTTAACAAATTCCGATGGCTGTAAACGAAACGTACCAAATTCATACCAGCTTTGTGCACCCCCGGCAATAATTCCAAAGGGAAATAATCCTATTAGCAAAAGAAGAGACCCAATGACCATGGGAACCTGAAACCCTTTTGTAAATTGCATTATTTTATATGGGGCGATAGCAAAAAGAATAAAGATGCCGAAAAATAAGAGAAGCCACATTTTTTGTTTTTGATAAAAATAATCTGGCGGGAAACCATATCTCTGGACAGCCCATGCCATGCTGGCACTGTATACCATCACAAGACCAAAGCCACACAACAGGATAACAGCGATGATTAAGGTATAATCATATGATTTCACTATTTTTTTAACCATTTAAGCCGTCCTCATTTTCAAAATTGATATATTCCACTCTATTATAATAGAAAATGAATGATATGACTTGGGTAAAAGAAAATTTGTTACAAGATTTTAATAATGAATAGTTCGAATATAGAGACAATAACGGATAATAAAAAACCCAAACAATCCCTATGAATTGTTTGAGTTTTTAATCCATTATTTTTTCAAGGATGCATCATGTAGTGCCGATAATTCTTTTTCTAATTGAGCTAAAATCGCTTTTCCATCCTTGCCATCTATTAAGCCTAATCGAACAGCAAAGTCTATTTCCCTTGATAGGCCAAACATTTGTGTATCCAATACCTCTTCATAAAGAGGGCATTGAGGCATCGTGAGATTATCCATTTGCACTTTGATAAGCTTTAATATTTTTTCAGCGTCAGCCTGCAATAAAGCAAAGGCTTTTTCCTGATGATTCACGATCATTTCAGACGCCAACATTGATCCCCCCATTTCAGAGCGATAATTCAACTTATCTATAAATTTTACCGTTTACCAGCAAAAATTGCAAGAACAATGAAGGATAATAACAAATAGGAGTGCACTTTATGACATTCTATTTAAAAAAAGCTATACTTAAATCTGTGTTAGACTTTAGGGGGTATGGAAGATGGAAAATATTTTGATTATATCTGGAAAAGTGAAATTTCCGATTACACTGGATCCTGGTGTCTGGATTTTTGATGATCGCCGTATTGATTTAACTACTTACTTTTTAAAGGAAATGGAAAATTCAGATTCAGTGGAGGCATATACGAAGGCTGTTTCAAAGCATTGGGATCGCGAAATAATGGAGGGAGCTGTTTTTCCTCCAACATTAAAAAGCGAGAAGAAATTTGAAAAAGAAAAGGTGTTGACTGGTACTTTTGGAATACCTTTTAAGCCTTTTTTAGCGAATGCCGAGCCGGAAAGTCATGCAGAGACATTGGTCGTCCACACGACAAATGGCGACTATGAGTTTCCTCTTGAAAAGGCTTTCGGTCTCATTTTAGGATTTTCAACGAATGGTCAGCCGTTATCATCTGATGGCCCCGTTCATATCTATAAAGGTGATGGTTCAAATCAGGAAAACCCAATTAAACATGTAATAGGCTTTACTGTGAAATAAACGGGCGCCAAACGGCACCCGTTTATTTATACTATCAGAATTAATATCGACATTGAGAAATGTCCAGCTCCAGCGCCCTAGCGGCGAGACGCCTTCACTTTTCTTATAATAAATCTGCCGCAAGTCTAGCCAGTCCGGACCGCTCCCCTTTTAATAGTTTTACATGCCCGGATATATCTTGATCCTTGAATTTCTCAACGACGTAGGTTAACCCATTGTTATAGGCGTCAAGATATGGATGATCAATCTGTTCCGGGTCGCCCATTAACACGATTTTACTTCCTTCTCCTACCCTGGTTAAGATCGTTTTCACTTCATGCTTCGTTAAATTTTGTGCTTCATCGATAATAATAAACTGTTTTGGCAAGCTCCTGCCGCGAATATAAGTCAATGCTTCTACCTCAATCGAACCCATACCGGCTAATATGGCATCAAGTTCACCAGGCTTCTTTGTATTAAAAAGATATTCCAGGTTATCGTATATTGGCTGCATCCAAGGTCTAAGCTTTTCCTGTTTTTCACCTGGCAAAAAACCTAAGTCCTTCCCAACTGGGACGATCGGTCTCGCGACTAAAAGCTTCTTATATTCTCTTAAATCCTCCGTGTGCATTAATCCGGCAGCAAGAGCAAGCAAGGTCTTGCCTGTCCCTGCTTTCCCGGTTAAAGTAACCAGCGGAATATCCTTACGCAATAATAATTCAATAGCCATGGTTTGTTGGACATTTCTTGGATGAATGCCCCAAACATGCTCTTGATTTAACGTTAATTTTTTTACCTTCTTACTCGTTTTATCAACCATTCCTATTGCCGAGGCAGAACTTCCAAGTATATCCTTCATCAACAAGTATTGATTTGGATAAAACGGATGATTAGCCACTTCTGAAAGCGATAATTCTCCCTTCTCATAAAACCGTCCTAATAATTCAATTGGCAGGTGGAGCTCAAAAAATCCGGTATATATATGTTCCACTTCTACCACACGATCATTCAAAAAATCTTCCGCAGTCAATCCGATTGCATCTGCTTTTACTCTGACTAATGCATCCTTACTAACAATGATGACCGGCTTCCCATTTTCCTTTGCTTGTTCCTCTAAGAATAAATTTTTTGCGACCGCAAGAATGCGATTATCATTGGTTTTTTCAATAAAAATATCTTGAAGTTCATGAAACGATCGATGGTTTAATTCAATACGAATGGTACCCCCGCCTTCAAGCGGGATTTTTTCATGAAGCTTACCTGATGCCCTTAGGCCATCAATTAGCCTTGATACATGTCTTGCATTTCTTCCTACTTCATCCATATATCTTTTCTTTGAGTCCACTTCTTCTAGAACTACTGCCGGAATAACAACTTCATTATCTTCAAAGGAAAAAATGGAATACGGGTCTTGTAATAAAACATTTGTATCTAACACGTATATTTTACTCAAAGCTACGCCTCCTGCTTCCGTTGGTGTCAGGTTAGTTATCATTTCAACAACCCTTTTGCTAGATTGAACTTTGGTAAAATATATGTTTATTGGAATAAAGATAGAAGACGTTTCGCACAATAATTGTTAATGACGACACTAACTAATCTTCTTGGAGGAGGGTTTAAATGAAAAATATTATTTTTATGATGCTAATATGTTTATTTTTAGCAGGTTGTAATGCCAATAATCATAAAGAAATCGCTAAAAGTGAAAACAATTCATTAGTAAATGTAAAAAACAGCTATATCGAAAGTGTCGACCGTAAATCGGGTCAGGAAATTTCAAAGCGTTTAGTTACTCTCGCCACAAGCATACCAAATGTAAACGATGCAACTGCTGTTGTTTTAGGGAATTATGCCATTGTCGGGATCGATGTAAATGCAAAAATCGACCGTTCACAGGTAGGCTCGATTAAGTATTCTGTGGCGGAGAGCTTGAAAAAGGACCCTTATGGCGCTAATGCAGTAGTAGTAGCAGATGCGGATACGACCGAGCGGTTAAAAGAAATCCAAGCAGATATCAAAAAGGGCAGACCAATACAGGGAATTATGGAGGAGTTAGCCGATGTTGCAGGGCGTCTAATGCCTGAAATTCCTGGAGATCTCATAACACCAAGCCCTAAAAATGCGACCGAAAAACCAGATAAAAAACTTCCGGCCGATGAACAAAAGAAATTAAACAAAGAACAAGAAGACCAGTCTAATCATCATAAATAGAAAAATTTCCATTTAACTATAAAGAAAAAAAGCTTAGTTTACACTAAGCTTTTTTCATTGCTTCCATCACTTGTCTGTCCAATTTTTCTGCCGCATTTTTATCATAGGTTTTGTCATACTGTACTTCTGTGACAATTTTCGATCCGTAGAACATAACATCCCTTACTTCATGGATGGTAACCTTTACAAGCGCAAGCTTTAACGGAACATCTTGCAGTCGTTCTTCTTTGACCGCTGCTTCACCTTGAATGGAATATGTAGATTCATTCGCAATCAAATTAATGATTACCTTGTTATTCTTATAAATATTTTCTAAAATACGGGAGCGATTATCTACTGCAAAATAAATCGTGCTGTCATCTTTAGCTAGTACCCAGGAAATCGCACTAACATTTGGTCCCCCTGTCTCATAATCAATGGATGCCAACGTTACAAAACGCTCTTTTTGCATCGCATCATATAATGGCTTAATAAGTTTAGGTTCCACTTGATTTGCCAACATTACAACCCCTTTACTTTTCCTACTTTCTGTTTAAAAACAGATAATCTCATATTACTACTATCCCTTTTTTTCATCAACTCTAACCAATTGATTAACTCCAGGTGTTCACTCATGGTATACTATAATACAAACTACTGTTTTAAGAAAGAAATGAAGAGGTGCTTAATGAGAGTAAAGTGTGTAATTTGCGATAAAATTGAAGCGATTGAAGATGAATCGTTAACAGCAAAGCGTCTTCGCAATCGTCCTATTCATACATATATGTGTAATTCCTGCCATGCCAGAATAACGGATAAGACAAATGCCCGAATTGAATCAGGAAATTTTAAGCTTTTCCGGACAAAATCTGATAATGATGATTGGTAAATAGTAAAGCGTAAGTGCCCTGGAGCTGGATATAAAAAAAGTGCTGACCTTAAAAAAACAGGCCAGCACTTTTTTTAATCTTCAAATGGATAGTCTTCATACTTTTCAGGTTCTTTGTTTATTTGATCCAGCATAATTTCAATTAATTCACGAGGATATCGGACTTTTTTCGTCTCATCACCTTGCTCATAGGAAAGGTAATACATCACGGCATCTGTTGTGATATTGATGTTTGATACTTGATGCTGCGCTGTTAACATCTCTTCAAAAAACTCCCGTGTTTCTTTTGCTGCTACATCATCAGGGCGGGCATCACAAACAACCTTAATGGTAAGCCAATTATAAAGTGCATCTTGTAAGGATTTCATTCCCTTACCTCCTTTACTTTACTTCAGCCTCTTGCTTTTTCGATTGGTGCAGACGAATTTTATATACAATTAATATTAAAGCTGCCACACCCAACCCTTCGGCAATTGGTAATGCATAGGAGAAAAACAACATGATTAAACATCCAATGCAAAGACTGATATAAATAACAATGTTTTTCAAAAGAGGTAATTTTTTTGCAAACCCTAACCTGTATACAATCACCGACAAAATAACAATAAAAACATATTGCAGCAGTACACCAGTTTCTACATCTTTTGTAAGCTCAATAAAAAACCTTAAACTCGGGGAGAAGGATCTTAAATCTTCCACAGCGTGCACCTCATTACTTAACTCATTTCAGCGTATTTTTTCTTTTTCGCCGCTTTTTCACGTTCATTCTTATCAAGAATTTTCTTTCGTAACCGAATAGATTCAGGAGTTACCTCACAATATTCGTCATCATTTAAATATTCTAATGACTCTTCCAATGTCATGATGCGCGGCTTTTTAATGACTGACGTTTGATCTTTATTGGCCGAACGGACATTTGTCGCCTGCTTCACTTTCGTAATATTGACAGTGATGTCATTTTCACGAGTGTTTTCGCCAACAATCATTCCCTCATAAATTTCCGTACCCGGTTCAACGAAAATGGTTCCACGGTCCTCTACTTGCATTATACCATATGTGGAAGCTTTTCCGGATTCCATTGAGACAAGAACACCTTGGTGTCTTCCGCCAACCTGTCCAGCAAGCATCGGCTGATAGCTGTCAAAGGTATGATTAATAATCCCATATCCGCGAGTCATTGTTAAGAATTCAGTTGTGTAACCAATTAAGCCGCGTGCAGGTACATTGAATATTAACCGAACTTGACCTGATCCATTATTAATCATATCAAGCATCTCGCCTTTACGAGCACCAATGGATTCCATTACAGAACCTGTATGTTCTTCAGGAACATCGATTTGTACTCTTTCCACAGGCTCACAGCGTACTCCGTCAATTACTTTCACAATTACTTCTGGTTTAGAAACCTGAAGCTCGTAGCCTTCACGGCGCATATTTTCAATCAAGATCGATAAATGGAGTTCTCCACGACCGGAAACAATCCAAGCATCCGGGGAATCCGTGTTTTCAACCCGTAAACTAACATCTGTATGCAATTGAGCAAGAAGTCTCTCTTCAATTTTTCTTGAAGTTAAATATTTTCCTTCTCTTCCAGCAAATGGACTATTATTTACGGCAAATGTCATTTGTAGTGTTGGTTCGTCAATTCGTAAAATTGGTAATGCTTCTTGATGCTCAATTGGGCAAACTGTCTCACCGACATTTATATCTTCCATGCCTGAAACTGCAATTAAATCCCCAGCTTGTGCTTCTTGTACTTCCTGACGCTTTAACCCGAAGAAACCAAATATCTTGGTCACACGGAATTGTTTAACACTGCCGTCTAACTTCATTAAGGCAACCTGTTGGCCAACATGCATTTTTCCACGGAAAACACGGCCAATCCCGATTCTACCCACATAATCATTATAATCAAGCAGAGCTACCTGGAATTGCAGCGGTTCGTCTTGATTATCAATTGGTGCAGGGATATATTCAACGATGGCATCATATAGACATTGCATATTCTCATCTTGTTTTTCCGGATTCATACTTGCAGTACCGTTGATACCTGATGCATAAATAACAGGAAATTCAAGCTGATCTTCTGAGGCATCAAGTTCAATAAACAAATCAATGACTTCATCTACTACTTCAGCGGGTCTGGCAAAATCACGATCAATTTTATTTACCACGACGATCGGAGTTATCTTTTGCTCTAATGCCTTTTTAAGAACAAAACGTGTTTGCGGCATACAGCCTTCATATGCATCGACTACAAGCAAAACACCATCAACCATTTTCATGATTCGTTCTACTTCACCGCCAAAGTCTGCGTGTCCCGGTGTATCCAAAATATTAATTCTTGTATCTTTATATTGAATCGCGGTATTTTTCGCAAGGATGGTGATTCCGCGTTCTCTTTCTATATCACCAGAGTCCATGGCACGTTCTTCCACGTGCTCATTAGAACGAAATGTTCCAGATTGTTTTAACAATTGGTCAACCAACGTCGTTTTCCCATGGTCAACGTGGGCAATGATTGCTATGTTACGTACATCATCTCTAAGTTTCAAAATTCCACTCCTACCTATTTTATAAAAATAAAAGCTATTTTTAGTTTCCCAAATACAACTAAAATATTATACCATACTTAAAGTGGAAACCGAAAAGCATTTTATGTAGAATAAAAAATATACCAGAAAAAATTTAATTAAATATAGAAAAACAAAGGGGTTTGAAAAATGAAAAATATAAAATGGTCTTTACTCTTTTATGCAATTTTAGCTGCATCATTCATAATGGGAATTGGAATTGCAATTGGTGAACAAAGTTTAATCGGAGCAATCGGCTGCATTTTTGCATTAATTGTGATCATGGGGATGGGCTTTAAAACAAAGAGAAAAATGCGTGAAAACGGAGAGATATAAAAAGAAGCCATGGATTGGCTTCTTTTTAAAATATTGACCTTATTGAACTACTTTTAAATAATCCTTTAAAATTACTTGATGCAGTCCTGGTTTCGCGGTAAAAAGTGAATCCTTAGAAATAAAGTCCAGTTTTTCTCCCTTTATATTTGTTACGACTCCTCCTAATTCTTCAATAATGACTGCCCCGGCAGCAATATCCCATGGAGACAGCCGCATCGAAAAGTAGGCATCTACTCTTCCGGTTGCTACAAACACCATCTCAAGTGCAGCTGTACCATATGATCTTGTCCCTCTGGCATCTCTTACCAATGGAATCATTAAATTGTGATCAATGCGTTTATTTTCCATAACCCATGTAGCATTAATTGCAAGGATGGATTCCTTAACAGTTGTTTCCTTGAGTCCAGGCAGAGGTTTTCCATTCATATAAGCACCCTCGCCGCGAATGGCGTGATAGAGCTCATCATGTACTACATCATATATGAGTCCGATTTTACCGACTCCATTTTCATAAACCCCGATCGATACTGCAAAGTTCCTTTGCTGGTGGATAAAATTCATTGTTCCATCGATGGGATCAATTAACCAGACAATTCCCTCAAGGCTATTTAATTCATCACCAAAGCCCTCTTCACCCAATATTTTATGATCCGGGTACTTTCCTCTAATCTTATGAATAAAAAATTGCTCAATTTCCTTATCGATATTAGTTACCAGATCATTGGGATTTGATTTTGTTTCAATATTTAACGTTTTCTCAAACGATAGACGAATCCTGTCCCCTGCTTCTTTGACCCATTCCTTAGCATGAGCATCAATGTCTTCCCAAATCATAATACGCCTCCATTTCTCCGTTTACCTTTTTTAAATCCAATGTATGTAGTATGATGCATGAGAAATATTTTAATGTACCTATAGCTTACTCAAATTGAAGAAACACAGCAACTTTTAACAATTTACGTTCAAATTATCACACAAAGGCACAATAATAAACGAACCCCTCTCATTCCTTCTCCGGAGTCCGTTTTAGATAAGTCGATAAACTACTCTCTTTTTGTTCATTGCAATTTGTTACTCCCTTGATAAAATATCAGCTAATCAATTAAAGAGCTTTTAATCGTACTAATTCCATACGGATTTTTTCTAATTTTTGTTTACATTCTTTCATTTTCTTCTCATTCTTTTCACCAATTGCTTCAAATAAGACAGCCAATTCATAATCCATTTCCAATCTTAATACTGCCGTTTTTTCCTTTTCTCCCACTTTTTTTAAAGATGTATTCATCAATTGTTTCACCTTGTTTCTCCCCTTTCAGTTAGTTAATTAATTATTCAGATTGTTTTTTACTGTATAATATGAGTCATCTTGATATGTTGCAACAAATATGTGCTTTAACCTAGAAAGCAACACGCTTCGTGAAATCTCGGAGTTATGCTACAATTAGTGACAAACGGCTTGTTGGGGGTACTTCAATGAACTTTACAGGATTTACTAATGAAGATTTTGATGTTTTTTTAATAGATGGATTAGAACCAAGAATGGACGGGCTTAAAAATACGATCCGACCTAAATTAGAAGCTTTAGGGGAATACTTTTCACCTTCCTTATCCTCGTTAACGGGTGATGAAATGTTTGTTCATGTTGCCAAACATGCAAGGCGTACCATCAACCCGCCTAAGGATACATGGGTGGCATTTGCCCATAATCCTCGAGGCTATAAAATGCTGCCGCATTTTCAAATTGGCTTGTGGCACACCCATTTATTTATTTGGTTTGCCGTTATTTATGAGGCACCCCAAAAAGAGGCAATAGGGGCACGATTTGCGAAAAAAGCGGCAAAAATCTATAAAGAAATTCCGAAAGATTATGTCTGGTCAATTGACCACATGAAGCCTGATACACTTCCACATGGTCAATTGACTAAGGTTGATCTTCTCTCCCACTTTGAGCGGCTGCAGAATGTAAAAAAAGCAGAACTATTATGTGGATATACCATAGACCGTGAGGCTGCTATCCAATTAGGTTCTGAAGGGATATTAGAACAAATTGAGGATGTCTTTAAGAAAGTAGCACCACTTTATAAAATAGCCCTAAATATTAAATAGAAAAAACTCCCGAATCCATTTTCGGGAGTTTTTTAAGATTATTTCATCATGATTCGGCTGCCTGATGGCGCTTCTTTTGCTTTTTTGATTGTTCGATAAGACGAATAACCGCTGATTTCTTCAAATTCATCACAAATGTTTTTTTCTTCCGCTTTGCTTGGAACGATTTCTTTGAACCGCCGATAGGCGTTCATAACCTCGTCTCTTTCAATCCCTTTTTCGTACGCCTTCTCGATTGTTTCGAAAAATTTGATTACATCAACAATTTCATCGGTTGACCAATTAAAATCAATCGGATATTGGTATTCCATTCATTTCACCTGCTTACTATTTACATTTAAAATGAATCATACCTTTATTTTCCCCATTTTGCACGAATTTCTTCCGCATCATGAATCATTCGTTCAAAAAGTACTGAAACACTAGGTATATCCTTAATCAGCCCCATGACTTGACCTGCCCATGCAAAACCTTTGCCCTCATCACCTTCATATATGTACCGTTTATTAGCCGTTCCACTAATAAATTCCTTCAGCTGATCATAATTTGCGTTTTTCTTTTCAATTTCAAGAATTTGTTCCGTCCATGGATTTGCGATGGCTCTTGCAGGCGCACCAAGTGATCGCTTAATTACCACCGTATCCGCCTCTGTTCCTTCAACGAGCCTTTGCTTATATACTTCATGTGCATGAATACATTCTTTAGTCGCAATAAATCTTGTTCCCATTTCAACCCCTTCTGCACCTAAACTTAGTGCAGCCATCAATCCCCTTCCATCACCAATTCCTCCTGAGGCAATAACGGGAATCGAAACTGCATCAACAACTTGAGGAATTAATACCATTGTCCCGATATCATCCCGGCCGAGATGGCCGCCGCCTTCCTGGCCGACAACCATAACCGCATCTGCACCAAGCTGTTCTGCCTTTATAGCCTGCCGTCTGGCAGCGACGAGAACGAGTTTTTTTATGGTTGTTCCCTTTAACTGATCAAATATGGGTGCAGGGTTCCCTCCTGTCATAGAAACAACAGGAACTTCTTCCTCTATCGCCACCTGAAGGAAATCCGCGAACGGGCGTCCATGCTGTCCAATCGCAAAATTAACCCCAAAAGGATGTTTCGTTAAATGTTTTACCTTCCGGATTTCCTCACGCAGTTGTTCAGGATTACTTAATGACATAGCTGTAATCTGCCCTAATCCTCCAGCATTCGAAACAGCGGCCGCTAATTCAGAATAGGCCAAATAGGCAAGTCCACCTTGTATAATTGGTATACGGATCCCTAAAGTCTCCGTCACTCGTGTTTGCCAATTCAAATTGAATCACTCCTCATTATTCATTTATTTCTTATTTCGCCTTAAAAGGTTAAATTTCCTTTCATCAAGGGAAACTAAGCTGTAAGAAATAATCAAAGAAATGCGGAAAGAAATCTATGCAACCCCCTGGATTAGTGCTATAATTCCATTGTTTTATGTTTTTAATCAACGAATATAAAGAAGTATTTTTAATAAAGAGGTGTAGTAATCATTGTCACAAAATCAAACACCGTTATTTAGCGGTTTAGTTGCGCATGCCAGAAAAAACCCGATTCAATTTCATATTCCAGGTCATAAAAAGGGAGCAGGAATGGATCCTGAATTCCGTCAGTTTATTGGTGAAAATGCCCTGTCCATCGACTTAATAAATATTGGCCCGCTTGATGATCTTCATCATCCAAAGGGAATGATCAAGGAGGCACAAGAATTAGCTGCTGAAGCTTTTGGAGCCGATCATACTTTCTTTTCTGTCCAGGGTACAAGCGGGGCGATTATGACGATGGTAATGGCCGTTTGTGGACCTGGAGATAAAATCATCATACCAAGGAACGTCCATAAGTCTATCATGTCGGCTATTGTCTTTTCCGGAGCAATCCCAGTCTTCATCCATCCGGAAATAGATAGAGAACTAGGAATTTCTCATGGAATTACAACAGATGCCGTGGAAAAGGCTCTTGAGCAGCATCCTGATGCAAAAGGGGTTTTAGTGATTAATCCGACCTACTTTGGTATCTCAGCAGATTTAAAGAAAATCGTTGAAATTGCCCACTCGTACAATGTGCCCGTTTTAGTTGATGAGGCCCATGGTGTCCATATTCATTTCCACGATGATCTTCCAATGTCTGCTATGCAGGCCGGTGCTGATATGGCAGCAACTAGTGTCCATAAGCTCGGTGGCTCCATGACACAAAGCTCCATCCTAAATGTCAAAGAGGGACTTGTTTCAGCGAAACATGTTCAATCGATTTTAAGCATGCTTACAACAACGTCAACATCCTATTTGCTGTTAGCTTCGCTGGATGTGGCTCGTAAGCAATTAGCAACCAAAGGTAAAGCACTGATTAACAGGACTATTCAATTAGCACAGTCTATTCGTAAGAGAATCAACGAAATTGACCATATTCACTGTATCGGCGAAGAAATACTAGGCTCTAAAGCCACGTTTGATTATGACCCGACAAAACTCATTATTTCCGTGAAAGAACTGGGATTAACCGGGTATGAGGTTGAAAAATGGTTAAGAGAAAAGCATAATATTGAAGTAGAATTATCAGACCTATATAACATCCTTTGTATTATTACATTCGGTGATACTGAAAAGGAAGCAGCCCTATTAGTCAATGCATTAAAAGAATTGGCGGCTGAATATAAAGATCAAGCTGGGAAAATTGAACCTGTGGAGGTCCTTCTTCCAGAAATTCCGATACTTGCCTTAACTCCGAGAGATGCTTTTTATGCTGAAACGGAAGTCATTCCCTTTGCTGAGTCAGAAGGCAGGATTATTGCCGAATTTGTGATGGTCTACCCGCCAGGGATACCTATTTTTATCCCGGGTGAAATCATAACAGAGGAAAACCTTCATTATATCCGGGAAAACCTCGAGGCTGGCTTACCTGTTCAAGGTCCCGAAGACGATGAAATTAAATTCATTCATGTGATAAAAGAGTACAAAGCCATAAAATAAAAAAATCAGGATTCCGGTTACGGAATCCTGTTTATTTATTTAAATGTTCTGATTTAATTATTCTTCCTCGTGATGATGATGGTTGTCGCAACAATTGCACTTCGAGTAAAGCACCGTAACTTTTTCATCTTCAAAATGATCAATAGTAGAGTTACAAGTCTGGCAAACAAGAGTACCCATCTGTTCAATCCCCTTTTCATGAGTGAATAAAAACGAATTTGAAAGCGTTTAAATATCCTTAATCCAATAATAATATATCACATTAGATTTTTCAAGCCTAAATTGTATGTCACATTTAAAAAAAGGCACAAAAAAAAGGCCACTATTTGCCTTTTCTTTAACTTTACTCATATTGTAACATTGTAAGTGTTGTCAGTCCTTTTTAATCAATGCTAGAATAGAAATTGAACATCAATAGACAATAGGGGGGGAATGATGATGGCTGTAAACGCATTTATTAAGCTTGTGCCCTCATCCGCTAAACAATCGGTAACGATTGAAGAGGTAAAGGACTTATTTCATTACTATAAAAATATAACAGCAAAAACGGGCGACCAATTAAATTGGCAATATGGGGAATCTGCCTTTCCGTATGAAATAAAAGAAACCGAAGAAGGCAAAGGGCAGTGGTTTTATTTACATTCAAGCCATGAACGCTACAATGCCATTTTAATCGGTGTTGATACAGAGACAGTTCGCGATGAAGATGGGGCAGAAAGAGAACTGGTATACATACAAGTCACACTTCCGGCACAATCTACTCATGGGGATAAAGGAAAAGCAAATGAATTTTGTAAATTCCTAGCTAAAAAGCTTCAAGGTGAGCTGCACCTATTTAACGAAAGAATCATGTATTTCTACCCAAGAAAATAATTTGTAACGAAGCTCCCTTAGAGGGGCTTTTTTTAATGGATAAATTGCACCAATGTATAATGCAGGGAAGTATAAATCACTAAGCTTAATACAGTGATGAAGAGGGTTTTCCTCCTTGATTTCGTCACATGGTTTCCAATAATATACGCCAGATAAAAAAAGACAAAAAACATTATGACCTTATAAATAAGTTGATCATGTTTTGAAATCCATTCAATTAATGTATAACCGCTCCAAATCATAAACTGCAGGATCATCACAACATAAACCTTCATATTTATCACCACTCAAAATCCATTGATCTTTTCGAAGAACAAAGACATCCAGTGTTATAAGTATATGTTCGAATAGGTAGAGATATATTTAATTTTCAAACGATTCGGGTATTTTAAAATAGGGAAAAGTATTGGTTACCTTTATTATTCGCCGCAAAAAAATAAAGTCCTTTTCTTTTTTAGAAAAGGACTTTATTTTCGAACTATTTAACAATATGGATTGGGGTTCCAAGAGCAACTTCTGCTGCTTCCATTGTTATTTCACCGAGCGTCGGATGAGCATGGATTGTCATAGCTAAATCTTCAGCTGTCATGCCAGCTTCAATCGCTAAACCTAGTTCAGCAATCATGTCTGACGCACTTGCACCTGCAATTTGCGCCCCAATAACAAGACCGTCTTCTTTACGGGTAATTAATTTTAAGAAGCCATCGCCGCTGTCCAGTGATAATGCACGTCCATTTGCTGCAAATGGGAATTTAGCAGCGTTTACTTCAATACCTTCTTCTTTTGCTTGTGACTCTGTATATCCTACCGAAGCCAATTCAGGTTCTGAGAAGACTACCGCAGGAATTCCTAAGTAATCAATTTCAGAAGAATGTCCGGCAATTGCCTCTGCCGCAATTTTGGCTTCATAGGATGCTTTATGGGCTAATTGTGGACCTTGGACAACATCACCAATCGCATAAATATTACCAATATTTGTTCGGCATTGTTTGTCAATTTCAATTAATCCTCTGTCACTCAGTTTCACACCAACTTGTTCTAAGCCCATTTCATCAGTGTTTGGACGGCGTCCAACCATAACAAAGACATAATCAGCTTCGATTTTCTTCTCTTCGCCTTTTGTTTCAAATGTGACAACCACACCGTTTTCCGTTTCTTCGACCCCTTTAGCCAATGCTTTTGTATAGAATTCAGCACCTTTTTCTTCATGCTGCGCTTAACAAGGGAAGCCATTTGCTTATCAAAAACGCCAAGACCTAATATTTCTTCTGCACCTTCTAGAATGGTCACTTGACTGCCAAAGTTTGCGTAGGCGCCGCCAAGCTCAATCCCGATTACACCGCCGCCGATGACGACAATTTTTTCTGGAATCTCATTTAAATTAAGGGCTCCAGTCGAATTAAGAACGCGTTTCGAATATTTAAAGGCAGGAAGTTCAATTGGACGAGAACCAGTAGCAATAATCGCATTTTTAAAAGTATACGTTTGTGCAGAATTTTCATCCATCACCCGAAGTGTATTAGCATCAACGAAATAGGCTTCACCGCGTGCAATATTGACTTTATTTCCTTTTAATAACCCTTCCACACCGCCAGTTAATTTTTTCACGATTCCTGATTTAAATTCTTGAACCTTTGAAAAATCAACCTTTACATTTTCCGCCGTAATTCCGAATGACTCAGAATGAAGGGCAGTTTCATAACGGTGACCTGCTGCAATTAGGGCTTTAGAAGGAATACACCCAACATTTAAGCATACGCCCCCAACATATTCTTTTTCAACAATTGTTACTTTTTGTCCTAGCTGCGCAGCGCGAATTGCTGCCACATATCCACCAGGACCCGCACCAATAACTATAGTATCTGTTTCTATAGGGAAATCTCCAACGACCATAATATTACGCCTCCATTAACAATAGTTCTGGATCGTTCAATAAACGTTTAATATGATTTAATGCATTTTGTGCTGTTGCACCGTCAATCATTCGATGATCAAAGCTTAAAGAAAGTGCTAAAACAGGTGCAGCAACAATTTCACCGTTACGAACGATTGGCTTTTCTGCAATACGGCCAACACCTAAAATAGCTACTTCCGGATGGTTAATAACAGGAGTAAACCACTGGCCGCCTGCAGAACCAATGTTTGAAATAGTACATGATGCACCCTTCATTTCATTTGGCGCAAGTTTGCCTTCACGAGCTTTACCTGCCAACTCATTAATTTCGTTAGAAATACTGAAGACTGACTTACGATCAGCATCTTTTACAACTGGAACCAACAAGCCCTTTTCTGTATCCGCAGCAATTCCGATATTATAGTAATGCTTGTGAATGATTTCGCTAGTTGCATCATCAAGTGAAGTATTTAAAGCAGGGAATTCCCTTAATGCACTTGTTAATGCTTTTACGATATATGGCAAGAAAGTAAGCTTAATGCCTTTAGCGGCAGCCACTTCTTTGAATTTCTTACGATGGGTAACTAGTTTCGTTACATCGACTTCATCCATTAATGTAACATGTGGTGCCGTATGTTTTGAATTGACCATTGCTTTAGCAATAGCTTTCCGAATACCGCTCATTTTCTCACGAGTTTCAGGATATTCACCTTGTGGGATTGCTGCCGCTTGTGGTGCCTCAGCTTTCGCTGCTCCCGTTTCTGCAGGTGCCGCAGCTGCTGCTTGCGGTGCCGCTTGTGCCCCGCCGCTCACGAATGCATCAATATCACTTTTTAGAACACGGCCATTATCACCTGACCCTGAAACTAAATGAATATCAATACCTTTTTCACGTGCATATTTACGTACAGATGGCATTGCGATAATTCGTCTATTTGGATCAACCTCTGCTTGTGGTGCTGGTGCTGCTGCTGTAGGTGCCGGTTGTGTGGCCGCCTCTTGCTTAGCTTCTGGGGCAGGAGCTGGAGCTTTTTCTTCTTGTTTAGGTGCATCATCGTGATCGTCACCTTTAAATTGCAGGTTTTCATATCCTGGTGCATCAAATGTAACAAGAACTTGGCCAACTGTTGCAACAGTTCCTTCGCCAACTAATAAATCTATTACTGTTCCCTCAACTGGGGAAGGAATTTCAACCACTGCTTTATCATTTTGAATTTCACATAGGACATCATCTTCTTGGACTTTATCACCCGGTTTGACAAACCATTTGACAATTTCTCCTTCGTGAATACCTTCACCGATGTCAGGCATTTTAAATTGAAATGACACTGAGCTTCATCTCCTATTTTTTCATGTATTTTAGCCAATTTTGCTAGGATGAAAATGGGAAAGGAACACCCTTTCCCTGGATTTAATTTACCAACGCCAAAATAGTACTCTTCAACGTCTAGAACGTTAATACCTTCTTAGCTGTTTCAATAACGTCCTTATAGTTAGGAAGCCAAACGGATTCCGCTTGCGGGAAAGCAAATACAGTATCTGGAGCTGCAACACGCAATACAGGTGCTTCCAAGCTTAAAATAGCACGATCGTTTATTTCTGCCACAACGTTTGCAGCAATACCTGCTTGCTTTTGTGCCTCTTGAACAACAATGGCACGCCCGGTTTTTTCAACCGATGCAATAATGGTTTCAATATCGATTGGACTTACAGTACGCAAGTCAATTACTTCGGCAGAATACCCTTCTTTTTCCAGCTCTTCTGCTGCTTTTAATGACTCATGGACCATTGCACCATACGTAATGATGGAAACATCTTTCCCCTCACGTTTCACATCCGCTTTTCCTAACGGAATCGTGTATTCCTCTTCAGGAACTTCCTGGCGGAAAGAACGATATAGCTTCATATGCTCAAGGAAAATAACCGGATCATTGTCACGGATAGATGCAATAAGAAGACCTTTTGCATCATATGGTGTTGACGGAATAACCACTTTTACTCCAGGTGATTGTGCCATAAGACCTTCTAAGCTGTCAGCGTGCATATCAGGAGTATGTACGCCGCCTCCAAAAGGCGAACGGAATGTTACCGGAGCATTAAACTTGCCGCCAGTACGATAGCGGAGGCGTGCAGCCTGACCGGAAATTGAGTCCATTACTTCAAATACAAATCCGAAAAATTGAATTTCTGGAACAGGACGGAATCCCTGTAAACTCAGACCGACCGCTAAACCGCCGATACCTGATTCAGCAAGTGGTGTGTCAAATACACGATCTTCGCCAAATTCATTTTGCAGTCCTTCTGTCGCACGGAAAACACCACCGTTTACACCCACGTCTTCACCGAAAACTAAAACATTCGGATCATTACGCAATTCCGTACGTAATGCATCTGTAATTGCTTGGATCATTGTCATTTGAGCCATGGCTTACTTCGACTCCTTTTCTTTAAATATTTCATATTGTTCTTTTAAGTTATAAGGCATATCTTCGTGCATAATTGAAATCAAATCAGTTACCTTTTGTTTTGGTGCCGCATCTGCTAGCTTAATCGCTTCTTTAATATCTTCTTTGGCTTGTTCAATTACTTCGTTTTCCTTTTCTTCGCTCCAAAGCCCTTTGTTTTCAAGGAATTTGCGAAAACGAACAAGCGGATCTTTCTTTTCCCACTCATTGTCAAGGTCAGCTGTTACAATAACGTGTTGGGTCATCACCGGCCATTGTGTGCGGGCCATAACGGTATGTTAATGTTTCGATAAGTGTTGGACCTTCACCATTAAGCGCACGTTCGCGGGCATCACGAGTTGCTGCATAAACAGCTAACGGATCCATACCGTCAACGACGATACCAGGAATACCAGCTGCAACTGCCTTTTGAGCAAGTGTCTTTGCTGCAGATTGTTTAGCAACAGGGGTTGAAATAGCAAAACGGTTGTTTTGAATAATAAAGATAGCCGGAGCTTTAAATGCACCCGCAAAGTTAATGCCTTCGTAGAAATCCCCTTGAGACGTTCCACCGTCACCTGTATAAGTAATTGCAACGGCTTTCGCACCACGTTTTTTCATTCCTAGTGCTACACCTGCTGTTTGAACGTATTGAGCACCGATAATGATTTGCGGGATAGCTATATTAACACCTTCAGGAATCTGTCCACCTTGAAAATGTCCTCTGGACCATAAAAACGCTTGCGATAAAGGCAATCCATGCCAAACAATCTGCGGAACATCACGATATCCCGGTAAAATAAAATCTTCTTTTTCAAGGGCAAACTGAGAAGCCAATTGAGAAGCTTCCTGTCCGGCAGTTGGTGCATAGAAACCAAGTCTTCCTTGACGGTTTAAAGAAATAGAGCGTTGATCAAGAATCCTTGTATAGACCATACGGCGCATTAATTCCTGTAATTGTTCATCTGATAGGTCAGGCATTGCTGCTTCGTTAACAACCTCACCTTGTTCATTAAGAATTTGAAGCGTTTGAAATTGATCTTCTACAGTCTCGAGCGCTTTCTTCGCATCTAGCTGGGCGTTCTTAAGTTTAGAAGCCATTTTGGTCACCTCTTCCTTTCTATTCGGAGCTTAATATTAAAAATAAAATCCACTGTTAGATTACCCAAAAAACAGACAATAAAAGCATGATTCACAGAAACGATTTATATAAAACAAACAAAAACTTCTACTCACCCTAATTATATTCTGTATTACTCTTTTAGGTAACTCTATTGATACAACTTTTCAGCTCATATATGAGTTTACATCAACATTTTTTACGCGTCAAATACTAAGATTATAATTTTTCATCATAATCATATTAGAAACATTTTATTTTATAAAGCCATCTGTACCACCCTACCATTTCAAACTGTTATATAAAATTAGCCAATTATTATTGTTGTTATAATATAGAAAAAATCGGCTGGTTCAGCCGATTCCAAATTTAGCAATGATTATTTACTCGATTTAAGCCCTGCCTTTTTATAAAATGAAAGCTTCTTATCATTGTATTGTTCCGTAAGCATATTAAACTTTTCATTAGCATCCGAAACCTGTTTATACTGTCCATTTAATTTATTTACCTGTGCCTCAAGATTTTCTAAAGGAAGGTTCTTATTTTTAAACATTTCATATAATTCTTTATCATATTTTAAGGCATCAGAATATTCTTTGTATAACCATTCATGTGCTTGATACCGCTGCATCATGATATCATAAAGTTCATTTGCTGTCTTTGTAAGCTCAGGGTCTTCAAATTCATCTTTAATTTTAGTTGCTTTCTTAAATTCCTTTTCTGATTCGTTTAAGCTTTCTGTTTCCTTTTCCATATGATTTTTTCTTTTTTCCGTTAAGAGAATTGCTTCATCAGAAAGTTTGACAATCTGGTCATATTCTTTAATGCCAAGATCGATAATTTGGTCATATAGTTCTTTTTCTTCTATTTCCAAATTAACAAGCGGATCTTGTTGTTCCTCGAAAGCCTTTTCTTTAGCTACAACACCCTCTAAAATATCATACATCTTCTCAACAGAAGTCTTTTTTTCAGTACATCCTGATATAATGAATATGATGATAGCTAAAATAGAAAGTAAATATCTTCTATTGCCTTTTAAAAACATATTGAAACCTCCTAACTACTGCCAACTTTAACTATATCTGTCCTAGGTTTGTTTGACAATATACCAAGGAAAAAAAGTATGCAAAAATCAGGATGTACAGACAATCAATGGTTAACATTTTATCTAATGTTTGATAGACTAGTGATTGCAAATATTTTTAATTGAACACGGGAGTGAAGGTTCATGATCACGATGGACGATATTATTCGAGATGGACATCCTACCCTCAGAAAAGTGGCTGCAGAAGTTGCCATGCCGCCATCAGAGGAAGATAAACAAATCTTATCCAGCCTTTTAGAATATGTTATTAATAGTCAAAATAATGAAATCGCGTCAAAATATAGTTTACGTCCGGGAATTGGTTTAGCTGCCCCGCAAATAAATGTTTCAAAAAGGATGATTGCCGTTCATCTAACAGATGACAAAGGGAATCTTTATAGTCATGCATTATTTAACCCTAAAATTATCAGCCATTCTGTTGAAAAAGCCTATTTACAACAGGGCGAAGGCTGCCTTTCAGTTGATGAGGCCATTCCAGGCTTTGTACCGCGGTATGCAAGAGTTACCGTGAAGGGGGTAAATCTTGCAGGTGAAGAAGTGAAGCTTCGGCTTAAAGGGCTTGCCGCCATCTGTTTTCAACACGAGATTGACCATTTAAATGGAATCATGTTTTATGATTATATTGATTCCAATGAGCCATTTAAGCCGATTGAAGACGCAATCGGGATCGAAAGGTAAAAACACTGGCCTTTTTATTGGGTCAGTGTTTTTCTTTCATTAAAGACTGTCATTGTTATTCCATGTTTAACCATGAAAATATCAGCGATTTCATCATATAATAATAGTAAAAAAACATTTATTTTTTAAAAAATCTCAATTATCTCCCATTGCTTGCTTTACATTGGACAAGGTTCGTATAAAATAAGAAATAAGGAGATGATCCACTATGTTAAAGAAGCTAAGGAAGAAGCTTGTAAAACAGTGGAAAGATTTACTGAGAAAAAAAACGATTGCCTAATTTTTTTAAGGGCCCTTCAAACTTGCGAAGGGCTCCTTCGTTATTGTAAAGTGGGAAAACAAGCGGTTATTAAGATACTATTCATTATTATTCCAAGGGCTTCCAAAGAAAATAAATGAAAAAGATGAAAATATTATATATAATAGAAAAAGCTATGATTGAATAAGGAGCGAATTTATATGATATATAAAGTATATTATCAAGAAAGCATTACTCAAGTACCTGTTAGAGAAAACACAAAAACCCTTTATATTAAAGGTGAATCGGTAAGAGATGTTCGCGCAAAAATTGCCTCCCGCGGGTATAATGTTGAATTCGTACAGGAAGTAACAGGAGCATATTTAGAATATGAACAACAAAATGAAGACTATAATGTATTGGAGATTGGATAATTTATGAAATTTGTAAAAAATGATCAAACTGCTGTTTTTGCCCTTGGTGGATTAGGTGAAATTGGCAAAAATACGTATGCAGTTCAGTTCCAGGATGAAATTATTTTAATCGATGCCGGAATCAAATTCCCTGAGGATGAATTATTAGGTATTGATTATGTTATTCCTGATTACACCTATTTGGTAAAAAATGAAGAAAAGATTAAAGGTTTATTTGTCACTCACGGTCATGAAGACCACATTGGCGGTATCCCCTATTTACTGCGCGAAGTAAATATTCCCATCTATGGCGGCAAGCTGGCCCTTGGGTTAATCAAAAATAAATTAGAAGAGCATGGTTTGCTTAGAACTGCAAAATTAATTGAGATAAAAGAAGACGATGTGATTAAATTCCGCAAAACATCTGTTACTTTTTTCCGGACTACGCATAGTATTCCTGATTCTTATGGGATTGTCGTTAAGACACCTCCAGGTCAAATAGTTCATACAGGTGATTTTAAATTTGATTTTACCCCTGTAGGTGAACCAGCCAATTTGACTAAAATGGCTGAGATCGGAAAAGAAGGCGTATTATGCTTACTTTCAGATAGTACGAATAGTGAAATACCTGAGTTTACGATGTCTGAGCGCCGAGTTGGCGAAAGCATCCACGATATTTTCAGGAAAGTGGATGGACGGGTCATTTTTGCTACCTTTGCTTCAAATATCCACCGGTTGCAGCAAGTGGTAGAGGCCGCCGTCGTAAATGGCAGGAAAGTTGCCGTGTTTGGCCGGAGCATGGAAGCTGCAATCAATATTGGACTTGATTTAGGTTATATTAATGCCCCAAAAGAAACATTTATTGAAGCAAATCAAATTAACCGGTTACCGGCTGATAAAGTCACGATTTTATGTACAGGTAGTCAAGGTGAACCAATGGCCGCTCTATCACGAATTGCCAATGGCACACACAGGCAGATTCAAATTATTCCCGGTGATACTGTCGTGTTTTCATCTTCACCGATTCCCGGGAACACAATCAGTGTAAGCAGAACCATTAATATGCTGTACCGTGCAGGTGCAGAAGTAATATATGGGAAATTAAGCAACATCCATACTTCAGGACACGGCGGTCAGGAAGAACAAAAACTAATGCTCCGCTTAATTAAACCAAAATTCTTTATGCCCATTCATGGTGAATACAGGATGCAGAAAATGCATGCTAAACTTGCGGTTGATTGCGGTGTAGAAGAAGATAATTGTTTTATTATGGACAATGGAGAAGTATTAGCCCTCTCAGACCAAACAGCACAGGTGGCCGGCAAAATTCCGTCTGGTTCTGTCTATATTGATGGCAGCGGCGTTGGCGACATTGGAAATATTGTATTAAGGGACCGCAGAATTTTGTCTGAAGAAGGTTTAGTCGTCGTTGTTGTAAGTATTAATATGAAAGAGTTTAAAATTGCTTCCGGGCCAGACCTTATTTCTCGTGGTTTTGTTTATATGAGGGAATCCGGAGATTTAATCAATGATGCCCAAAATTTGATCACCAAACACTTGAATAAAGTAATGGAAAGAAAGACAAGCCAATGGTCTGAAATCAAGAATGAAATCACGGATACATTAGCACCATTCCTTTATGAAAAGACAAAGCGGAGACCTATGATCTTACCGATTATTATGGAAGTTTAAAAAAAACGGAAGCGCCACATTAGTTTGAGGCGCTTCCGTTTTTTATTCAAGGACTTTTCTTTCGAATCTGTCGATGTCGGTATCTGTACCAATTACGATTAAAACATCATTAACAAAAAGTGTTTCCTTCGCTTGTGGAGAAACGATGATTTCTTCCCCTCTTTTAATAGCTACAATATTAAGCCCATATTTTTTGCGGATATCCATATCTATTATTGTTCGCCCGCTTAACCGTTCATTTGCGACAATTTCAACAATGCTATGTTCATCGGAAAGTTCAAGATAGTCGACAACATTACTGGAAGCCATATTGTGGGCAATCCGTTTCCCCATATCCCTCTCAGGATGTACCACATGGTCTGCACCAATTTTGCGAAGGACCTTTTCATGGTAATCATTTTGCGCCTTTGCCGTAACACAAGCGACCCCTAGCTCTTTTAAAATAAGCGTAGTGAGGATGCTTGCCTGTATATCATCACCAATCGCAACGATCACATGATCGAAATTACGAATCCCTAAACTCTTCAATACATTCTCATCCGTTGTATCACCAACCACGGCATGGGAAGCAATCATAGCAAATTCATTAACACGTTCTTCATCCGCATCAATCCCCAGTACTTCCATTCCTTCATCGGTTAAAGTGCGGCAAATACTGCCGCCAAACCGGCCAAGTCCAATTACCGCAAAACTCTTCTTCATAAATTACTCCCCCGATAACAACAATGATTTGATATGTTGTATATTTTAGCACTCTTCATCCTTTTTTAATAGAGAGAGTTATCTCCGTTTACCCCTGCCGATTTCTTTTTCTTTTTTTATAGGAAAAGAGAATGAGAAACACAATTATAAATATTATTGCCAGCACAGGTATATTTCCAATAATAAATACTACTAATCCTGACAGGCCCGCCAATAACATATTGGTGCTTTTCATAAACTGTTTTTTCGTTTTCTCCCAAGTATTTAGTTGATCATTATCAATGGCAGGAACAATTACCTTATTTTCGTAAAGGGTAATGGTCACAGTTGAAAACGAGGTTTGGTTTTCTAAAAACTTCATTTTACCTTGAATCGTCTCAATTTCTTCCTGAACGGCTGCCAGGTCTGCTGAAATTTTAAGTAAATCCTCTGTTTTTGCTGCCCCCTGCATAAATGTCAGCAATCTTTCCTCAACGGCCTTTTTTGATTTTAATCTGGATTCAAGGTCGACATACTGCTCCGTTACATCCTGCCCGCTAATATTCCTCTGCAGGACCTCAGCCGCTTGCCCTTCAGCATCGTGTAAAAAGTCTTGAAAGTGCTTTTGGGGAATCCTTATTCTTAGACTGCCGCTCACCTGCTCTTTACCTTCTCTCGCCACTGTGGATTCGGCTATATAGCCGCCATATTTCTCTGCTTTTTCCTCCAAGCTTCGAACAGTTTGCTCAAATTTTTTTACCCGCAGCTGAAGGTCTGCCTGATAGATAACCATCTTGTTGGTAACTTCAATAGTTGCCGCTCCTGCTGTTTGATTTTCCTTTGCTTTATCGTTATTGAATAAAGCTGCCTGCTCCCCGCTGCCGGCCTGTGATGTATCCATTTCTGTTTTACTTTCCCTATTCATTTTTGCACTATCACTCTTATTGCCTGCACTACAGCCAGCTAATCCTAATAATACAGCCATTATTAAAATTGGACATGCCCTGATTAACTTTTTCAATGACTACACCCCTTTTTCTCTATCATAATTACTAATACCGACGATAAATAGGAGGCAAGGTTACACAAAAAAAGCTGTCCGTTATGAAAACGAACAACTTTTTCTTTTCTTTTTATTCCGTTTTTTCTAACTCATCCAGTACACGGTTGACACGTTTCTCAAGCATCTTCATTCCGCTCCCTCCCGCTTGGAAGTGACGGAGCTTGCCTTCACGATCGAAAACATAATAGGCAGGGACATATTGATTCTCCAGTGCTTCTGTTAATTTATGCTCACTGTCTACAAAGATTGGCTGAGTGATCCCGTGTTCTGCGGCAACTTTCTTAATTTCTTCCAGATTCAAATCATCTTCCGAACGCGGCATATGGACCGCAACGACGTTTAGCTTCTCTTTAAAATCATCACGGAATTGATTTACCTGCGGCATCGCTTCTTTACACAAATGACAGCTAATAGACCAAAAATGAATCAATGTAGGTTTTTCACCGATAAGATCATCTTTGGTTACTTGGCCGTTTAACCATTCGACAGCCCCAGTTAACTCCGGCATTGGTTCACGTAATTTCATTTGTCTTGCCCCCTTTTTAAAATAGACCTAACACTGTATAAGGTTAGGTCTATCAATTGATTAGAATTTATACCTTTGGACTTTGAGAATTGTCCAGCACCAGCACCCAGCGGCTAGTGTACTAGCCCTCTCCTCCCTACGATAAGTCAACATCGGACCGCTAACGCTCTCCGTGTTTCCTTTATCTCAGTCGGAGCGGTCTAGTCCATACGCCGCTAAACGGGCGCTTCCGCTTTTCTTATTTATACGTTTAACGTAGCTTGTCCAGGCTTCCAGTTCGCCGGGCAAAGGCCACCAGTTTGCAATGCTTGAAGCACACGCAGGGTTTCATCAACGTCACGGCCGATATTGTTGTGATTTACAACAGAATACATTAATTCTCCTTCTGGGCTGATGATAAATAAACCGCGTAGAGCGATACCTTCTTCTTCAATTAATACTCCGTAGTCCCGTGCAACAACATGGTTTGTATCTGCTGCAAGTGGATAGTTTAAATCACCAAGGCCGTTTTCTTTACGGTCTGTTTTAATCCATGCTAGATGTGTATGGATTGTGTCAGTTGATGCTCCAATAACAACTGCATCTAGATCATCAAACTCTTCAAAACGATCTGACATTGCAGTGATTTCAGTTGGACATACAAATGTAAAATCCATTGGATAGAAGAACAATACCGTCCATTTATCATTTTTCATGTTTTCTTCAAGACTGACTTTTTTAAATTCTTTGTTTGGCATTACAGCGTCCATTTCAAAGCGTGGAGCTTGTTTGCCTACCATACGTTCTGGCATGTTAATCCCTCCAAATAAATTAATGAAACAAGTTTTTGCTGCATTCCCATTTCAGTTTTACCTATAATCCATGAGAATAAACGACAATTTCTAACAGTATTCCATTAAATTTTAACATGATTAACCAGTAGAACAAAATAAAATGACTTTAAAAAGTAAAGTCTTTACCTATTCCCTTTATACGTTAGATAGCTTGTCATGAGCCTTACAGCAACATCAATCGCAGCTTCATTTGGGTTTAATTTAGCATGATGCAGCCCAAACGGGGAATCAACCCCAAGCCAGAACATGAACCCAGGTATTTCTTTTAGCATATAACCAAAATCCTCGCCCGTCATCGCTTCTGTACATTCGATAACTGTTATATCTGGTTTCTGCTGCAAAAAGTGAATAAATTCTCTTGTGATCGATTCCGTGTTATAAACCTGATGGTACATTGAACCATAGTCAATAACGGCTTCACATTCAAAGCCCGTTTCAATTCCTTTTACTACTGCTTCAATACGATGCTTAACCTTTTTCATCGATTCTGGTGATAAGGTACGAATCGTTCCTTCAAGCCTAGCTGTTTCGGCAATAATATTTTGTACCGTTCCACCAGTTATTTTGCCAATAGTAATGACGGCACTATCCAATGGGTTTACATTCCTTGATACAATGGTTTGCAACTGATTGACGAGCGTACATGCTGCGATTACCATATCATTTGTTTGGTGTGGGTATGCAGCATGTCCCCCCTTCCCCCTAAGATCGATAAACAATTCTGACGTATTCGCAAATAATAATCCTTCTTTTAAGGCGATGGTTCCAACAGGATACTCCGGTGCTATATGGAGCGCAAAAATCATATCGGGCATCCATTCCCGCATTTCCTCCGAAGCCAGCATGGGCTCCGCTCCACCTGGCCCTTCCTCAGCAGGTTGAAAAACAAACAAGAGGTCATCACTTATGGGATTTTCGACAAAATGTGTCAGGACCCCAAGGGCAATTGTCATATGAAAATCATGACCACAGGCATGCATATTGGTCCCATGGGATGAAGAAAAGGATAAACCGGTTTCTTCACTAATAGGGAGACCATCAATATCTGTTCGATATCCAATTATTTTATCGGGGTTGAGCCCATGAACTTTTACAAATAAGCCTGTCCGCCATTCTTTTATTGAAACTCGCTCCTCTGGCAATGACTGTATGTATGACAATAAATAGGCCTGCGTTTTATATTCTTGAAAACCGAGTTCCGGAATTTGATGCAGATCTCTACGGATTTTGATTAAGGAATCCATATTATCTCTCCTTTATAAAAAGGCGTGGAATAGAATCCCACGCCGTACTAGTTTAATAAAAATAAAATAAAGGTCTTACTTCGAGAATTGTCTAGCTCAGCGCCCTAGCGGCTAGTGTCCTTCGCACTCCGCCCTACGATAAGTCAAGCACGAATGCGCCTCAGGCTCTTCGTGTTTCCTTTATCTCAGTTGGAGCGCTCCAGGCCATACGCCGCTGACCAGGGCACTTCCGCTTTTCTTACAGTTGACGAAGCTCTTGCATGATTTCTGTTTTTGATTTCGTTTTTTCGTCAATGTCTTTAATTTTTCTTGCTGGCATCCCTGCCACTACTGTGTATGGAGCTACATCTTGAGTGACAACCGCTCCGGCAGCAACGACAGAACCTGTACCCACTGTTACACCTTCAAGAACAACAGCATTGGCACCAATTAAAACATCATCTTCGATAATAACAGGCTTCGCAGATGGCGGCTCAATGACACCTGCTAAAACAGTCCCGGCTCCAATATGACAGTTCTTACCAACAGTAGCTCTGCCGCCGAGGACAGCTCCCATATCAATCATCGATTTTTCGCCAATAACCGCTCCGATATTGATAACAGCCCCCATCATAATAACGGCATTATCACCAATTTCAACCTGGTCTCGGATTGTAACACCAGGCTCAATACGAGCATTAATATATTTTGTATCTAACAATGGAATAGCTGAATTGCGGCGGTCAGTTTCCACCACAAAATCTTCAATTTTCGACTTATTTTCTTCTATCACAGCATTAATTTCAGCCCATTCTCCAAAAACAACACCAGTACTGCCATTGATAAAAGCTTTTGTTTCGCTTCCAAATTCAATTCCTTCTAATTCACCTTTCAAATAAACCTTAACAGGTGTTGCTTTTTTACTATTTTGAATAAAAGCGATAATTTCATTCGCATCCATCATTTTCATTATGCTTACCCCCTATAAATATGTACTGAAAATACTTTATCAAACAAAAGTGATGAAAACAAGAAAAACAAACTAATCTTCAGAAGATTCAGCGATGTGCTCCTTGATTAACTCGACGAATGCGGAAACTTGCTTTAATTGGAAGGATGACTCATACCCTAACAGCCATGTATCACGTTTTAAGGGCTCGTTATTCTCATTTACAAGCGGTATTTTGAAAATATCGTTTTCAGCCTTTCTCAATGTAATTGCCGGCAAAATGGCATAGCCAATTCCATTAAAAGCCATTTGCTTACATGTTTCAATTTGGTCTACTACAACTGTCCTCTTTGGAGACGTTTTAAAGTTTCGCATCCACCAATCTTGAATCTCCTGATAATAATTTGAATCACTTTTAAATTGAATAAACGGACGGTCAGTTGCGATTACTTGTTCAGGCCGGGTAATTTCCCGATCAACCAAATAAAGCGGATCGTTAAAGAGATGGACCTTTATCCCTTTCCAATCCGGAGTTCCACGGATAATCCCTATATGTACCTGATCTTCATATAAGCATTTAAGAATTTCGCTGCTCCATCCTGTAATTAATGAAATCTTGGCTTGCGGATACCTATCAATAAATTTTTTCAATACTTGCGGAAGCCAATTTTGTCCCACAATAGATGCTACAGCAATTTTTAATGTTCCGGAAATTCCTGCTTGGAGAGAATAGATCGTTTCGCGGACCTTTTCTTGTTTATTCAGGACATCATTGACGAAATCGATGACATGCTCCCCGGCCGGGGTAAGTGCAAGCCCTTTTTGTGAACGAATAAACAGTTTTGTTCCCCACTCTTTTTCGATTGTTTGCAGCCGCTGGGAAAGAGCTGGCTGCGAAACAAACAATCTTTCCGATGCTTTACGCATATTCATTTCCTGTGCCAAAACAGATAATAATTGGAATTCTGATAATGAGGACAAGAAAATCCCTCCTTATAAAGCCTGGTTTACACAGCGCCCTTTCTCTTTTTAGGTATAAATAATATCAATAGCAAACTTATTAAAGCACAGGTGAGAACAACATAATAAACTGTGTGTAAGGAAAATGCCAGTCCCTCCTGTAAAATATTCTTGACTGAATCCGTCAGTTTGTCCCGTTCACTTGCTTTTAAGAGAATATTAGTGTCATCGACTGTTAATGTCTTATCATTTTGCCTAAAATAATGGACCATACGGTTATTAAGGATTCCTCCTAATAAAGCAACACCAATTGTACTGCCCAAATTCCGCATAAACATATTCGCTGCTGTCGCTATTCCCCTCTGCTGCCAAGCAACAGTGCTTTGAATCGAGACGATAAATGCAGTAGATGTCAGCCCCATGCCCACACCAACGAAAAAGGAGCCCGCAGCTGCCCATATCGGACCCGAAGAAGCCGACATCGTAACGAAAGCAATACTCCCAATCAGTAAGAATGCCCCTCCAATGATTGAGGTTTTCCGGTACCCGATTGTGATCAGCATCCGTCCCGAAAGTGCGGATGCGATTGGCCAGCCGATTGACATCGTAGTAAGTGTAAACCCGGCGACAATTGGAGTTTGTTCCATTACACCCTGTACAAAAGCCGGTAAAAAGCTCGAAATGCCGATTAACATAACGCCAGTTGTCAGTGATGTAATATTAGCGATAAAAATGGAGCGTTCTTTCCAAATTGAAAATGGCATAACTGGTTCAGATGCACGCCCTTCTTGAAAAATAAAGGCCAACAAAGCAAGTCCCGACAAAACCATCAAACTAACCATCTGCCAAGCCCCCAACCTGCTTCCATCGATAAGGACAAACATAAGTGTCGAAATCGTGATCGTTAAAAGAATGGCCCCCAGGTAATCTATTTCATGTTTTTTCTTTTCAACATTTTCATGTAAGAAAAGCCATAATCCAACTAATGAGAGAATCCCAAGGGGGATGTTTATCCAAAAGACATAATGCCAGCTGGCATATTGGACAAGTAAACCGCCGACTGCTGGTCCAGTAATAGCCGAAATCCCCCATACACTTGAAAGGTACCCTTGTATTTTCGCTCTTTCTTCTTTCGAGTAAATATCACCCACAATAGTTGTCGCAATAGGTGTGACAGCCCCCGCTCCGAACCCTTGGATTAATCGATAAATGATCAATGTCTTCATTGATCCAGCAAAGCCGCAAAGGACCGAACCGATTAGAAAAATAATAATTCCAATGGTAAGTATAGGCTTTCGGCCAAATAAATCTGAAAGTTTTCCATATATCAAGACGGTGACAGAATTCATTAAAAGATATGCAGAGAACACCCAGCTATAATGTGTAAATCCTCCCAAATCTGCAACAATTGCCGGCATCGCAGTTGATACAATCGTTGCTTCAATTGCTCCCATAAACATGGCCAGCATCACTGCGGCCAGCACAAGCGGTTTTTTTGTCCTGTTTACAGCAGATTTTCCAACATCTGTATCCATCATTACACCTCAAAGAGAAAAAATATAGCTCCCTTTATGGGAGCCTAAATATCAACTACTTTTTAAATCTTTTTACAATTTTATTTAATTGATTTAAAACCGTGCTTCTGGGTAATATCCCTTCAAAAAAGCCATCTTCATTTTCAACGCATAGAAACGGATGATTGACAAGCACATCCAGGCACACAATCAGCGACTCAGAAATAACCACTCGTGGAATCAAGCTTTTCATGACCTCTTCCACCCGTTTATTTTCAAGCTGTTCAAATTCAATCCGTTCAAGCCCAAGTATCGAATCCATAATAATGGGCGTGCTTATTAACCCATGCAGTTTGTAATGCGGATCCAATACAGGAATGGCAGTATATCCGCTTTTCGTAAGGACCAACAATGCATGTTCGAGATTATTTCCAAGCTGCACATGAGCAACCCGCTCTGAAGGAATCATTAATTCTTTTATTGTTAACTCTAAAAATTCTCCACTGGGAAGACTGATCATCACCGAAAACTCCTCAATGTTTGTTTTTCTACAGACCTATTTTATCATAGTTTTTAGTGATCAGGTTAATTTTGAAGCGTTTTCTACATAAAAAGAAGGAACCAATAATGGTCCCTATTGAATCAAATCAAATATTTCAATGGTAATCATATCAATATTATCAAATTGATAACGCTTCGGCTTTTCCTTTTCGTTATATATTTCTAATTCAAACGTTTCCGTTTTTGGATGAAATGTTACCTGACACTTTCTTTCGCCATTTACCTCGAAATAGCGTTGCGCCGGCTCACCACTAGTAGATTGTTCCTGAAGGTTTTTTAATCTTGTTAATATACCTTGCAGCTGTGACATAGGCTTATCCTCCCTTTCAAACCCAAAACAAACTGTTTACAGTTATGTTTCTCATTTGGCATATTTCTATCCTGATGGATTTTTTCTAGAATTTTACAAGTAGTTCTTTTTATATGCCAATATTAAAAGAATAAAATAATAGACACCATTTGTCCAAGTAAAAATAAAATAAATGGGGATTTTTTTTAAAAATAGAATAGAAAAAATAGGCCTCTCGATGCTGAGGCCTATTATAAAAAGGTTATGGCGACGAATAGAACTATAAAAAGAAGTAGTGCAAAAAAAATTCCATATGCCAGGAAAATTGGATTTCTTAAATATACATTCCCTTGTACCGGTTTAGCAATTTTTGAATCGAATTCCCCTTCTACCGTCTTTTGCTGTCTAGCGACAACAAAGGTATATAAAAGAGATACCGCAAGAATAGCGACAATCGCAATGGCCAGAATGTTAACGAAAAGATTCATGAGCAAGTCTCCTTCTAATGGTCGTTACACTTAAATTGCCACTCCGTGAATCATTCTATACAGGTGCATTCTTACAGTAATTCGTCATGCTCAAATAAATATTGGTAGGATATATCGATAAACAAATAATCATTTTCGTTAACAGGAAAAGAAAACGTCCGAATGGTCTCACCTGTTTCAATGTCACAATACAAATCAGATAACCTTCCTTTTCGTTCATGACGCATCTTTATGATATTTTCTAAAAAATACGGGCGCCAACTCCAATTTTTATTTAAATATTCAGGCTGTGTACTCCAGCCATTGGTACCTTTGAAAATATTTTCCGACTTTTGAAAACCATCCTCGTCACAAACGTACATGCGGAAAGCAATACCATCCATTTCCTTTACGAGTGCTTGGAACAGGTTCTCGTAACCTGACTTCCTGTTTTTCACAACAATTTCCTGAACCGTCGCTTGAAAAAATTCTGCTGTCGTAAAGACTGCCTCTAATTTTCGTTTTTCGTATGAAATAAAATCATGAAATTTTTCTTTTAAGCGATATTTTAATATATCATGTTTTATAAATTCAGCTTCAGGCGGATGTAAATAAAACCCCTGATAAAAGTGACCGCCATTTTTCCAGGCAAATTGCAGCTGGTAACTCATTTCAATGTTTTCAAACAATAGGGTTGCACCAATTTTTCTTGCCAAGAGTGACAACGCAAATAAGACATCATTAAAATTTATACCTGTTGCAGTAGATTTTAATGCCTGAAGATTGATTTTTATTATATCAGGTTCAAGCTGGCCGATTCGTTCAAAGTAATGACTTTCGCTCCCAATACTAGATATAGCAATTTTAATCCCATATGTCCGGTAATATTGCAGGAGATGATCAAATTGATCCAAATCACCATGGTAATTCCGATCAGAAATTTCCAGAACAATGCGGTTTAAACTTAATCCCCTCTTTTCAAATGCTATAAGCTCCTGTAAAAAAGGTTCACCATGGCCATACATTAATAATTCCGCATTTCGATTCAAAAAGACACTTATATTTTCATCAAGCTGAAGTGCCTTTTCGAGTGCCTTTTTCACTATTAGTAAATCCACTTCAAACTTATATTCATCAGGGATCTGATCATCCTGAAAGAAAGGGCCTAAGCTTATTATTCCACCCTCTGATTGATAACGCCCCAATACCTCATAAGCGATGACACATTGCTCATCGGCACTAAAAATCGGTTGAAAATACGGTATACAATTTTCAAGATCCGATAGAATTTCCAATGCATCCATCCAAGTTCCTCCAAAAAAATAATTTTCATAATACCATACGCTATAATCAAGCTTCGCGTTCTTTGCCAAAAGAATACCATTATATCTGCAAGGATACAATCATATCCTATATCCAAGCTCCATCAAAGGAGGTCAAGTGTTGAAGAGGATTTTTATTTTTGCCTCAATCTTGCTAATGATTGGATGCAGTCACTTTCAAGCCAATACAAATAAAAGATCAGCACCTGTAAAGGCACCTGTACAAACAAAATCTCAAGCGCCATCCCCGAACGGGAAAAATAATAAATCCTATACGACAAAAGATCTTAATAACCAATTGATGATTCCTGAAAGGATAGAAATATTGAAAACACCGTTAAGCCAACTCCAATAAAGGAATCAATCATGCTTGATGTCATTCAAATTAATCAAAATCCGGAGCTCCGGTATGGGTGCGAAGTGACCAGTCTAACAATGGTCCTCCAATATGCAGGCGTTAAAACAACTAAAATGGACCTGTACCAAGCTATTCAAAAAGATCCAGATCCGCTAATTAAATCAGCGGCAGGGGATATCTTACATTGGGGGAATCCGGCCGATGGATTCGTTGGGGATATGACTGGCAAACAGGCGGGATATGCGGTTTTTGATCAACCGATGATCAATTTAATAAACCAAAAACTGCCTGGGAGAGCAGTGAATTTAACTAACCAACCTTTTGAAAAGGTTCTGGAACATGTTTCTGCCGGCTATCCTGTAGTTGTTTGGACAACAGGGGATTACCGTCTCCCTGATCGCTGGGAAGGCTGGTATCACGGCAAGCAATATATAAAAACACCACTTGATTTACATGCTGTCGTCTTGGTCGGTTATGATGCCAATTTTGTCTATCTAAACGATCCCCTGTCAGGAAAGAAACAAGCGAAAGTTGGTAAAGAACGATTTATTTCTTCATGGAAAGCGCTGCAAAGCCGTGCGGTAAGTTATAGATAAAAGCAGTCATATTTTTTTGACTGCTTTTTTAATCATTTTTATTTGCTTTATTGAATAAACACTTATAAGGACCTTTTTGCTTGCAATATAGGTTAATATTAAAGAAAATACAAATGGACTCTACTATTTTCTAGAAAGTGAAAAAAAAGTTAGGTTGGTAGAAAAAATGGCAAAAGATCACACAAGGAGAACTTTTCTGAAACGTACATTTGGTTCATTTCTTGCCGTTCTCGGGTTAAGTTCGGGGGATATATTTATGCCCATCGAATTGAGCCCTCCCTACTCGATATTCAAAAGCGGCAAATTAAACACCGATTAATTCCAAAAAGCTTCGACGGAATAACAATGGTTCAATTTAGTGATACCCATCTTGGTTTTCAATACAATCTTGACCAATTCAAAAAACTAGCTGCTAAAATAAATAATCTCAAACCTGACATTATTTTATTTACTGGAGATTTGCTGGACGAGCCGAATAAATTTACTGAAATGAATAAATTAATGACCATTTTAGAAACATTACAAGCTCCACTTGGTAAATACTGCATTTTTGGAAACCATGACCATGGCGGCTATGGGTCTGCCATTTATCGTAATATTATGGAGACAACTAATTTTACTGTCCTCTTGAATGAATCTGCACCGATTAAATTGCCGGATGGCAGCACCATTTATCTGCTGGGAATTGATGATGCGATGTTAGGAGCCCCAGATTTGCCATTGGCCTTAAAAGATGTACCGAATAACCGCTTTAAACTATTATTATCCCATGCCCCTGACCTTGCTGAGACAGCTTCGCAATATCCTATCCAGTGGCAAATCAGCGGTCACAGCCACGGTGGACAGGTTAAAATCCCATTGATTGGGGCGTTAGTTACCCCCCCCTTCGCTCAACTATATCCGGAAGGACTATATCAGCTTGGAGAAGAAAATCCATTAACCCTCTATGTAAATAGAGGGATTGGGACAACACGGCTTCCATTTCGCTTTATGTCTAAACCGGAGTTAACCATTTTCACATTTAAAGGTGAAAACTAAAAAATCCTTATCCAATAATGGATAAGGATTTTTAGCTTTTCCTTTGTCCTAAAAATTTTTGCTCAACCTCTTCAATTGGGATTGGTTTCGAGTAGTAGAATCCTTGGATTTTATGGCAGCCAGCATGAGAGAGAAACTCCACTTGCTTTTTAGTTTCCACACCCTCGGCAATTACTTCTAAACATAGACTTTTCCCTAGATGGATAATGGTTGACGTAATCGCAGCATCCTTATGATTTTTCAGGATATCTCTGATAAAGGATTGATCAATTTTCAAACAATCTATTGGAAACTGTTTTAGATAGCTTAATGAGGAATACCCCGTCCCAAAATCATCTACAGATATTGATACGCCCAATTCCTTCACTTTCGTTAGAATGGGAATCGTTTCCTTCATATCACTCATTGTCCCTTCCGTAATTTCAATTCCTAAGGAAGATGCCTTGATTTGATATTTTTCAATCATAGATTGAATAAATGGAACAAGATTTGGATGTTGTAACTGCTTTGGTGAAATATTTACCGCCACCTGCAGATCGGTATATCCTTTTTCATTCCATACGTGAAGTTGACCGCAGGCATTTTCAATTACCCAATTTCCAATTGGGATAATTAACCCTGTCTCCTCAGCCAACGGAATAAAGACGGAAGGTGAAATAGCACCAAATTCTCTATCATTCCAGCGAAGCAGAGCCTCAAAACTTTTGACCTCACCGGTAGTCAGGTCAATTTGCGGTTGATAAAATAAGGAAAGTTCATTTTTGTCAATAGCCTTCCTTAGATGCGTTTCTAACGTTACTACATTGGAGAAAAAGGAATTCATTTCTGTCCGGTAGAATTGAAAATGCGCCTTTCCTCTTTCCTTCACACGAAAAAGGGCCTCATCCGCATTCTTAATCAGCATTTCGGCATCTTTCCCGTCATTTGGAAACATGCTGATCCCAATACTCGTAGATATAAAATACTCCTGTGAATTTAAATAAAAAGATTGTGAGAAAACTGAAAATACCTTCTTAACAAAGGTGCCGGCTTCCTTTCTGTCTGCCGAAAGAAGCAAGATATTGAACTCATCCCCGCCTACTCGATATATATAACATGTTTCATTTTGAAATTGTCCTAAACGTTCGGCAACTTTTTTTAATATTTCATCACCTGCCAAATGCCCAAGCGTGTCATTTAAATATTTGAACCGATCTAAATCAATTGAGATTAACGCAAACTCCTGCACGCTTTTAACTTTGGAATAAATATGTTGATTTAAATGTTCAAGCAATGCTCTTCTATTTAACAGCCCCGTCAATTGGTCATGAAAAGCCATAAACTTGATCATTTCCATATTCTTCGACTGCTCTGATAAATCCTTACATATGACATAAAGTCCGTTTATGATTCCATGAATGACAATCGGGACTGTTTTTATATGTACCATTAGGATATGACCTTTTGCATGAATAATTTTACAATCAAGTGATTCAAGTGCATAACCTGAACAAGTTTTTTCTAATAGGGTTTTAAATTTGACTAAATCATAATCATTGATAACATCATATATGGATCGATGTAACATCTGACTTTCCGAACACCCTGTTAAGACAGATGCAGCTGGATTTGCTTCTAGAATTTTCCCTTCCGGGCTGATGGTAAAAATAGCATCCAAATTATTATTGATAATGGAACGATACCTTTGTTCACTTTCGACAATTTTATTTTTCTCAATTGACCATTCTGTTACATCTCTCGTTACAGCAACGATATATTGGATTGTATTTTTATCATTATAAATTGGAGTTAAGATGGTTTCCCCATAAACTGTTTTTCCATCATCATAGGAAAATTGATCATCAAATAAAATGATTTCTCTTTTTTTTAATAATTGTTCATATTTTTGCTGCAAGGAGGTGGAAAACTCCTGTGGAAGAACTTCTTGAAACGTTTTTCCAATTGATTTAACAGTAAGGTTTGCTTTTTTCATCCCTGCTTCATTAACAAATATATAACGAAATCTTGGCCCCTTCTCAACCTTCATCACAAAAACCATATCCTGCACATGTTGGAAAATGATATCAAAAATGATTTTCTGTATTTTCACACTGGTGTTTCCAGAAACTAATTCATTGGTCAATAAACTATGTACATGATCCATTCAATCATCCTTTAGCAGAAAAAGTTCTGATTTTGTACAATAATGTTTTTACATTCTAGTAATTCTATTTTACAATGAAATTAACTGAAAGAAAGTAATTTATAGAAAATAATGATTATTTTACTAAAACTTTTATTACCTGGTTGTAGTATAGGATGAACTCACAATACTAATTCGTACTTTAACCGATCGGAATAAAGCACAAAAAAACAATTACAATATTTCTATTTAGATGAAAACAGGGTATAATGTAGATGTTTTAAAAGAATGAAAGGAGAACATACGTTGAATCACGATCAGAAACATCCCCTAAAAAAAATAAGTCTAACCAGTGAAAACCTCGCACAAGCTGTCTTTATCGTGAATCGCCATGCAAAAACAGCACCGAACCCCAAATATTTGTACAAATTGAAACAAGAATCACTAAAAAAATTGATTAATGAGGGCAAGGCAAGAAAAATAGGTCTCCACTTTTCTCAAAATCCGCGCAATAGCCAACAGCAGTCCGACGTGCTCGTTGAATGTGGAAGATATACCTTCCATATCCCACCAACAAAAGCGGATTTTCAGGATCTTCCGCATCTGGGCAAATTAGATGGCAGTGTTAGAAATCCGAAGGCAACACTTTCACTTACAACGGCAAAAACATTGCTGCAAACCTACACCGGAATAACTGAGTTTGAAAATCACCCACCGAACAAACGCACCTATCAAAAACCGATTTTCAAGAAATTAGGCGAGCATTATTCTTAATATCAATGAAAAAGTCAGGAAAAAGACATTTCCTGGCTTTTACTTTTCCAGGAGGAATAAGGTATACTTTTATCTCCTTGTCTAAATTTCGCTACATCTTTTTGAGGATTTTGTGAACATCATCACAATTGGATAGACTCTTTTATCAATCGGAATTACAATACATACATAAGGTGTACTTAATCAATATGCAGTAAAAAATAATAAAGAGGTGCTTGAATATGAAAGGAACTGCCATTCTTTTCCAAGAGCAGAATATTACGTTTATTGAGGATGTTGAACACTCCTTTTACGAAGAAATCAAAGAGCAATGTGGTTGTGATCATTGCAGCTGCAAGCTTGATGAAAAAATAGTTGAATTCGGATCTGTCTCGCCTGTTTTTTGGCATGAAGACGAAGTTGACTGGGATTATGGATATTAATAAATACTCTTTCAATTTGATATAGACTCCCCTACCCCTAAAAAACGGTCCCTGAGAAAACTCGGGTCCGTTTTTTATTTCTTCTAGATACCCGCCTTTAACAGTAGAATCTAGACCTGATTATAGTCTATAATCAGTATATTCTAGAAAGTAAAATATCCTTACGAGAAGGGATCGTCAAAATTGGAGCATTTAATTAATCAACGTGTGAAAAACATTGAAATCTCAGGCATTAGAAAATTTTTTAATATGGTAGCCCATATGGATGACCTGATTTCTTTTACAATTGGACAGCCCGATTTCCCTACCCCCGAACATGTGAAAAGAGCTGGTGTGTCCACAATCAATCAGAACTTTACTTCTTATACACATAATGCGGGTACCCTTGAATTAAGAGAGGCCTCCTGCCACTTTGTCAATAAAAAATATGGCTTGGATTACACTCCCGAAACTGAAGTAATCGTAACCGTGGGGGCTAGTGAAGCGATTGATATTGCGTTTCGGACCATTTTAACAGAAGACGCGGAAGTAATCCTGCCAGGTCCTATTTATCCAGGCTATGAACCGGTTATTCGAATGATGGGTGCAAAGCCTGTACATGTTGATATTCGAGAACATCAATTCCGCTTTACAATTGACATAATCAAGCCATATATTACTGAAAATACCCGCTGTATTGTTTTGCCCTACCCATCCAATCCAACTGGCGTAAGCCTTTCAGAAAAAGAGCTGAAGGAAATCGCAGACTTTTTAATGGATAAGGATATTTTTGTCCTTGCTGATGAAATCTACAGCGAACTCTCTTATGATCATAAACATACATCGATTGCCAGCTTCTTAAAAGAAAAGACAATCGTAATTAATGGGCTATCGAAATCCCACTCAATGACAGGCTGGAGAATTGGCTTTTTATTTGCTCCTGAAAACATCACGAAGCATATTTTAAAGGTTCACCAGTATAATGTGTCCTGTGCAAATTCAATTGCCCAGAAGGCCGCATATGAAGCTTTAACAGCGGGATTGGATGACGCAGCTGCTATGAAAGAGGAATATATCAAAAGAAGGGAATATGTACATAACCGTTTACTCTCAATGGGGCTTGCTGTTGTGAAGCCTGATGGGGCCTTTTACTTCTTTGTTAAGATTCCTGTGGCAATTCCACTTAATAGCTTTGATTTTGCCCTTAATCTTGTTCAGGAAACAAAAGTGGCTGTTGTTCCCGGCAGTGCTTTTTCCGAGTATGGTGAAGGATATTTTCGATTGTCATTTGCTTGTTCAATGGAGACCTTGGAAGAAGGCCTAAATCGATTAGAGCAATATTTAAAAAAATGGTCCTAAATTCAGGCAGAAAACCCTCACCATTATAAGTGAGGGTTTTCTGCTAGTGGGATTATTGCCCCTTATATTTTCCGTTATTTTTCGGTGCCTTCTCTTTTTTAGCTTTGTCTTTATGGATTTGATTTGTGGCTTCAGATCCTATTTCATGAGCGAATTCTTCATTTAATACTGCAGAATCGAAACCTTTTTTGTTCTTTTGCTTCGCGTCGTTCTTTTTCGTCCGTTTAGCCATATAAAATCCCCCTATCATAATTTTCTATCATAGTTTCTTGTAGTCAGGAGGATTTTATCCTTACCAGTTTTTGGCCCATGCAGGATTATTTCTTCCAATATTTATAGAGAGCCTGCGTACCGCTGTTTTCTTCACCCTTCTCCGCCAATTGGTCATATAGAGATTTCGCAAGGGATAATCCAGGAACATCCATATCCATTCGTTCAGCTTCATCTATAGCAATTTTCATATCCTTAATAAAGTGCTTTATGTAAAATCCAGGCTCGAAATTTCCATTTAACATTCTTGGGGCGAGATTGGATAATGACCAGCTTCCGGCCGCACCGGTCGTAATACTTTCCAGAACCGTTTCAGGATTTAATCCTGCTCTTTCAGCATAAACAATCGCTTCACAGACACCCATCATATTCGATGCGATTGCTATTTGATTACACATTTTTGTATGCTGGCCGGCTCCCGGCTTCCCTTGATAGACAATATTTGTTCCAAGATATTCAAGCAGCGGGCGAACCGCCTCAAATGCCTCTGCTTCACCGCCAACCATTATGGAGAGCTTCGCATCTCTCGCTCCTACATCCCCGCCGGAAACTGGGGCATCAATTGTATGGATCCCTTTCTTTCTCGCCGCATCATAGATTTTCACCGCCAAAGAGGGGGCAGAGGTTGTCATATCAATAAGATAGCTTCCCTGCTTACCATGTTGAATTAAACCGTTTTCACCTAAAAATATTTCCTCTACATCTTTTGGATAGCCAACCATGGTGAAGGTAACTTGGGCCTTTTCTGCGACTTCTTTTGGTGTATCTACCCATATTGCTCCACTCTCTATTAAGTCATTTGCCTTATTTTTTGTTCTTGAATAGATAATTAAAGAGTAACCTGCAGATAAAAAATGCCTCGCCATGCTTTTGCCCATTACACCTGTGCCAATAAAACCGATTACCGTATTATTTGGAGTGAACAAACAAATCCTTCCCTTCATTTTTCATTTTCTTTTATTTTATCACTCCCATTATTATTGGGAAAATAAAAAAGACCGTGACGCCCCAGCTCGTCCGGTCCTTTGTGCTCCATCTCCAAATTTATGCACATTTTAATGGTTTCCCTTACGGATAAAAAATAAACCATTTTTATAACTCTGATGAAAAATTTGTTAGGTACGTCCGTCCAAATACCTCTTTATCATTAAATACTTCAATTGACACTGCATGGTCCCGCTCAATCATCGTTTTTAGCTCTTGAATATGTAAATCTTTTTGCAATGGGAGAGGGTCCATAAAAATATACTTTTCGCTTTTTTCTTTCACTTCTAAATAATCACCATTTAATACTTGATCTTCACCATATATAATTTCTCTTTTACCGATTGCAGCCGCCAATTTATCATCATGGATGGTAATCTTCACCTTGTATAATTGGTGCCCTTCTAATATTTCATTGTTAATTCGAAAACGAAATTGGAGTTCATTATTCTTAGTGAGCAAGGCATCCGCATAGCGATTTACGATTAACTCATTTGAAAAAAGCATGCCGCACCCAGTTACTAAAAATGAACCCAATACCACCATGATACCGATAATGACCAGTTGAATCTTCCTTCGCATTCGTAACACTCCCTTATATTTTTACCATAGCCAAAATACATTGGTAGTAAACGTTAGGAAAGAGTAATTTAGGAGAAATTTTTTCAGTTAATTAGGTTTCATCACTCCTTCTTTTTCTTCTATTATTTCTATTATACAAGATTACGAAAGGAAATACTTGGGAACTTCCAA
>NZ_JBMPZU010000001.1:0-66609 GCF_049463095.1 Neobacillus sp. 19 | reverse complement strand
TTATGCCATGTACTTCGTTGGCTATCCAGAAGCCGATGTAACCCAAACAACCCGATAGGCGTTTTCGCATTTATCGTGAAACGCTTTCGTACGTGCACAAACTGAACCGACACCAATAGAATCCCCAAGAAGCCTCTAATCTTTTAGGAGATCTCTTAGGTCAGCCATACAATATTTCAACGAACAAATTTATCAAGAAAATTTATTTGTGTCAATCCTTTTTGTATCTCCATTAAAAAAGGATATCTGTTCAAGACAAATATCCTTTTTAAATTAATGGTTCGCAACCCCTGTATAATGAAATCCTAAGACTTCAAGGATCCCTTTATCCAGTAGATTTCTTCCATCAAAAATATTCGGTTGTTCCATGAGCGGTTTTAAGCTTCCCCAATCAAGCTGTTTATACACATCCCAGTCCGTGCCTATCACAAGGGCATGTGCCCCAGTAACGGTTTCTTCAATACTTTGAAATTGATGGATGGAGGCGGCCGTGGTTATTTTTACAATGGGATCGTGGACGCGAACGGCCGCTTGCTCTTCGACTAATTTGTTGATCAAAACCAAGCTCGGCGATTCTCGTGTATCATCGGTATTTGCCTTAAATGATAATCCTATTACTGCAATTGTTTTATTTTCTAAAACGCCGCCCAGGACTTGTTTTATTTTTTCAATAAAGTATTGCGGCTGTGTTTCATTTACCTCAACGACTTTTTCTAAAATGGAAAGGGTATGATTATGGTCTTTCGCGATTTGGATGAGCGCGTTTACATCCTTAGGGAAACAGGAACCGCCATACCCCATTCCCGCATTTAAAAAATGCGGGCCAATGCGATTGTCAAGCCCCACCCCTTCTGAAACATCATTTACATTAATCTTCAGGTGATCGCATAGTCTGGCTAATTCGTTAATAAAGGAAATTTTCATAGCCAGGGAAGGAATTAGCGGCATATTTAATCATTTCAGAGGCTTTTGGGTTTGTCTCAATGATCGGGCATGAAAAATTTTGATACAGTTCCCGCATGACATTTCCTGCCGCCTCACTTGTTGTGCCAATGATAATTCGGTCGGGATTAAGGGCATCATGGAGTGCGGTGCCCTCCCTCAAGAACTCTGGATTTGAGACGACATCAAAGGGGAGTGGTTCGTCTTGACTTTCTTTAATCCATTGCGTCACTAAATCAGCCGTCCCCACCGGTACAGTGCTTTTTGTAACGATGACCTTGTATTGATTCATATATTTCCCGATTGATTTTGCGACACTTCTTACATAGGTCATGTCAGCTCTTCCGTCTGTCCCTTGCGGTGTTCCGACACAAATGAAAATAACATCATTTTCTTTAATAGCTTTCTTCGCCTTTTTGGTAAATTTGATTGTTTCGGCTTGAACATGCTTACTTAATAATTCCTCAAGTCCTGGCTCATAGAAGTGCAATTTACCGGCTTTTAGTGCTTTTATTTTTTTATCATCGAGGTCCAGCCCCGTAACCTGGTGACCCATTTCAGAAAAAATAAGGCCTGTCGTCGTCCCGACATATCCTGTTCCGACGATTAATATTTTCACGATTATTTATTCCCCCTTTTGTCTCTTTGAGAATGATTAGCAATGACCGATTGCCTTACCTCAAACATGGCTTGTATTAATTTATTCTTAAATGAGTTTTGTGGAAGGTTGTCCAACATAAAAGGGCAATAAATGGGGAGTTGTCCGAAAGGAGGGAAATAGGACGCCCGAGGAGCACAAAAAAAGGCACCTATTAAAGGCACCTTTCCAGAGCTAGATCCAGCCTTTTTTCTCGGCAATGCTGGCGGCTTCCGTTCGATTTTTGGCATCTAGTTTATGGATGATTTCAGAGATATAGTTGCGGACGGTTCCGGATGATAGATAAAGTTCGGATGTGATTTCTTTTGTCGTCTTTCCTAAACTGGCTAGACGTAATATCTCTTGTTCCTTTGGGGTCAGCGGATTTTCCTCACGGATGACGTTAAAAGTTAGTTCTGGACTGAACACCCGTTTTCCTTCCATCACCTTGCGAATGGTCTCGGCGAGCTCATCTATTTCCCCATCCTTCAGCAGGTAGCCGTGGACGCCGATTTTTAGAGCACGCTCAAAATATCCGGGCCGGGCAAAAGTGGTTAATATAATGATCTTGCTCGGTGACTTCCGCTTTGCGAGTTCTTCTGCCACCTCGAGTCCATTTAACACCGGCATTTCAATATCCATCAAGCAGACGTCCGGTTTGAGTTCCAAGATTCTATTAAGTGCCTCTTCACCGTTCATCGCCTGGCCGATGACCTTCATATCTTTCTCTAAATCTAGCAACGAGCCTAATGCCCCCAGCAGCATACGCTGATCTTCCGCAATAAACAGGCGAATCATACGGCTGCCCCTCCTTTTTATTCACTTTTGATTCCTGTCCGTTTATGCAGGCGCTTTTCTTGTCTAGCTCCAGCTCCTGCGCCCAGCGACTAGTGTACTTCGCCCTCCGCCCTACGATAAGTCAACATCGAATCACTTGCGCTCTTCGTGTTTCCTTTATCTCAGTTGGAGGGCTCCAGTCCATACGTCGCTAAACGGGCGCTTCCGCTTTTCTGACAATCGGAACATTAATTTCCAGAACCGCCCCATTATGGTTTGACAGCGCGAGTACACCGTCAATAAGCGCCAGTCTCTCTCCCATCCCCCGCAAACCATTCCCAAAGGCATGATCATTCCTTATGCCCATCCCGTCATCGCGAATGACTAGGTTCATTTTTCCAGAAAGAAGCTTGATAGAAATGGAACAGTGGGTAGCACGGCTATGCTTGACGACATTTGTAGCCGCCTCGCGGACGCACATCCCGATGATATTTTGTGTAAATGGGGAGATGCCGGAAAAATCTACGTCGCCATCGTACTGATAGGTAATTCCTGCAGCACGCAGGATTTGCTGTACTTGCAGGAGCTCTTCCGTTATAGTGGCTGCCCGCATATCGGTGACGAGCTCGCGTACCTGCTTAAGGGCAGCACGGGAGGTGACTTCCATTTCCTTTGCTTCAAGCTTCGCCCGTTCAGGGTCGACCGCCGTCAGCCGCTGCACAAGCTGGCTTTTTAACGTCAGCAATGACAAGGTATGTCCGAGTGTATCGTGGAGATCTCTGGCAATCCGCACCCGCTCCTCTCGCTTGACCAATTCTTCAATTTTCTGATTCGCCCGATCAAGTTCCTTCTCAAGCTCAATTCGCCGATTGAGTGAGCGAATGCCAAACGGAGAAATCAGCATGATGATCAGGAAAGGGACGAAATAGATCAGCTCTGACGGAGTGAGAAATGTTTTCGTCCGGCTGATATGAACAATGAACGGAAGAATTTCAACGATCACTAAACCGATTAGTCCGCGTCGAAATCCCGTTTTACTCATGTACCAGCCGATGAAATTTGCTGGGAAAAATCCTAAAAACATGTAGTTTAAGTTATAAAACAAACTGAAGAGGAATACAATCGCCAGTTGAACAGCCAGCCAGTAGCTGAATGTCCTTTTTCCTATTAAAAAATAGAGCTGGCGATAGGTCACTAAGAAAAGCAGCAACATCCCATAACCGATGAGCTGCTTCACCCCTGATTCTTTTGTTAAATAAAAGGCGGGAAAACCGATATAAATCAGAAAGACATAAGGGAAAAAGCCCATTTGGCGCGGGAATATGCTAAATGACTTTTTCATCACGCATCACACTGCTTCCGTTTTTCTTCTAATATAGTTTGATAATAGCAGAAATACGGCCAAATAGGAGATTAGAATCAGAATATTTTTCCAATCCGGCATGCTGCCGCGGACGATTTCCCAGGCACCACTGCCAAAATGATAGGATGGCAGCCACTGGGCGATGGTTTGCATCACTTTTGGCATGATTTCAATCGGCATCCAGAGTCCGCCCGCAACGGCGAGCACCATATAAATGACATTGCTGATACCAGCAGCCGTTTCTACCTTTTTCATCATTCCGATTAACGTGCCGATCGCGAGGAATGGCAGCGAGCCTAGTAAAATCCATAAACCGCTGGCAATCCATTCAAAGGCGGTAAGTGAAACGTCATTGATGATTGCCCCGGCGAGAAAAATAATTGTGATCGAAAGCAGATGAATGACGCTTTGGCCCATCATTTGCGCCGCAAAATAGACGGTGTCGGAAAGCGGCGTGATGCGAATGAATGTCGACCAGCCTTGGGAACGCTCCTGCACCATGCGGATGCCGAGGGTCATCATCGACGAGCCCATCACGCTGAACACCGTCATCGACATCAGGTAATGTGCCTGCCATTCTGCTTTGTTCGGAGCATTGGTGTTTACCACGTTTGTAAAAATATAATAGAAGAGAATCGGCATGACGAGTGACCAAAACACGAAATAGCGATTTCGCAATACTCGGATGATCTCGTATTTGCATTGTATTTGAAAAGTTTTCATTTTACATTGCCTCCTTTGCGCTGCTTGTCAGCTGTTCGAACGCTTCCTCAAGCTTGCCGCGTTCAATTTGGATGTCACGAGCCCCGAGCTTTTCTTGAAAAAGCAGTTCTAAAACAATGTCTGTGTTGTTCGACTGGACATAGACGCGATTATTTTTTCGATAAATTTCATCGATTTCACTGTGCAGATACAGGCTTTCTAGCGATATTTCCGGGTCAACGATGAAAGAAACAGACTGTTTGGAAATTCTTGCTTTGATTTCCGCCGGCGTTCCGTCAGCGACGATTGCGCCGTCTTTAAAAAGTAAGATTCTTTTCGCGGCATCGTCCGCTTCCTGCAGGTAATGGGTCGAGAAAATAATGGTATTTCCTTGGTCAGCCAAGTGATGGACTGTCTCCCAAAATCGTTTTCTCGAGATCGTATCCATGCCGACGGTCGGTTCGTCAAAAATGATAAGCTCAGGGTTGCCTGCGAGGGCAAGGGCAAAGCTTAAGCGGCGTTTTTGTCCGCCTGATAATTTTTCGGCCCGTGTTTTCAGGTCCTGGTCGGTTAAGCCAGTTAGATTGATTAGTTCCGTTAAGGCGAGCGGGTGTGGATAATAGCTTCTAATCAGTTCAAGAATCTCGCGTACCTTTAACCCCTGCATCACACTGACTTCCTGGAGCATCGTCCCGATCCTTTCACGGACCTGTTTTTCCTGCGGATGATGGTTAAATAATTGAACCTCTCCCGCGGTTGGTTTGATCAGTCCTAAGAGCATCGAGAGGGTCGTTGTTTTCCCCGCCCCATTCGGTCCAAGAATCGCTACCACTTCCCCTTTTCCAATGGTGAAAGATACATTATTAACCGCTGTTTTATGTTGAAATGACTTTGTCACGTTTGTTAAGCTTACAATTTCGTTCATCTATCGAACACCTCCTGATTACTTGATTTCATTGTATGATGCATTGGAGGTAAATCTTAGTATGTAATGTCACCAAAATAAGGTGACAAATGTCATATTGTGTTTTTAGATCATTCCGCGCACTGTTTATTCCGCCAAATACCTACTTCAATTAGAATCCTAGGGATTATTAAACATAAAAGAGACCTTCTAAACAGAAGGTCTCTAACCATTATTAATATAATAAATACTGCTCGCGGATGTCCATGAATTTTTCCAGCTCTGGCTGCCAGTCTGCTTTCATTTCTTCAATCGATTTTCCCGCTTCGATTCCGGCGCGAATAGAGCCGTTGCCGACTAGGTTGTCGAAGAAGGAGATACCGTTAGTGCCCGGTGCCCGGAATTGAAAGTCATTTGGATACATGTCATGTATGGTTTTGACAATGGTAAGTCCTGTTTCAAATGGCTTGTAGGCATTCCGGTTCGTTACATGGATTTGCACGCCATGGCTTAACTTGTTCGCAAATTTTGATGTTGACGGAATGAACGATGCAGCTCGGAAAGTCACTCCAGGTAAATGATAGGAATTCAATTTTGCAGCCAAATCATCACTATCAATAAATGGTGCACCAATTAATTCAAACGGCCTTGTTGTCCCCCGTCCTTCGGAAACATTGGTTCCTTCAATTAGGCATGCACCAGGATAAACCAGCGCTGTATCTAAGGTCGGCATGTTCGGTGACGGCATGACGAATGGTAAATCAGCGTCATCGTAATACATGCTGCGGTTCCAGCCTTCCATTTTTACAACTGTTAAATCAGCTCCAATGTTAAATTCCTTATTGAATAACTTAGCCAATTCCCCAACCGTCATCCCATGACGGACTGGGATCGGGAATTCGCCGACAAAGGACGAGTACTTATCCTCTAGAACTGGTCCCTCTACCTTCGCGCCGCTAATAGGATTCGGACGGTCGAGCACGATGAATGGAATATTGTTTTCTTTTGCTGCTTCCATCGCTAACGCCATTGTGTAAATATACGTGTAGAAACGCGCCCCGACGTCTTGAATATCAAATAACAGTACATCGACATTGCTTAACATTTCAGGTGTCGGTTTTTTGGTTGCACCATAAAGACTGTATACCGGCACACCTGTTTTTTCATCGATATAGGACTCCACATAGGAACCAGCTGGTGCACTGCCGCGGACACCATGTTCCGGTCCATATAAGGCAGTCAGCTGTACATCCTTACTTTTATACAGCAAATCTACAATACTCGTAAGATCTTGATCAACCCCGGTCGGATTGGTAATCAACCCAACGCGCTTCCCTTTAATTAAATCGAGGCGATCCTTTAACAGCACCTCAACACCTAAACGGAACTTCCCGTTGTTCTTTTCTTTTTCCTTATCGTTTTTGGCTAGTGCCGCTGTTACTGTCGAAAGGACTAGCAGCAGTGCTAGAATACCCGTAAGCCATTTCTTTTTCATTGTACTCCCCCCATTTTTAAAAAATTAAAACCCTAAACCATGGTCAAATCCGTATAGTACACTGCCATCCTCGTTGAAAATGGTAACCGGAAGTTTAGCAGTTGGCTTATTTACGCCAAATATGGTATTAACTGCAGCCTCAAAGCTTACATCCTTCGTGCCATACTGTGTCAGATAGGCATCTACATTTGGATAGGCCATAATATCATAGGGATTGCGAAGCCCAACACCAATCACCGCGGCATCCGTTTGCTCAATTACTTGATTGGCCAGTTTCATTAAATTGGCAGAAGGCAATCTGCCGCTCACTGTAGAAGTATTCGTCCCCACAATGATATATTTGGCTGATTTTGCAATTGCCAAATTGGCAGCTGAAAGCGGTGCAGCAGTATTAATAACGGTCACGTTTTGGTGGTGTTTTTGAACTTCAGCTAATAGAGTAGGGGCGCTTGAACCTACGACCACAATTTTATCTTCCGCAGCTGCTTTTAACGGAAGAATGCCATTATTTTTCACAAGCGTAATCGATTTAGCTGCTGCTTCTTTTTCTACCTGCAAATGTTCCGCAGATCTTGCAACCTTCTCGGCATTGGCGACTTTTTCATCAAGACTTTTTTCTACTTCAGCCTTCACGATCCCTCGATTTAACTTCAGCGTTAAAATCCGCTCAACGGACTGATCGATTCTTTCGATTGGAATATCCCCTGAGTTCACTGCATCATATAGTCCATTTGCTACGGATTCAAGTCCGACAGGCATTAGGACAATATCCGTTCCCGCTTTTACTGCCCGAACAGCTGCATCTACCGGACCAAAATGATCGGAGATTGCCTGCATATTCATGGCATCTGTCACAATCACACCCTTAAAGCCCATCTCTTCACGCATAAGACCCGTTAGGACTTTGTGTGATAAGGTTCCCGGAATAGCAATTTCCGTACCATCCTTTTTTGAAATGGCTTTTGTGCTATCGATTTTTGGAAAAGTAACATGAGCTGACATTACCGCATCAATGCCGGCATCCATCGCCTGCTGGAATGGGTATAATTCCACCTTTTTCAGACGGTCGATATCATGTGGCACCTCAGGCAGTCCTAGATGCGAATCCGTTGCGGTATCACCATGGCCGGGAAAATGCTTTGCCGTTGCAGCCGTTCCCGTTTCATGAAGACCTTTAATATAGGCATTGCCCATTTTGGCAACAAGCTCTGGATCCTCGCCAAACGAACGAACGCCAATGACCGGATTGTCCGGATTATTGTTGACATCAAGAACAGGTCCAAAGTTCATATTTATACCAACAGCATTAAGTTCTTCGCCTATCGCCTTGCCTACCTTTTCAGCCAATTCTTCAGACCTTGAGGCTCCAAGCGCCATGTTTCCTGGAAAGTCGGTTCCAAATTGGAGTCGAGTAACGATTCCACCCTCTTGGTCAACAGAAACCAAGAGCCCATACTTTTCCGCTGCCTCTTGATATGCAGACACGAGCTTCGTTGTTTGTGCAGCTGTTACCGTGTTTTCACGGAACAATATTACTCCACCAAGATGATATTTTTTGACAAGCGCGGCGATTTCATCATTCATTACCGTGACATTTTGCCCCTTCCAGTTTCGGAAGTCCGGCATCAACATTTGGCCGACCTTTTCTTCCATGCTCATTTTACTGATTGCCTGGCCGATGAGGTCATAGCGAGCTCCCTTTTCTTTTTTCACAAAGATTTCATCATGATTCCCTTTAAATTGAATCGCAATTCGATCGGTGTAACTGCCGTCACTGACAGAGATAAACGTTTTTCCATTGTGTCCTGATAGGGTTACCGCGCCATCTTTGACGGCGGCAACATTTTTATTCGAAGATTTCCAGGTTAGATTCTTCGAAGCCAGCTTAAAGTGACCTTCTTCATACACATTTAGGGCATTCAACTGAATGGTGTTGTCTTTCACTTCTCTTGTCACTTGCGGTATGTTCACGTCAATCACTAGATCCTTCATCCCTGAAGCTGCGGTTGCCCCTGCAAGTGGTATCCCCGTTAACAAAAGGGCAAATCCCAGAAATGAGGTGATAAATAGCTTGAAAAATTTTCGCATGGTTTCTCCTCCTCTATTTTAATAGTCTCTTAACTGCCAATCGTTCTGTGTAAAGGTTAGCGGGGTTGAATCAAGTTTCGGATTCAAGATATACCAGCCGCGGCCGTTATTAGCTGTGTCTGTTTTATACAGAAAGCGCAGTTTTTCCGCTTCTTTTGGAATCGCTACTTCTTTTTGCTCCCAACCATTGCTTGTACCGGTGAATTCGGCAGCTTTTTTCCATACACCATCTTGAAAAATTTCAACGGTACCGAAGTCCCATTGGTATTCGGTCATATGCCATGTACTAAACGTCAATTTTGCATCTTTCTGTAAATGAAGATCTGCTTCCATGACGCGGTTCAGTTTATCACCATATCCGGCAAACCAAGCTGGTCCCTTCCCTGGAATCGAAACTGGAATGGCATCCGCAACCTGCCTAGCAAACAATCTTCTTGTTTGATTCGTTGACACCGTTGTTCTGCTTGGATGGACACGGTTTGTCAGTAGAATCGCCACAGTTTTATTGTTCGGACTGACGACAATCGACGTTCCTGTATAACCGGTATGACCAAAGGAATAAGTACCTTCAGATAGGGCATCCATATACCAGCCTTGCCCAAGCTCCCAGCCAAGTCCATGGTCATTGCCCGGGTATGCTTCATTTTGATTCTCTAGTAATAGTTTGACCGTTTCTGTTTTCAGGATACTTTTTCCAGCATACTTGCCTTCATTGATGAAAATGTGTGCAAGCTTTGCAAGATCTTCAGCTGTAGAAAAGACACCGGCATGGCCTGCCACCCCATCAAGCGACCAGGCATTCTCATCATGTACTTCGCCCCAGACAAGGCCGCGATTTGGTGTAGATTGATATTCCGTCGCAGCAATCCGGTTTTTCAAGGAGGCCGGCGGATTATACATCGTGTCCTTCATTCCTAAAGGTCCTGTAATATGCTCTTTCACAAATTCATCCTGGCGCTCTCCGGATAACTTCTCTACCAGCGCCCCTAAAGTAATCATGTTTAAATCGCTGTACTCATAATTGGTGCCGGGAGGATTTTTTAATGGCTGCTCGAAAACCAACTGCAGCCTCTCGTCGCGCGAATTTCCTTTCGTATAGAGCGGAATCCAGGAGACGAATCCAGAGGTATGAGTTAATAGCTGTCGAATGGTGACATCCTGTTTGCCGTTTGCAGCAAATTCTGGAATATACATGGCAACCGGATCATCCAGTTCGAATAACCCTTTTTCAAAAAGAATCATCACAGCAGTGCTTGTGAAAATTTTACTAATTGATGCAAGGTCAAAAATGGTATCCGCTTGCATCGGGATTGGATGTTCCAATTCGGTAAACTTGCCATCGCTGTATTGCGCTGAATTCCCATATGCCGTGTGTTTAACAATTTTTCCGCCCCTGGCCACAAAGGCAACAGCACCGGGCATGACTTTTTCTGAAATAGCTTGGTTTAGGATCTGATCGATTTTCTGAAGCGGTGCTGTTACCATGCCGGCACCTTTTGCTGAGCTAGGATGAAGAACGCTTGAAACTGGGATCACGGTTGAATTCCACGTGAAAACTGGATGAGGTTTCTCTGATGCGAAAGGACTGCTTTTTTCTTGTTTTTCAATCGTTGGAACAATCGTTGTGTCATTGCTGGCAAAAACAGTGCTGGTTCCCAAAAAAACAGTGCAAATGGAAGAAATGAGTAACGTTTTTCTTTTCATAAGTCCCCCTTAAATTATGATTGATTCTATTGTAAACGCCTGTTATGTAAGGAAAAATGGCAGCGTTTGCAACTACTTTAATCATATATGGGGTATTTATGGTCGTCTATGCCACTTATGTCCTACACAGTCCTATTCTCGACGTTTTTATAGGTATAAGGGAGCGTATCGATGGAATTATTTTTTAAAATTCCGTACATTTTTTTAAAATTTTATTTCAATAACATAAATTTTTTAAAAATCCAGTGGAAGGGCGTCATTTGTTTTACCCTCGGTATATCCACAGATAAAAAGAGGATATCCACATGCATATAGCAGTTATCAACAAAATTTTGAGGATATCCACAAATTATCAACAGTTTTTTTGTCATTTATCCTCATCCATAACTTATAATGACTTTTATCCACATTAAGCACCCTTTTATCCACAATTTATCTAAAAATATCCACATTTCTGACTAATTTATCCACAATCCTCTTCACCCTCTGAGGATAACCACTATGTTAACACAAAAAGGACCTAGAAATAAATTCTAAGTCCACTTTTTTACCCCTTTCCAGGCTCCTTTACATTCCGGCTGGTTCTTCCTTTTTTGACAATCTCCTCAAGTTCACCTTCATCCCCTTTTGCGTTAATGATCTCTATAATTTGGTTCAAACCTTCGCTTGTTTTATCTATTTTATCCTTCAAAAAATAGCCTCCTTTTTCTTATAGAATAACCGTTTTTCGCGGTTATTATTTAGCATTGACAAGGTGTTAATATTACTTTGCTCACCAATTCACAAAATGTTCACTACTGGCTTTATTCTGAGTGACCTGCATCACTTGGGGGTTTTTTACATGAGTTAAAATGAAAGCGTAATCATCAAACAAAATAATAGGGGTAAATGGGGGAGATTTAAAATGGGTAAGATAGTGAAGTTTGCAGCCATTATCGTTTCATCTGTCATGGTATTAAGTGCTTGTGGTAAAGTGGATCTTTCAAGTGAAAAAGAGGGTAAGGCCCAATCTAACAAGAGTACAGCTTCAAATGTTATCGCACCCCATGAGCATCTAAATCAAAAACCAACTCCAATTAAAATGAATCGAATCGGTGAGCATGAGGTCAACATTGAAATGACTTCACAAATTACGGATATAGAAATCTCTAAAGGCGATATGTATAAAGCCTGGACCTTTAATGGTGAAGCACCAGGACCCGTCATTGTCGTGAACCAAGGCGATAAAATTAATTTTACCTTAAAAAATATGGACCCGGCCATCCCGCACAGCATGGACTTTCATGCCGTCCATGCCGCACCATCAACAGATTTCGCTAACGTTATGCCTGACGAAACCGGCACATTCAGCTATCCGGCTAACAATCCGGGAGTGTTCATGTACCATTGCGGAACGAAGCCCGTTCTCTCACATATTGCCAACGGAATGCACGGGACGATTATCGTTAAACCTACTAGCGGCTATCCAACTGATTCAGAAGTCGACCGTGAATTCGTCATTGTCCAAAATGAGTGGTATAAATACAATGATTTAAACGATTTTACAAATGGAGTACCTAAGAATGTTGTCTTTTCAGCCAAGGCTTTAAAAGATGGAGATATTAATACGAACGGCACAGTTGGTGCACTTGTCGATAAACCGCTGCTTGCGAAAGTCGGCGACAAAGTGAGATTCTACGTGATGAACGTTGGTCCAAATGAGGTTTCAAGCTTCCATGTTGTCGGTACTATGTTTGATGATGTCTATATGGATGGCAATCCGTTTAATCATTTTAAAGGAATGCAAACAATCATGCTTCCGGCCAGCGGCGGTGCTGTCATTGAATTTACGGTCACGAAGGAAGGCAGCTACCCGTTTGTTACCCATCAATTCAATCATGTTCAGAAAGGTGCTGTCGGTATCTTGAAAGTGACACAAGACGGACATGATGATGGCAGTGAGGTTATGTCACATTAATTGTTGAAGATCAGTCGGCGTCGGGTTTGATAACCCGCGCTTTTTCTATGGTCTGCGCCTTGTTGCAAGAAGATTTATGTCGAAAATATTATTGGACACCCTGACAATTTTCTTCTATTTTCACTTCTAGTATTTGTTATTCTTTTAGAAAAACTAGATAGGGGGACAAATAGATGCATTTTGAATTATTGTTAGATGCCGTGTTGGGAGAAAGACAAATATTTCATATTATCGAATGCCCTGTCTGTGGATATGAAGAAATCTATTATGAACATCAAGTAACGAAAAGGCTGATAGGACGAGCTTGTTCCAACTGTAATTTTGTTCAAAAGTTTAATTAATAATGATCTCTCTACAATAAAAAGCCTAGGTAAATTCCTAGGCTTCTCCTTTTTGCGAAACACATTTAGCTGGCATCGCTTACATTAACATTCCTATTTCAACCGCTTTACTATTATGATACGTCGCTTTAACCTTTAACTTTATTCTCAGCCCTTCATCAAGACAGTCTTGCTGCAGCAATTCATGGTGTCGGTGCTGGAAAACGTGATAATAATATTTGCCCCTAATAATCATCTTCAACACATGAAAACCTCCTCAATCGTTGGTTTACATAAATCGCATGAATTAGTCGTGTTCGGTAACTGGCGAGCATCGTCGTTAAACATTAGCCCCTTTAGTTTTGCGTCACCATTTTTCAATGGTTTTGCCGTTTCGTACGATTTATGGGTTTATAAAAACTATACGCAAATTTATTTAAAATTACTAGAGTCAATATACCTAAAGTAATCTAAATATTTCGTTAAATCGAATTGCCCTAAAGGGTGTATTGAGAGCCATTTTGGGTATGTAACAGGTGATGAGCTATATTTTTATGATAGGTTTTAAAGCTTTTAATAGTGTCCATGATAGTAAGGTAATGAATTTATTAAAAAGGACGTTTACTATGTCAAAACTAACTCTACTAATAACTTGTCTACTCGTGATGGTACTCCTCATAACAGGATGCTCATGGAAAAATTATTTTGCGCCAAATGACGGGAAGACAATTAATCATCCGCCTGTCCCTGCCGATCAACCTTCAACAGACTCCGACTTAGATAAGAAACGCACTCAGACCGACACCGGTACACAGGTCGTCACTAATCCAGATATAATCCCTGTTCTTGTGAACAAGCAAAATAAGCTGCCTGATAATTACAATCCAAGTGATTTGGTTGATCCTGACATCCCTTTTATTTTTGAAAAGAAATTGGATAAGCGAAAAATGCGGGCTAAGGCCGGGGCCGCCATCGAAAAATTATTTGCCGGGGCAAAACAGGATGGTGTGAGCCTTCTTGGTGTTTCAGCCTACCGATCACATGAAGAACAAGCCTCGTTGTTTAATCACTACGTTCATGCAGATGGGTACGAAGCAGCAATAACCTATAGTGCGGTTCCCCGAACAAGTGAGCATGAAACAGGCCTTGCCATTGATGTAACGGGCGGTAATGGAGAATGTGCAGCAGAGGATTGCTTCGCCGATACGCCTGAAGCGGACTGGCTCGAGGACCACGCAGCGGATTATGGCTTTATCATTCGCTACCCAAAAGGAAAAGACAATATAACCGGCTACCAATACGAACCATGGCACCTCCGTTACGTCGGAAAAGCCATCGCCAAAGAAATCATGACCCGCGGCATCACCCTAGAAGAATACCTAAGCACAGCACCAGTAAACAACTAGCGCATAGGAGAAATGGTGCCTGTCACCCTTTGTGGACACTTTCCGTGTGTGGTGGACAGTTTTATGGGACTTGTTTGCGATATATAACAAACGGAGGCCGCTTGCTGCTATGTTTTTGCAGCGAGCGGCCTCCGTTTGTTATTTCTCTTTTATTTCTAGCAGTTTTAGTCTTAGGTCGTTTTCCATGTTGGCTAGTTCTTGTTCGGCGAGGCGGCGCTTGTGGCGGCCTTCTTCTTGTATTCGCATGGTTTCTTCGAGCGTGGAGATAAGACTTTCCTGAGTTTTCTTTAATGTTTCAATATCCACGAGGCCGCGCTCGTTTTCTTTCGCTGTTTCAATTGTATTGGTCTTCAGCATTTCTGCATTTTTCAATAGAAGCTCATTGGTAGTTTTAGAGACCTGCTTCTGCGCCTCCACTGCATGGCGCTGGCGAATAAGTGTCAGCGCAATAGCGACTTGGTTTTTCCATAGCGGGATCGCCGTCATAATCGATGATTGAATTTTTTCCACCAGCGCTTGGTTCGTATTCTGAATCAAGCGGATTTGCGGAGCACTCTGAATCGTAATTTCACGGCTTAATTTCAAATCATGCAAACGCTTGTCTAAACGGTCAGCAAACTGAATCATATCGTTGACCTCTTGAAATTTCATTTGGTCGTTTGCGGCTTCAGCTGCTTTTTTCAACTGCGGGATCGTCTTCGTTTGCATTTCTTCAAGCTTGATTTCACCAGCGGCAATATAAATGTTAAGAGCATGAAAATATTCTTTATTGGTCTCATACAGCTGTTCGAGCAATTTGATATCAGACAAAAGGACATTTTTGCTGCGATCGAGCTTTACACTAATCCGGTCAATTTGCGCCCCGGTTTTTTGATATTTGGAAAGCACCTCTTGGAGCGAGCCGGAAATTTTTCCAAACATACGTGCAAACAAGGATGGCTTCCCATCCTTTAGTTCATCCGGATTAACCTCATCAAGTCTTTTCATTAAATCGCTGATAATTTCTCCGATTTCGCCTACATCCTTCTTCTGAACATGTTCAAGCATCGCATGCGAGAAGGATAACAGCTTTCCTTGGGCTTGGGTGCCATAGAGGATCATCGCTTGATGGTTGGCTGGATCAATTTGTTCGGCCAGCTGGTACGCTTTGGCCTTGTTTTCTTCCGGGATGACGTCAATTAACTTAACGGGCTTCACTTCGCCTGCTTGTGTTTGCGGAACCGGATCTTTTGCAAGCTCAAGCTGATCGCCAAACGGATTGGCAAGTATATCATCTAATAAATCTCCAGATTTTTGGATTGGGTTGTTTTCACTCATTTTAGCCACCTATTTTCTTCAGGGAATTTGGATTCTTTTTTCTTCTTAATGGAATGCTTTGCGACATCAATTTCAAAATTTAATGTATCAAGGTCATTGGAAATCACATGATACAAATCCTCTTCCAATACCTTTGTGAGTTCATTTAATGTCCTGCGCGTTTCAATCAGGGACTGACCCATTTCCAAATTTTGCTTCGGCTGAGAAGATAGAAAGCTATATTTTTCTGTCAGCTCGACAAGCGAGTCTAAATGGGAAAAATAAAATTCCTCCGCCTTAAAAAAACGCTTCGGTTCTTTCATCGTCATCTTGTGAATTTTCTTTGTAATTCTGTGGATATCTATTCTTTGTTTGACAGAGGAAATATCCCGTATCTTGAAAATACTCTTGTTCAAGCGATTGATTTTCTGTTTTGCCTCCGCCAAATTTTTCTTAATGTAGCGGTATTCTTTTCGTGTCAGCTGATGCTTTTTTAGATAGCTGGTGTTCATGAACACCGCTAGGATTAGATAGGTCATGACCCCTCCAAGAATTGCAAAAGCTGTAGAAGTCCAGAATGGTTGTGCGAATAGGAAATAGCATAAAAGCCAAGTGATCCCCGTTATCGGGACGGCGGCAAAAGAACGAATCAAAAATGACAAAATCGGGTTCATAATAAATCGACTCCTGACTTAATAATCCTTTATATTCATACGACTAAAGGTGAATGATTGTTTCACTTTTTCTAAAAATAACAATTTCAAAAGAAAGTTATTTCCAATTACTACTTCCACAATACACGAAAAAACTCCTGCCTGCCATAGACCACAAACCGAAACAATTCTAAGACTTGAGACGTATTTTTAATGCCCTTTCATTGCTTTTTAATGCTTTTAAATGCATTCATGTTGTTTTTGGTGTCAGGCACCATTCGTGGACATTTGTCTGCCTAGGGTGGACGGTATTGATAGCCTATTATTTGTAGAATTGTTATATATGGGCTTTTACCCAAGAGGAATATGAATTATTACATAGGCTGTGGTGGAAAGCATACAGAGGAGTGAGGAGTTTTTATGTATTATCCATATAGAATGCCTATTGAACAACAGCTTGGAAGACAATACCACCAAGGCGGGAATCAGCACCATGGAAACCAACATCATCATGGCGGGAGTCAACAACACGGCGGCCAACACCATCATGGCGGAAATCAACAACACGGGGGCCAATACCATCATGGTGGGAGTCAACAACACGGAGGACAATACCATCATGGTGGGAGTCAACAACACGCAGGCCATCATCATGGTGGCCAGAATACAGCTAACTCAGACTTGGGAGTTTTAGGTGCTGGCCTGCTCGGACTAGGGTTAGGGTATTTAGGATCTGGTTTAACACATGGTCCGGTTCCAGCGGGATATGGTGGATTTAGCGGTTATGGCGGCTATCCACCGGCACCGGTACCTTATGGGTATGGCCAAGGATTGGGATATGGGTACCCCGGTGCCATCCCAGGCGGCTACCCTGGAATCGGTCCAAATTTAAGCGGCACCTTTCAACCTTATCCAAATATCGGCGGCTATGGCACCTGGTCACCAGCTGAATATGGCATACCGAGATAACCTCCCTAAAAAACACCAAGATCAATAGCATAGAAAAAAGCAGGATATCTGTATTAACGATAACCTGCTTTTTGTCTTACGACTCACCCTGCTATTTCTCATATAACTCAATCGGCAGCCCATCAGGATCGGCAAAGAAGGTGAATTTCTTGTTTGTTAATGGGTCGATACGAATGGTTTCAACCGTTACGTCCTGATTCTGTAAAACTTCCACCGCCTCTGCAATATCATCCACCTCAAAGGCAAGATGGCGTAATCCCGCCGCTTCAGGATAGCTTGGCCGAGGCGGCGGATTCGGGAAAGAGAATAACTCGATTTGATAGTGTCCATCTATTTCCAAATCAAGTTTATAAGATTCTCTTTCCTCCCGGTAGACTTCCCGGGCAGGTGTAAGTCCAAGAACACGAACATAGAAATCCTTAGATTTTTGATAATCCGAACAAATTACGGCAATATGATGGATCCTCTTTAACTTCATCTAAACACTCCTCGAACGTGATACAACAAAAACAAAACAAAGCCTTAGTTTCCACCGAAATCCGCTGGCCTTTCATCGCGGCTTTCAAAATGGTAGAGGATCGCTTCGACGATTCGTTTGGAGGCAAAGCCGTCTCCATATGGGTTTGAAGCTTTGGCCATTTGATCATGCGCAGACTTGTCTGATAAGAGATCATCAGCTAATCCAAAGATTGTTTCTTCATCTGTCCCGGCCAATTTCAATGTGCCGGCTTCAATTCCTTCCGGACGCTCCGTTGTGTCCCGGAGTACAAGTACAGGTACACCTAAGGACGGCGCCTCTTCCTGAACGCCTCCTGAATCGGTTAAGATCAAATAGGCTTTCGAAGCAAAATTATGAAAATCAATCACATCTAATGGTTCAATTAGGTGAATTCGGTCATTTTCCCCCAATATCCTGTTAGCAATTTCCCGGACCACAGGATTCATGTGAACTGGGTAGACGACTTGGACATCATCATGCTTTTCCACCACCCGGCGTATCGCACGGAACATGTTTTCCATTGGCTTCCCGGTATTTTCACGACGGTGGGCAGTCATTAGAATTAAACGGTCACTCCCTAGTTTTTCTAAAACTGGATGGGAATAATTAGTTTTCACAGTAGTTTTTAATGCGTCGATGGCTGTGTTTCCTGTAATAAAAATAGCTTCCTCTTTTTTATTTTCCACTAATAGATTTTGTTTTGACTGGACGGTTGGCGAAAAATGAAGATCGGCCAAGACCCCTGTCAGCTGACGGTTCATTTCCTCAGGGTATGGCGAATATTTGTTATGAGTTCTTAGCCCCGCCTCTACATGCCCAATCGGAATAGAATGATAAAAAGCAGCTAAGCTTGCCACAAAGGTGGTCGATGTATCGCCGTGAACCAGCACGATATCCGGCTTAACATCGGCAAGAACTTGATTAAGCCCTTCCAGGCTGCGTGTTGTAACATCAATTAATGATTGTCTAGCTTTCATGATATTCAGATCATAATTAGGTGTTATGTCAAAAATGTTCAATACCTGGTCAAGCATTTCGCGGTGCTGTGCTGTAACCGTTACGATTGATTTGATTTGATCGGGATATTTTTCTAATTCTTTGACAAGCGGGGCCATTTTGATTGCTTCAGGCCTAGTTCCGAACACTGTCATTACCTTCAATTGTTTCACCATAAAAACCTCCAAATTCTGCATCTATATTCATCTTTCACTTCTAAAGTTCCGTAATAAATTCGTATTTATATACAATTTTTCCACCAGCTAGCCCTTTAACTCACTAACATGATAACAAATTACGGATGTCGTGAAAAGCGATAACCGGAATCTCTGACCAGTGGGGAGGAAAAAAAGGCACACTTGTAACACAGTAAATCGGAGTTTGAATCCCAAGGTACTTTTTTACTTCAATGTTTTTTCCGAAAACACAGGTAAAAAACCCTGAATTTCGCCTAAGCCCTGACCAATTGACTCTATTTAGCATAAATAATAAATAAAGGAGAGGAAAAAGCCATGAATATTATTCAACGACTCATTCCTGCTTCAAACACTAGCACACGCCCCGGTTTAAAATTAGTCCCCAAATACATTACTATCCATGAAACCGACAATACAAGCAGAGGGGCCGATGCTGAAGCACATGCAAAATTACAACAGCGCGGGAATGACCGCACAGCATCTTGGCATTTAACAATTGATGACCATGAAATCATTCAATCCATCCCTTTTGATGAAGTCGCATGGGCTGCGGGTGACGGGCATAATGGCCCAGGTAATCGAACATCGATTCATATTGAAATGTGTGTAAATGCAGACGGCAATTATCAGCAAACCGTATCAAATACAGTCGAGGTCGTCCAATATTTAATGAGCCGGTTTAACATATCAAGTGATCGTATTGTACCTCATAAACATTGGACGGGTAAGAACTGCCCCAGAAATTTATTGCCTCAATGGGAAAATTTTATTAAACGACTGCAAGGAAGTAATGCCAGTTGGGTAAAAAAAGGGAGCCAATGGTTTTTCCAAAAAAACAGCAGAAAACAAACGGGATGGATAAAGGATCAAGGCAAGTGGTATTATCTCAATACCAAAGGTGTCATGCAGACTGGATGGGTGAAGGTGAAGAATGAGTGGTACTATCTCGATGCCTCCGGCGCCATGGAGACCGGATGGGTGAAACTAAACGGCATTTGGTACTATCTTAACAGCGATGGTGCCATGCAAACGGGATGGATAAAGCTCGAGAATAAGTGGTACTATCTCGATACCTCCGGCGCGATGAAAACTGGCTGGGTGAGGTTAAAAGGCATTTGGTACAATCTTAACAGCAATGGTGTCATGCAGACTGGATGGATAAAGCTGAAGAATAACTGGTACTATTTGAATGAGGATGGGGCGATGCAAACCGGCTGGATAGAGATTGACGGAAAGAGGTATTTCCTCGCTCAAGATGGTGCGATGAGAACAGGCTGGCTAAAGGATCAATCTAAATGGTATTTTTTGAATCCAAATGGTGAAATGGCAATTGGCTGGATTCAGGATAATGGCAAGTCCTACTACCTCGATGCCAAGGGAGTAATGGTAACAGGGATCCAAACCATTGATGGCAAAAAATATACCTTTGGCAATGATGGTGCCCAAATTATTGAAGAACCTTCTGCTATAGGTGGCGCCCCTAAAGATAACGGCGGAGAGGGTTCAACAACTAGCGATGCCGGGATGGAACCGGGCGAGACAACTCCAGCCGAAAAAGATACTGCGAATGATTCGGACGAGACAGCTCCGGCTTCGGAAAATGCTGTGAAGGAACCGGACGTGACAACTACCACCTCAGTAGATACAGCGAATGAGCCGGACGTGACCACCCCTGCAGAAGTAGATACAGCGAATGAGCCGGACGTGACCACCCCTGCAGAAGTAGATACAGCCAATGAGCCGGATGTGAACGCCCCTGCAGAAGTAGATACAGCGAATGAGCCGGATGTGACCACTCCCCCAGAAATAGATACAGCGAATGAGCCGGATGTAGAAAACAGCTGATTCGCAAGTCTTTTCATTTTAGGTTTAAGATGAGCCTGCTCCCTCTGGAGACAGGCTTTTTATTTTCAGAAATTCACCTTTGTCAACTGAGTTTGGAATATGGTAACTAGACTAAAGCCAATTCCCCGGGTTATCGTGAGTTTTCTAAAAATTGAATTAGTACAAATTACCTTTCTTCTGTCCCGGAATATATTGCAGAGTGAATTGAAATAACCAATCCAAGAGGTGAACGTAATTTTGAAGAAAAGGGCTCTTTTTACCATACCACTTAGCTTGTTACTCATTGCTGTAATTGTTACATCCTTCTTCCTCATGAATATCAAACCAGCAGAAGGCAAAATAGCTCAAGCACAAAAACTGGCCGAGTACACAAAGCCGGCAGTTGTTCGAATCGTTGATTACGCTGTTGTCGGATGGCAGTTTAATAACCCAGATGATCCCGAAGTCATGGCTGTGTTGGATCAACTGGGCTACCAATCAGTTGTTGGCGGCTCCGGTTCTGGTGCGATTATTAGTTCAGATGGCTACATTGTCACTAATGCCCATGTGGTCGAAGCAACGCAAATGAAAGACGAGGACATTGCCAATGCGGCGTTTGAACAGCTTGTCGGCATAATGGCTGATTACTTTAAAGTTGACTATGCAACCGCGTACCAGTACATGCTTACCTACACCCAATATACGGGGATTCAAAAGGTATTGAAGGTTATTTTACCTGGAGGGGATGTCCTCGATGGCGAGGTTAAAAGCTATGGTGCCCCTGTCAATGAAGGTAAGGATGTAGCTGTATTAAAAATTGAAGGGAAAAACCTGCCCACTTTACAGCTTGGCAATTCCGATGACATTCAGAATCAGGATAATATTTGGGTGAGCGGCTACCCTGCTGCAGCCGATTCCGATCTTTTGTCACCAGATTCATCATTGGTTTCATCAATGAATGCCGGTCAAATTTCAGCTACATCGAAAAAGACAGAACAAGGAAGCCCTGTTATTCAAATTAACGCAGCCGCCACACATGGTAATAGCGGCGGGCCTGTTATAAATGAAAACGGCCAGATTATTGGATTGCTCACCTTTAGAGGCGACACAGTGAATGGCCAAGAGGTGCAAGGCTTTAATTTTGCCGTGCCAGTGAATACGGTGAAAGAATTTGTCAACCAAGCAGGTGTCAGAGATTTCAAGAGTGAAACAGATAAGCTTTATCAAGAAGGACTGGATTTGTATTGGGGCGGCTACTATAAGCACGCATTAGAAAAGTTTGAAGCGGTCCAGCGCATCTATCCAAATCATTCGGAAATCAAGCAATATATCGCCAATTCTGAGAAAAAGATGAGCAGCAGTAAGACTTTATGGTCCGATTATACGACGATCTTCTATATCGTCGATGGTGTTTCGGGATTACTCATTCTTGTGCTGCTTTTGTTTACCTTTGCCTTTAAACCGAAAAAACCGGCTGTCGCTGTGGCTGCACCTGCCGCCACGCCTATCAATCCGGCACCAGCGGCACCTGCACCACCACCTCCTGCTGCACCTGAAAACACATTGGCTGACCTAAACAAAGATGGCAAAATCGACGTCCAAGACATCCTCCTCGCCCTCCAAGAGCACCAGAAAAAACAAAAGAAAGACGACGATAGTGGAAATGGTGCCTGACACCCTTTCTACTATTGGCAAGTGGGATGCAGTTTTATTTCTGCATCTCTTTTATTTTTGTATTTTATGTTTTTCTTTCTGTCGGCTGCATATGGATATGATATTATTCATAGAATATTGGGATTTCTTTACTGCTAGTGGTAAAATGGATAGTAGTTATTTATCATCTCCACAGACCAAATCTCCTGAGACCTGCTAAAACCTAATCTTAAAGATTACCAAGCTGCTAACATCTTGAACTTACTCCCTTGTAAGCTAACACATCATCTACCGCTAAGAACCTAACCTGTATATGAGCGGTGCCTGACATCCTGTTTTATGTTGTTAAATGAAGGGGGTTTTACCGATGAAGTCTCACAAGCGAAAAGGCAGTAAATGGTTAAAGGTTACGGGGATTATTCTTTTACTACTGTTTATCACTGTAGGAGTTTACGCCTACACCGTTTATTCATCCTTAAAAAATGCCGTAGTAACGATGCACCAGCCGATTGAAAGAGAGGTATCTGTCAAACGGGAAACACCCGTGGTCTTTAAAGAAAAAGACCCCTTTTCTGTTTTAATGCTTGGTGTTGATGAGCGGGAAGGCGATAAGGGGCGATCTGACACGATTATTGTCTTAACGGTAAATCCAAACAACAATTCCGTGAAAATGCTCAGCATTCCCCGTGACACCCGCACCGAAATTATCGGAAAGGGCACGGAGGATAAGATTAACCATGCCTATGCTTTCGGCGGGGTACCCATGGCGATGGATACCGTTGAACATTTCCTCGATATCCCAATAGACTATTTTATGCAAATTAATATGGAAGGATTTAAGGATATTGTCGATGCCGTTGGCGGTGTAAAGGTTCAAAATGACTTGGATTTTTCCCAGGATCATTTCCACTTTGCAAAGGGAGAAATCACGCTTAACGGAGAGCAGGCGCTTAGTTTTTCCAGAATGCGCTATGAAGACCCACGGGGCGACTTCGGCCGTCAATCCAGACAGCGGCAAATCATCAAGGCGGTCATAGATAAAGGTGTAAGTTTATCAAGCTTAACGAATTTTTCTGACTTCTTCACTGCCATTGGAAAAAATATAAAAACAAATTTGACCTTTGAACAAATGACAGATATCCAAAAAAACTATCGAGATGCCGGAAAAAATATTCAGCAAATGGAAATCAATGAAACGGGCACCATGATCAATAAGATCTACTATGGCGTAGTTGCAGCAGAAGAAAAGCAGCGAATTCAGACTGAACTAAAGAAACAACTGGAATTACAATGAAGCGGAGCTTACATAGTGAAATTAGCTGACTAAACAGACCGTCCCACCAAGGCGGCTTGTTTAGTCAGCTTTTTTTTGCCCCAAAAAAACAATTCGTAATACAGCAGAGATAAATTGATGTGACAATTTGTTTCTCATCGGAAACATTTCTCACTTAGTGCATATAAAGTAGAAGCAAAACTAAAAGGTTTATAAAATTGAATGTTTTTCGATGAGGACATTTTCATAAAGGAGTGAAATGAAGGTGACTGAAAATCTGTTATTAGCCTTCGGATTAACATTATTTGCTGGCCTTGCAACTGGAATTGGCAGCATTCTTGCCTTTTTCACTTCACATACCAACACCAAATTTTTATCGGTAACCCTTGGATTCTCCGCTGGGGTGATGATTTATGTATCTATGGTTGAAATCTTTGTTAAGGCAAAAATAGCACTCGTTGACGCTTTGGGAATTGGACCTGGTAACTGGTTAACCGTCGGCGGTTTTTTTGGCGGCATGCTCTTGATTGCCAGCATTGACAAATTCATTCCAAAACAAAGTAATCCCCATGAACTAAAAACAGTGGAAGACATGCAGGTTCCCGGCAGTAAAGGCACACATCCTGATTTATTAAAAATGGGGACATTTACAGCGCTGGCAATCGGAATTCATAACTTTCCTGAGGGGATTGCAACCTTCACCTCGGCACTGCAAGACCCGGCACTTGGAATTGCCATTGCCGTGGCCATTGCCATCCACAATATTCCAGAAGGGATTGCCGTTTCCGTCCCAGTCTATTTCGCAACAGGCGATAAGAAAAGAGCCTTCAAGCTTTCTTTCTTATCCGGTTTATCGGAACCGATTGGCGCATTGGTCGCTTACCTCTTCCTTATGCCATTTCTGAATGACATCATGTTTGGAGTAATATTCGCAGCTGTGGCGGGCATTATGGTATTTATCTCCCTTGATGAATTACTGCCCGCAGCCAAAAGATACGATGAGGCCCACTTATCCATCTATGGACTGATTGGCGGCATGGCCGTAATGGCCCTTAGCTTACTTTTGTTTATTTAATCACAGGCACCGTTGGAAGCACTATTAAAGTGGACCGGGAGGATTTTAATCCTCTCGGTCTCTGTTTTTAGCCAGCAGGTTGTTACAATTCTTCTAAACTTTCCATTGAAATCAAACTCAAATCACCTCAAAATGATAGTAAGAGCATTTTGGTAAATTCTCCCGAATATCCTGTGAGATATCCATACAATTTTTCTATATAAAATTGTTCCCATTTTAGATTAGGTGGTGGTTCAAGTGATATGGTTGTATTTTGTTCTATCCTATTTGATTGGTAATGTCATGTTTGGCTACTTGGTTACAAAGGCCATGTACCGCAAGGATATTCGTCTTCATGGGAGCGGGAATGTCGGAGCCCGGAACGCAGGCCGTCTTCATGGAAAGAAGGCGTTTGTCGCTACTTTTCTGGGCGATGCTTTAAAAGGTGCTGCCGTCATTTTGATCGCCCGCTCGATTCATTTTTCCGAGCCTATTCAATTGCTTGGCCTGGGGATGGCGATACTTGGCCATATTAAGCCTGCCGTATTGAAATTCAAGGGCGGGAAAGGAATTTCCACTTTTATTGGAGGAATGATTTGTTTCGAACCACTGCTAATTCCTGTCATCCTGCTGGCATTTTTCGCCCTTTATCCCTTTATCAAAAGTTTTACCATTGCCGGGTTAGGGGCATTCCTTGCCATTCCTGTCTTTCTATTTTTTAAGCAATATAATGGGATAACCTGTCTCATTGAACTTGCCATTACCGGCGTCGTTCTTCTAGCACATTCTGAAAATATCAAAGAAAGGTTGAATAACCGTGGACAATAATCAGTCGTATTTTTTTAAAATTGCAACCAGCCTTCAAGAATTTGAACGAATTCATCAATTAAACTATCAAACTTTTTCAGAAGAAATTCCCCAGCATGAAAAAAATAAGCAAAAACAATTAGTCGATCCTTTCCATCATGAAAATACATATATTATTTGCATCAAAGGCGATGAGCTTGTCGGAATGGTCGCCGTCCGCAGCCAGCGTCCGTTTTCACTCGACCGGAAAATAGGTGCCGTTGAAGATTCATTGCCTTTTAAAGTCAATCAGCCCTGTGAGGTTCGGCTTCTGGCGGTCAAAAAAGAATACCGAAATGGCCGTGTCTTTGCCGGGCTTGCGCAATTTTTAGCAAAATTTTGTTTAGAAAAAGGATACGACCTTGCTGTGATCTCAGGAACGATCCGTCAATTAAAGCTTTATAACCAAATGGGATTCCAGCCATTTGCCCAGCTTACCGGTACAGAAGAAGCCCGTTTCCAACCAATGTATTTAACGAAAGCAACGTTTGACGCATCGTTTGCAGGCAGAATTCTCAGACCGGCTGTCCCGTTTTTACCAGGTCCGGTCCAAATCCCAGAAAAAGTCCGGACAGCACTAATGGGCAGTCCTTACTCCCATCGTTCAGATGTTTTTCGTGAAAAGCTAGACAGGGTCAGAAGCATCTTTCGCCGCTTAACAAACTGCAAGCATGTTCAAATTTTAGCAGGTACGGGTTCACTGGCAAATGAAGTTGTAGCTGCTCAACTTTCATTATTAAACGGCAGAGGATTGATTTTAGCGAATGGAGAGTTTGGCTCCCGCTTGGTGGACCAAGCACGGCGGCAGGGATTAAGCTTTGATGTGTTGGAAAAAGAATGGGGTCACGCTTTTTCCAAGGAAGAAATTGCTGCGAAAGTATCAAACGATTCGAACATGGATTTGGGCTGTCCATAGTGAGACGTCAACTGGCATGTTAAATGACTTGACGGTTCTAAAGGGGATTGCGGAAGAGTACAGCCTGAAGCTTTGTCTTGACTGCATCAGTTCCATTGGTGCTGTGGAATTGGATTTATCTGGGGTTTTTCTTGCAACAGGTGTTAGCGGGAAAGCATTGCGTGCCTTTACCGGGCTGTCCTTCGTCTTTCATCACCACGAGGTTGCACCCTCGCCGGTGATTCCGAAATATATTGATTTAGGTGTTTACATGCTAAAGGATGGCATCCCGTTTTCTCATTCATCCAACTTAGTGGAAGCACTGCTTGTGGCAGTGGAGAATATTACCGACGAAACTTACCGAGAGATTGCCGAAGCACATCAGTGGTTGAAAAATAAGCTAAAAAGTTACGGCTTTCAGTTGATATCAAGCGACGGTCATCGTTCTCCGATGATCCTGACCATTGAGCTCCCGGAAACTGTCTCCTCTTATGAAATCGGGAAGCTTCTTTATTACAATGGATACCTATTACATTTTGAGAGCGAATACTTAAGGCAGCGAAACTGGATTCAAATTGCCTGCATCGGCCATGATTCCACATCGACCTTAGAAAAGATGATCACGCTATTTCACCGAATATTCACATACGAATCAAAGCTGCATCAACTGCAGCCCCAACGTTACTAAAACCAATAGCCTAAATAAGGCGCAAGTCCGGATCCGGCGCCCCATCAATCAGCAGGGGACCTCCTTCGTCCCCCGCTGCTTGATAAGCAAACAAACTGTCCACCCCATATGGACACTGTCCACGGATGGTGCCTGACACCCTTTACACTGTATTCAACTTTATCGCCTCGTTAATGCTTCGGTCGGTGATGGCCGGGGTTCCTTGGAGGTCTGAGATGGTACGGGCGAGGCGGATGATTTTGATTTGGGTCCGGTTGCTCCAGTTTTTCTTGATGGCTTGCTTTTGCAAGTTTGATTGTTGTGTGACTGTTAGGGGACTTGCTCGCAGAAGGATATCATAAGGTACTCGACCATTGCAAATCTCACCGCCATAGCGGTCATATTGCCTTTCCCTAGCCAGCCCCACTCTTTCCTGTACAATTTTTGACGGTTCCTCCTGCTCATGAATCCCCCCTTTTGCAGCATTTAAATTAACTGGCCTTAATGTAAGATTAATATCAAACCGATCCCTCAGCGGACCCGAGAGCCTATTTTGATAGGTGAGGATTTGTTTTGTCGAGCAGGTACAATAATGAGCATTCGAGCCGGAATATCCACATGGACAAGGATTCATGGCAGCTATTAATAGAAAAGAAGCGGGATAGGAGATTGAGGCATGTGTGCGGCTAATCGTTATCAACCCGTTTTCGAGTGGCTGCCGCAGCATATCCAGTGTTTTCCTTGGAAACTCCCCAATTTCATCAAGAAATAAAACACCCCGATGGGCAAGCGATATTTCACCCGGCTTTGGGTATTGACCGCCGCCGATGATAGCTACCCCTGAAGCGGAATGATGAGGACTCCGGTAGGGAGGCAGATGACTCTGTGAGTATGTGCTTCTACTTAATTGATACAGGCTAAGTACCTCAAGCCAGGCTTCTTTTGATAATGATGGCAAAATAGACGGGAAGCTTTCAGCCAGCAGGCTTTTTCCACATCCAGGCGGCCCTGTCATCAATACATGATGTTCCCCGGCTGCAGCTATCTCAAGTGCGTGTTTGGCATCTCCATGCCCGAAAATTTGCTGAAAATCTAAATAACGATTCTCACTGATGGCTCCCTCGTTTTCCATCGTTTCATGTACAGGCGGGACCTATTGACCCCCAAGATGTCCGATGACATCTTTTAATGAAGTAATATAAATAATTTCTAACCCATCAAAATCAAGTTCCGGGAGATGTTCATCGAACGGGATATAAAGTCTTCGAATCCCTTGCCTCTTTGCTGCAAGTACAGCAGGCAGCAGTCCCTCAACTGGCTGAACTGAACCGTCCAAGGAAAGCGCCCCGAGGAAACCAGTATCATCTGGTATCGACGCTTCCAGCTCATGCAAGCTCAGCAGCAGCCCTATCGCCATCGGAAAATCAAACATCGGCCCCATTTTCTTCTGATCGGCCGGCGAAAGATTAATGATAATTTTGTTACCCGATAGCACGTAACCTAACGAACTGAGGGCCGCAATAATTCTCTCCCTCGACTCTTTTACAGCAGCGTCCGGCAGTCCAACAATTTTAAACGAGTCATTACCAACATATGTCCCAACCTCCACATTCACCCGGTAGCCTTCCATCCCCTTTAGGCCGATACTCGTTACTCGAGCCCACATGGAAACCACTCCCCTTCCCGTTTGGTCATTTTTCCATCTTCCCAAAAAAACTTGTCCGTTCCTCGGGATTTCAAATATTGATGATAATAATAGGGTTGCGGATCAGGGAAATAAGAAAGAATTGGTTTGGGGTCAATATGAGGGTTTGCTTCAGCTTCACCGTAGAGAAAGGCACGGCAGCTGCTCCAGGGATAATCCTCAGGCGCCGTCACCATCCCGGCTTCTACCGGGTTTAGATGAATATATTTACTGACATCAATCTCATATTCACGAGAGTTGAGGAGCTCGGCACCATAGCGCTTTTCAAACACGTGGCCGGAAAATTCATACTTTTGGTTAAAATATTTTGCGTATTTCGTATTGAGATGTTTCATGATGCTGCTGAGCGGGGTGTCAAGCGTTTCAATCTGGAGATGGGTATGATTACTCATTAAGCAGTAAGAATGGAGATGAAAGGGGTGACGTTCTCTCGTTTCTTCTATGTAAGCCAGATACGTTCCAAAATCCTTATCCTCAAAAAATAACGAACTCTTCCGAATACCTCTGCTGGTCACATGATACTTCGCACCTTCAAACCATAAGCGAATCCTACGGGCCAAATCAATCACTCCTATAAAATATTATTATGATGGAAATGGTAGTTTGGGTGTCAGGCACCATTCCCTTCTTTTTCATTATACAAATATTTTCCATGTTGGTTGGCGCTTTTTGATTATGTAACAAATTGTTCAAAGATGTGGTTTGGGGTGTTGTGCTTTCACTTGGGGTTTAATTTTGTTTTGAAAAAACGACCAAGCCTGAAGTGTGACAGGAATGAATAAAAAGTCCTCAGCCTTAATATTTATTAATAAATGTCTTATCATTTCTTACTTTATATTTAGGAGGAATGTCTCTGAAAAGTGTAAGAATGATTCAAAGAATAGTTGGTGTCCTCCTTCTTGTGTACGGAATTTATCTTATTTTCGTCACACAGGAATTCTTCGGTACCTTACTAATTATTATAGCTTTTTTAATTTTCCCCAGTTTAAGTAAAGAAAAAGTGCGATCCTCAAGCGACAATCCTAATAATCACGTTTACTACAATGATTCAGCCAATGATCATAACCACGTGGCGGATGGAGAGTCAGGTGACAATAACGATGACAGTGGTGGCTCCGGTGAGGAAAACGGAGGAAATTCTGACGGTGGCGGAGACAGTGGAGATTATGTAGGCGGGGGAGGTGACGCCGACTAACACCTCCGCCCCCCTCCTATTTACTATGGTCAAACACAAAAATGCCCCGGTGCCAGTTCATTTCGGGGCATTTTCCTATTATTGGAGAGTTCACTTCTTTGCTTTTGCAAAATAATACAGAAACCAAACAGCGTGATTTTGCTCGTCTGCAGCTGCCCGCTTGAAAACCTCTTTAATGAACGGATCGTTCGAAGTATCCGCAATTTCTAAGTAAAAATCCACTGTTTTTTGCTCATCCTCTAAGGCAAATTCCAATCCTTGTAAATATACCCCCGGACACCCCTCAATCATTTTGGGCTGAGGAGGCATTCCTGTAAGGCCGCGATAAATTTGAACAAATTGCTGATAATGTTTTATTTCATCCTGTCGAATCTCAAGGATTCGCTCCCTTTCCTTCTTATGCGGCGCTAAATTGGCCAGCCTCGCATAACAATCAATAGCACTATATTCACCATTAATAGCTTTTTCAATATCCTGAATCAATGTATTAGATTGCCGATATAAGGCATCATGGTAATTTGTAAAAGGATACATAAAAGAACCTCCCCCGTTTATCTTCATTTTATATCCTATGTGGCAACGGGAAATGGGTGTATGATGGGACATATTTGGAACCTCTCTTATTGCTTCATCTGTGCGGGTGTTTACTTGTTCACTTTTTCCTAAAATAGAACTTCACACCCATCGCAAAATTACCCCTCATTTAAAAGATTCCTTACAAAAATCGCCTTATTCCCCGGGAAACTTACGATTTTTGATCTTTTTCCACTCTGATCCCTTAATTCATACGCCAACCTTCTCTATGAAATTACGTTTTTTTCCTAATACAGGAAGAATTTTGGCGATTTATACTTCACATAACCAGAAATAGAGTTTAATATAAACATATCTATTTCCGGTGTAGCGGCCATTTTGTCCACACAGGGCGTGAAGAAACGGGTAAATAGGTTCATTAGAATAATTAGAAAAAGAGGGGAAAGGGAATAAGGCATTGAAAAGGAAACTCATCATTTTATCAATTTTCGCATTGCTTTTATCAATGGGATTAGGAAATTCACCTTCCTATGCTGTCAATTGGGGCTGGTCAAAAGAAAACGGTAAGTGGTATTTCTACCAAAACAATACAGCAGCAACGGGATGGGTCTATAGCGGGAATAAATGGTATTACATGGACGCAAAAGGAGTCATGCTGACAGGCTGGCTAAAATCTGAAGGAAAATGGTATTATCTGCAAGGCGATGGGGCGATGAAAACCGGCTGGCTGTATACCGGCGGTAAGTGGTATTTTCTCCAGGCAAACGGAGAAATGAAAACCGGCTGGTTGAACCTCGGGGAGAAATGGTATTATCTCCAGGACGATGGTGCCATGAAAACCGGCTGGCTCAAATTGGATAACGTCTGGTATTATCTCAAGTCAAGCGGGGAACGAGCCACAGGGCTTTTAAGTCTAGCGGCGGATCTTTTTTATTTTAATAGTTCAGGAGTTATGCTCGAGAACCAGTGGCAGGAAGTCGGCGGCAAGAAATATTACTTTAAGAGTGATGGCTATGCTGCATTAGGCCCTGTAGATATTGGTGAGAAGAAATATCTTTTTAATACTAATGGCGCATTAATTTCCGGATGGGGATTAAGCGGCGGCAAGTGGTACTATTCCGACCAAGAAGGCATCGTTCAAACCGGCTGGCTGGCCGAGAACGGTAGAAAATATTATTTAAACCAAAATGGGACCATGCAAACAGGCTGGTATGAAGAGCAAGGAAAAAAGTACTTTTTTAATAATAGCGGGGCATTAACAACCGGAATCGCCGTAGTAGGCGGTAAGGGCTACTATTTTGATCAGGACGGTGTCCTTTTTATCGGTGATTGGCTTACGGTCAATTCGAAAAAATATTACGCAAATGAGACAGGACAGCTTCAACAGGGCTGGTTCAAACTAAATAACATTTGGTATTATGCTGCCTCCGATTTTTCGCTCCAGACAAACTGGTTGTTAACCGGTGGGAATTGGTACTTTTTAAATTCACAAGGGGAAATGCAAACAGGCTGGTTTCAAGATAACAAAGGACGGTATTATTTAAATTCAAGCGGGGCCATGCAGACTGGATGGCTCAAATTGAATGGAAAATGGCATTTCTTCAACCAATCCGGCGCATTGCAAATTGGCTGGTTTAAAGTGAATAACTATTGGTATTATTCCGATTCCGACGGGATCATGCTGACTGGCTGGATTACAGTTGGCGGTGTGGATTACTTTTTAGATGCCAATGGCGCCTGGAATCCTTATGCCCATTCGAAGGATTCGACAACCAAAACGATTGTCTTGGATGCCGGGCATGGCGGCTATGATGGCGGCGCCAGTGCGGCTGGTGTTTTTGAAAAGAACATCAACCTACAGGTCACCCTAAAATTTGCTGATCTCTTAAAAAATAACGGCTACACCGTCTATTTAACGAGAAGCACTGATGAATTTGTTTCATTGGACGGGCGTGTAGAGTTTTCGAATTCGATCAAACCGGATGCATTTATCAGTATTCACGTAAATTCGTCTACTAGCAGCGGGGCGCAGGGAATTGAAACCTATCATAATTCAGCAGATGGGGTCATGCCTGCGGAAAGCAAGCGGCTCGCTTCCTTCCTTCAGGATGAAATTATTAAAACAACAGGAGCGGTCTCAAGGGGCATAAAGGATGAGAGCTTTAGAGTCATACGGGGCAATCAAACACCGGCTGTTTTAGTCGAAATCGGCTTCATTTCAAATGACAAAGAACGGGCAAATCTTGTTAGTGACAGCTATCAAAACAAACTCTGTTCCGGGCTGCTTAACGGGGTCATGAAATTTTTTCAGTAAATAATCCCTAACCAGTTCAAGGTATAAGGAAAAGCCGCATTTTACTAAGAGGTCTACTCCAAGTAAAATGCGGCTTTTTTCAATTTCACAACCACACCTCTTGCGGTACGTTCACAACCACCGGCAAAAGAGCACAGAATTCGGAACTGTCCACCCCAGATGGAACGTGTCCACGAAGGGTGCCTGACACCATTTATACTTGCTGGGTGTTGTTTTCCACTTTTTCTTTTGTGCTGTTTGGTTTCCTATTTCCTTCTTCGTCTGCGGCGATGAGTTCTTTTAGGAATTGCAGCAGTTCATCATGAATGCCTTCTTGCTGGAGGGCTACTTCGATTGTTGTTTTGACAAAGCCAATTTTTTCACCGACATCGAACCGCTTTCCTTCGAAGTTATAAGCAAAGACGCGCTGGATTTGATTTAGCTTTTGGATGGCATCCGTTAACTGGATTTCACCGCCAGCCCCTTCCTCCTGCTGGTCTAGGAACATAAATATTTCAGGGGTTAGGATATATCTTCCCATAATCGCTAAGTTAGATGGAGCTGTTCCAGGCTTTGGCTTTTCAACAAAGTTTTTGACTTGATAACGTCTGCCTTCCTGCGCAAGCGGATCGACAATCCCGTACCGGTGTGTTTCATTTTCCGGAACATGCTGTACCCCAATAATCGACGAGAAGGTCGCTTCATACTGGTCAATCAATTGCTTTAAACACGGGGTATCGCTTTGGACAATATCATCACCCAATAGCACGGCAAATGGCTCATCGCCAATAAAATTCCGTGCACACCACACTGCATGCCCCAGTCCTTTCGGCTCTTTCTGACGGATATAATGGATGTCAGCAAGATTGGAGGTGTAGTTTACCTTATTTAAAAGATCCCACTTTTCTTTTTCAAGCAAGTTCTTCTCAAGCTCAGGAGCAAAATCAAAATGATCCTCAATTGCCCGTTTTCCTTTACCTGTTACGATAATAATATCTTCGATTCCAGCAGCAATTGCTTCCTCAACGATATATTGAATCGTTGGCTTATCCACAATCGGAAGCATCTCTTTTGGCATTGCTTTGGTTGCTGGTAGGAAACGTGTACCTAATCCAGCAGCAGGGATGATTGCTTTACGAACCTTTTTCACAGCCTGTCTCTCCTTTTTTCGTCACTCATTATATGCAAATTATGACAATATTTTTATATTTACCCAATATGAACCACAATAATCGAAATTATTATACCACATGCCCACATCAAAAATGGGATTCAGCCTATTTTATTCCCAAAGTTCCACAGACTAATGTGCCTTCATGGTGCCTGACACCCATATTCATGTTATGATAGTAGCAAAATTTAAAAATATCAATCTATTGCTAATGGTGCCTGACACCACGAAAAGACAGTATTCCACCTGGGGCGGACAATTGAAATGCCTGGCCGCTCCCCGAGGGTATGTTTGGGTGATTGTTATTGTGGAAAGGGGTTTTTGTGTTACTATGCCATCTTTCATTGATGTGCCAAATGGTGTGTTTCATGCTGTTTGCCCGCTGGACTGCCCGGATCAGTGCGGGTTGCTTCTGCATAAGGTGGACGGAAGTATTGTAAAGGTAGTGGGCAATCCCGAGCATCCGGTAACCAAAGGTCATATCTGCAACAAGGTTCGCAACATGTCAGAGAGAATTTATGATGAAAGTCGCCTGCAATATCCGTTAAAACGTATAGGCCCCAAAGGTGAGGGAAAGTTTGAACGAATCAGCTGGGAGGATGCTCTAAGCACCATTACTTCCCGATGGAAGGATCTCATCGCCACAGATGGACCGGAAAGCATTCTCCCCTACAGCTTTTACGGAAACATGGGAAGGCTAAGCGCTGAAGGCATGGACCGCCGTTTTTGGCATCACTTGGGTGCCTCAAGATTGGACCGGGCAATTTGTAACTCGGCTGGCTCAGCAGGGTATCAATATACGATGGGCGCAAGCTTAGGAATTGACCCTGAGGATACGGTTCATTCCAAGCTGTTCATCTTTTGGGGTATTAATGCGGTAAGTACCAACATGCACCAGGTCGCCCTGGCGCAGCAGGCCCGCAAGCAAAACGATGCCAAAATCATCGTCATCGATGTTCATAAAAATCAAACAGGCAGAATGGCAGATTGGTTTATTCCGATTCGGCCAGGGACGGACAGTGCCCTCGCCCTCGGATTAATGCACGTCTTATTTGCCGAAGAACTTGTAGACCACGACTTTTTGCAAAAATATACTGTCGGTATCGATGAACTGCGCGACCATGTCGTTCAATATGACCCTGTCAAAGTGTCCGAAATTACCGGCGTACCTGCAGAAGACATTTACAAGCTGGCCAGGATGTATGGCGCAACGTCACCTTCCTTTATCCGCATCGGCAACGGGCCCCAGCATCATGACAATGGCGGCATGTTCGTCCGTACTATCTCATGCCTTCCTGCCCTAACCGGTCAATGGCTCGTGAAAGGCGGCGGTGCCATTAAAGGTAATTCTGCCTACCTTGCCCTAAACACTGCGAGCCTGCAGCGGCCAGAGCTTTTGAAAAATAAAAATACCCGGGTCATCAACATGAACTTGCTGGGCGATGCATTATTAACGCTGGACCCGCCGATTAAATCGCTGTATGTGTATGGTTCCAATCCCGCTTTAGTTGCACCGTCAAGCAATAAAGTCAGAGAAGGTCTTGCGCGAGAAGATTTATTCCTTGTCGTTCATGATTTATTTTTAACAGAAACGGCCAAGTATGCCGATCTTGTTCTGCCAGCAACTTCGTCTTTTGAAAACACGGATTTATACACATCGTACTGGCATCATTATGCCCAAATCCAGCAGCCGCTCATCTCACCATTCGGGGAGTCAAAATCAAATGTGGACGTCTTCCGTTTACTGGCAAATGGAATGGGATTTGGTGATGAGGCAGCTTTCACAGAAACAGAGACAGCGATGATTGCAAGCGCCCTGAATCATCCTCAAAATCCTTATTTGGAGGGGATTGATTACGACGCTTTATCTGAACAGCACTATCTGAAAGCCAAGGTCAAACCACTGTTCCCCGGGACACTTCCGACTCCTAGTGGAAAAATAGAGCTATATTCCGAGAGGATGAAACAAGATGGGTATCCTGCCCTGCCAACTTATATCCCGCTCGTGAATGATGGAGACCATCGCATTCAATTTGTACCCGGGCCGAATCATAATTTCCTAAATTCCACCTTTTCCAATAATCCGAAACATATCAGCCTGGAAAAAAAACCTAAGTTACATATGAATCAGTTAGATGCGCTTGGGGCTGGCATTGTGGATGGAGACAGAGTGCGGGTGTGGAATAATCGCGGGGAATGTGTGCTTCAGGCAGTGGTCGGGGAAAATGTCCTACCAGGAGTGGTCGTATCACAAGGACTCTGGTCGGATGCTGCGGCAAGGTCAGAAGAAGATTCAACAGCCCCAAAATACCTAGTTAACTCGCTAACCCCAGATCGCATCAGCGATATGGGAGGCGGCGCAACCTTCTTTTCAGGAAGAGTTACTGTGGAAAAAATGTAGTTTTGCGAATGCAGCAGCTAGTCTTTTTAATATATCGGTCGCTTAGAGCCTTATTAGCGACCGTTTTTTTGACGCTTCCTTCTGTTAAAAAAGCTGACCAAAAAAAACTGCAGGAATCCACACATTCCCGCAGCATGTTAAAATACCCTCACGTTGCCTTTCACGGTGCCTGACACCCTATTTACTCTCGTCATAGGGCAAAGGGTGTCAGGCACCCTTTGTTCAGGCGCTCTTTGTTCTAGTGAATCCAGGCGCCGTCTTTGCCTAGTTTGTATTTACCAATATAGGTGTTGTAGGCCATGCTTCCGTCGGATTTGAGGTAGTACCATTTTCCGCCTGTGTATACCCATCCTGTAGCCATTTCACCACTTTGATTCATGTAGTACCAAGAGGACCCTGATTTCACCCATCCGGTTAGCATGGCGCCGTTATTATTCATGAAGTACCATGTATCTCCTGTTTTCACCCAGCCAGTTTTCATGGCGCCACTTGTGTCCAAGAAGTACCATTTCCCGCCTGTAAATACCCAACCGGTTTTCATGTCACCATTTGGATTCAGGAAGTACCATTTTCCGCCTGTATATACCCATCCTGTAGCCATTTCACCATTATTTTTCATGAAATACCAGCTTGGACCGGATTTTAACCAGCCTTTTGTAAGCTTATCTGTACCAGCCGTATAATGGTACCAACTGTCACCTAATTGGACCCAACCTGTAATAGCGGCCTTGGTCGAAGTGTGGAAATAAACCGGTAATACATTAAGTTCCTCCGGCTCCTCCCCATTAGTATATGAAACAACAAATGCAACATAATCAGTATCAGGCTTTAATCCTGTTAAAAAGACATTTTTAGATGTCGTCTTCACTTCAGACCCTTCTACATCACTAAACCGTTCACCGTAATAAACTTTATAATAATCAGGTTTAATCTCGCTGAAATCATTCCAGGCCAGTCCAAACGCTTTATTGGAAACGATTTTTTTGTCTTCAGCCAGTAAACTATATACCACCTCTACTCCCTTACTGACCAACTGGTCTGCCACCTTTCTTGCACTGCTGCCTTTTGAAAAATTGATCGGAGAATAATAAAAGAATACTGTTTCAAGACTTTCTAGCGTAAGAAGAGTTTCAATGTCCTTAACTTCGGTTCCGGATAAATCAAGGTAATATATATGTTTCAACCCAGCCAAAGGTCTGATATCAGAGATAGGATCGTTGGATAGATCGAGGATCTCCAGGTTTTCCGCTTTCTCAAGTCCCGAAATTGATGAAATCCCTTGATCGTATGCATATAATTCTGTCAAATGGTCAAGGTCACTTTCGTATAGGCCGCGATTTTCAATTCCCAACTGATCTTTAATGGCTTCAGCTAGGTTGGCATCCTTGAGGGTAACAACCCCGCCGCTTGGTGCTTCATAGGTTGTAAATTCAAATGTGGTTTCCTCATTTGTCCATACGCCATTTTTCAAAACCTTAATCGTTATGGAATACGTTGTATTCGGCTCCAAGTTTTTAATCGAATATACATTTTCTTCTTCATTTGGGTTTGCTGGTAGAGTCGCAACTTGGTTGCCATTCAAAAGAATTTGATAGGAAATCATTGGGCTTCGATAATCGTACATCCAAGAAATCCACACTGAATCTTCGGTGAATTTATAGTCTGTGACATAGACTGCTTCAACTGCTTCTTCCCCATTATCCTCAGTTTTAAGCTGATTCTCACCAGCCTTTGACTGCATTAGCTTTTGCTCGAACTGAATTTTTGCCTGTGTAAAATCATGTGCCGGTTCTTGCGCGAAAGCAGTAGCCGGTGTCAACAATGACGCGCCGAGACCAATCGATAAGACGATCTTCGGCAATTTGTAACCTGCCATTTAATAATCCCCCTCTTAAACTGTTATTCTCTCATTAATAGTGAGCCCCATTATAGAATTCACACTACATTAATTATACTAGCAGACAGCATCATTTGACATAATCATTGAAAAAAATATCAAATTTAGTCAAAAATAGACAAATTGCAACATAAAAAGCTCTCCGACGAAAGATGTCAGAGAGCAAAGTTTAAACGCAAATTATGAAATAAAGACCTACATTTAATGGAGTGAAAATCGCCTGAAAAAGATCATTGCACCTTTTTATTGATTTTTTTCAAAGCTTCTTTCGTTTCATTGAGATATTTTACCAGACGTAAAGGCTTACTTAACACTCTCTTCGGAAACCCCTCAATGAACTTCCCTTGATCCGTTTTATATTCATCAGTTAATCTTGTTGGTTTCGATGTAACGCGCTTATATACCTCTTTGTACAATTCCCTCATCGGACTCATATCTGTCTCGATTGTACGGCGGCAGTTCGTACAATCAATACTTTGAATCTTATCGTTTAAATATTGAACACGATGCAGGGTTTCGTCATGACAATGTGAACAATAAAGGGTGACATCTATTTCTGAAATCTTCATATAGGTCTTCTCCTTTACAAATATTCCACAGACTTTCTTTCAAAAAAGAACCCGTTATGCGGGCTGCTATCTTTTCAATCAAGTTAATTTTTCATATTATATAGTAATCAAACGATTGTGAACATGTACCTGATTTTACTCATTTTCCTCTACCTAAAATAATGAAAAATTTAGTAGATACTTACTATTTTATATTATACCTCATGTTGATATTTTTTTAAAATTGCACCTGCCATTTGTTCGTCAATAATCAGGACATCAATCAATTGGCCTCTTAATGCGCCAAGCACACTTTCTGCTTTCGGCTCTCCTTCAACAACAGCAATCACCATATCAATGTTTTTAATTTCTTCCATGGTAATGCCAATTACCTTTCTGTATAAAGAATCCTTAACAGAATTTCCGTTTTGATCGAAAAAGCGGTACCCAATGTCACCCACCACTCCCAATTCACGGAGATGGCTTAAATCCGTTTCCTTCAAGTAGCCAACATTCATTAATGTGGAATTCTTGAAAGGATTGCCGATACTGATTACCGCAACATCTACATTCCGTCCACTTTCTAATACCGTTTTAATATCCTGCATCGCCATCAGCCGATTTTTCACTTCTTCTGTTTCAACAATCGCTGGGGCATACAGATACGTACATGTGCCGTTCATTTTTTTCGCTAAATCGTTGGCCAACTGGTTGGAATGGATTTCCACTGATTTTACACCCATACCGCCCTCTAATGGGACAACCTTTATGTCTTCCCTGCGCTCATAAGGATATTCATGAACAAGGTGGGCAAGCGTCGTGCCCCATGAAATACCAATACTTTTGACACCCTTCATATTTTGCGATAAGTAGTTTGCACCTGCTAGACCAACTGCCCGTTTTGCCAATTCACTTGACACGCCGTTGGCAGGTACCACAACAGCATCCTTGAGACCAAAATATTTCTCAAGCTGCTGCTCCAATTCAACGGTTCGAACCGTTTCATCTTTAATATATATATTTACAATTCCCTCATCCTTTGCCTTTTGAAGCAATTTGGATATGACGGGTCTTGATACGCCCAATTTTGCAGCGATTTCAGCCTGTGTCCAGCCATCGTTATAATACATGCTGGAGACCTTAACCAATTGCCTTCTTTCTTGCCACTCCACGTAGACAGCCCCTTTTATAAAAGCCCATGATTTTTACAAATGTATTCTATAAGAACATTTTACATGATATTCCTTTTAAAACCAATAAATCGTTCCATACCAACGCAGCACGCCTCCACTTTTTAGCTAAAAAACACATGGAAATCCCCCAATCATCAAGGAATGAGGGATTTCAAATGTGTTTTTTATAAACCTATGAAATTAACCAACAAGGACCATCTTTTTACGAGACTCCAGTTTCTGAACAGCCTTCACAGCCGCTTCAAAAAATGTTTCTGAAATCGTTGGATGCGGGTGGATCATTTTTGCCGCTTCCTCTACGGTTCCTTCGAGATACATAAACGCTGATGCTTCGGAAATCATTTCCGTAACATGGGCTCCTGCCATCACTACGCCAATAATTTCTCCGTATTTCGCTTCAAAAATCACCTTCGTGAAGCCCTCCGGCTCTCCTGCACTTAATGCCTTCCCGCTTCCGGCAAAGTCAAACTTCTCGGTCCGGACTTCGATGCCCTGCTTCTTGGCCTCTTCCTCTGACAAGCCGACAGAAGCAATCTCCGGAAGCGTGTAAATGCAGCGCGGCATTACTTTGTAATCTATACTATCTTGGATTCCGGCCGCATTATTCGCTGCCACCACCCCTTCCGCACTTGCGGCATGGGCAAGCTGCCAGCCGCCAATTACGTCGCCCACGGCATACACATGGCTAATGCTTGTCTCCATTTGATCATTTACCTTTAGGAACGGACCGTTTTGTTCAAGATTTACCTCTTTTACCGCAGACAGGTTTGGCCGGCGGCCTGTGCTGACAAGCAAAGTATCGGCTGATAGGGCCAGCTCTTTGCCCTTTGCATCGACGCAAACAACTGTTTTTACACTGCCGGTTTGTTCCACTTGCTGGACTTTAGCCCCAACATGAAGCTTAATACCCTTTTTCTTCAAATTCTTTGCCAAAAACTTTGAGGCCTCGGCATCCTCCGTCGGCACAATCCGGTCAGCTGCCTCCACGATTGTAACCTCTGTTTTCAAGGCAGCAAAAATCGTGGCAAATTCGACGCCAATGACTCCGCCGCCAATAATGATTACCGATTTTGGAATATCCGGAAGATCAAAGATCGTATCACTTGTGTGATAGTGGACAGAATCCAGCCCTGGAATTGGTGGCACAGCCGGCGTTGAACCAGTTGCCACAATGACCTTTTCCGCTCCAATCGTCTCTTCCCCTAATTCTGTTTTAACCATGACATTTCCGTCTGCCAAAAGCGTTCCAAAGCCGTTATAGACATCAATTTTCCCTTGTTTCAGCAAAAAGGCTATGCCGCCGCGCAAACGCTCGATGACGTCATTTTTTCGTTTCTTCATTTTATCAAAGGAAAGGGTCAGGGAGCCGGTTTCGATCCCCCAATCCTTCGCTTTTTCAATTTGTTCAATTATTTCAGAATGCTTTAAATAGGTTTTGGACGGAATACAGCCTCTGTTTAAACACGTGCCGCCGAGAAAATCCGCCTCAATCAGCGCTGTTTTTTTACCAAGCTCTGCTGCATTTAATGCGGCTACATAACCGCCGGGTCCACCGCCAATTACGACGATTTCATAGGATGATTTCAACTCTTTCACCTCATTACACTAGTAACTCAAACGGATTTTCAAGAATTTGTTTCAATTCTGTCAAGAAGGCAGCCGCCGGTGCACCGTCGATGGCCCGGTGGTCAAACGATAAACTGAGCGTCATCATTGGGCGAATTTCTAGTGCACCATTAACAGCAACAGGTTTATCAACGATCCGGCCGACCCCAAGAATCGCACTATCCGGCTGATTGATGATTGGTGTGAACGCATCAACCGCATACATGCCAAGATTACTGATCGTAAACGTAGAACCTTTTAGCTGGTCTGGAAGTAATTTATTCTCCCGGGCACGCTTGCCAATGTCCTTCGCGTCTTGAGTAAGTTCAGAAAGCCCCTTAAAGAGTACATCTTTGACAACAGGGACCATTAGTCCGCCAGGAACAGCCACAGCCAGTCCAATATGGACATGTCCATGCTGTACGATTTCATCGCCTTCAATTGATACATTCACTTCCGGATGACGAGAAAGAGCGGCAGCAGAGGCCTTGATTAATACTTCTGTATAAGATAATCGCAAACCAGTTTGTTTTTCGACCACTGGCAGAAGGGAAGCACGAAGCTCCTTCACCTTCGTCATGTCCACATCTGTTGTTAAGGTAACATGCGGCGCTGTGTAAGCACTTTGTGCCATCCGCTCAGCAATCACCTTCCTCATACCGGACATCTTCTTGCGCTGTGATTGGGCAGGTGCCGGAGCGGCTTCTGCTCTAGCTGCACGAGAGATGACATCCGTCTTGACAATTTTTCCGTTTAACCCACTGCCGGTAACCGCTGACAAATCAACCTGCTCGGCAGCAGCAATCTTCCGGGCAAGCGGAGTTGCTTTCGGCACTGCCGATACACTTTCGACAACCGCGACGACATCTCTTTTCTGGACACGGCCATTTGGACCGCTTCCCTGGATATTCCCTAATACCAGCTCATTTACCCTTGCAAGCTTCCGTGCAGCCGGTGTGGCGCGCGGCTTCTCGCCACTTTGACTTCCCGCGGAGGCTGCTTCCACAGAAACCACTTCTGCAGGCGCCTGAACTTCAGCCTCTTCCTTTGCCGCTTCTTCAGAACCGGAAATTCCCGGTGAGGTGTCAGGCACCGTTTCCTCCGCCTCACCGATATAACCGATGATTTGATTGACCGGCACCTGCTCATCTACTTGAAAATATTTTTTCAAAAGGATTCCGGCATCGTAAGCTTCCACTTCGATGTTAATTTTATCCGTCATGATTTCAAACAATGGCTCGCCAATCTCGACGCTTTCCCCTTCTTCTTTAAACCACTGAAGGAGGGTCCCTTCCGCCATTGTCGAACTAAGCTTTGGCATGAAAATTTCTTTTGCCACTGTGAACCCCTCCTTCTATTTATATTTAACGGTTTCCCTAACAGCTGCCAAAATGTCAGGCACCTGTGGAATCGCTGCTTTTTCTAAATTTGGATTATATGGAATGGGCACTTCTTTACCGCCTAAGCGCTTAATCGGTGCATCCAGGTAATCAAACGCTTCACTTTCAGCCACCATGCTGGCAATTTCACCGCCAATACCGCCGCGGCGGACGGCTTCATGCACCACAATTAAGCGGCCTGTCTTTTTCACCGAGTTAATAATGGTTTCTTTATCAAGCGGTACGATCGTCCGCGGGTCAACAACTTCGACGCTGATTCCTTCTTTTTCAAGTTCTAAGGCTGCTTCAAGCGCTTTATGAACCATAATCGCTGTAGCGACAATCGTTACATCTGTACCCTCACGTTTGATATCTGCTTTGCCTATTTCAATTGAATATTGTTCTTCTGGGACGTGTGAAGAAGTTTTATACAGTAATTTATGTTCGTAAAATATAACTGGATTGTTATCGTCTATCGCTGCTTTCAAAAGACCTTTAACATCATAGGCAGTTGAAGGCTGCACCACTTTCAAGCCGGGAATATGGGCCATCCATGCTTCTAAGCTTTGCGAGTGCTGAGCGGCAGCCCCTGTTCCGGAACCTGCAGGTGTCCGTAACACCATCGGCACTTTTCCTTTCCCGCCAAACATATAACGTGTTTTCGCTGCTTGGTTAACAATTTGGTCCATCGCGATTGTGATGAAGTCTGAAAATTGCAGTTCCAAGATCGGACGCATACCCGTTAACGCAGCACCGACCGCTGCACCGGCAATCCCAGCCTCTGATATCGGGGTATTCCGCACACGTTCTGGTCCGAATTCTTCAATCATGCCGCGAGTAACACCGAACGCCCCGCCGTAAACACCGATATCTTCACCAAGGATAAAGACATCGTCATTTTGCCGCATTTCCTGGCTCATCGCTTCACGTACTGCTTCTAAATAAGTAATTTCTCTTGTAGCCATCATTTTCATCCTCTCCTGTATTATGCGTAGACATCCTCTAGTAAACTATCAATTGATGGTTCAGGGCTGCTCTCTGCGAACTTTACCGCATCCTCTATTTCTTGAAGTGCCTCATCATGCAGCTGTTTCGCACTTTCTTCCGTTAAGACTCCTTCTCCAATCAGGAACTCTTTAAACCGCTTAATACCATCTTTTGCTCTCCACTCTTTCTCTTCTTCACGTGTGCGGTATTTTTTCGCGTCACTTTTAGAGTGGCCTTTCCAGCGGTATGTTTTCATTTCAATTAACGTTGGACCAAATCCACCGCGGGCACGCTCTACTGCCTCGTTTACCGAATTCATGATCTCAACCATATCAAGTCCATCTACGACCTTGCCAGGAATTCCATATGCACCGGCACGGTCAGCAATATTTTCAACTCGTGTCATTTCTTTTACCGGGCCAGACATGCCGTATTGGTTATTTTCACAAATAAAGACAACCGGCAGATCCCAAATCGCAGCAAGGTTAACGGATTCATGGAAGCTTCCTTCATTTGAAGCACCATCGCCAAAGAAGCAAAGGACAACGTAGTTTTCTTTTTCATTTTAGACGTGAGCGCTGCACCGACTGCAAGCGGTAAGCCGCCGCCAACAATACCATTGGCACCAAGGTTCCCTTTTTCAACATCGGCAATATGCATTGAGCCGCCTTTTCCTTTACAATAACCTGTTTCCCGGCCAAACAGCTCAGCCATCATTTTGTTAACGTCTCCTTCTTTGGCAATGCAATGGCCATGGCCGCGGTGTGTGCTGACAATTTTATCCTTTCTGCCAATCACAGCAATCGAACCGGCAGCGGATGCCTCCTGGCCGACACATAGATGGGTAGTTCCGTGAATCAACCCTTTCGCAAAGAACTGATCCACCTTTTCATCAAAATAGCGGATGAGCCACATTTGTTTATATAAATCTTTCAACTTCTCTTCCGTAATCATCTCTGGCAGATTCATCGTTTTCATCATTTCTATTTCCTCCTTTTACATTTGTTCTGATGTGTTACATTTGTAAACATCATACCCCCTATTACCCTTTCCGTCAAGTAAAAGCAGGCTGATTTTCCGGAAAATTTTAATAAAAAAAGGGAAAAGCGGGCAGGTTTTTTTCGAACCATTTCCTCTTTCCCTTTTCGCCTTCACTGCTCATGATCTATTTTATTTACGGCCTACTTTATAGTAATAACTGTTCCTTCTTCAATGGTTGGGAATTGATGCGGGTGTGCAAATACCGCTCCAGGTAACACTTCCTCCATTGGCTCTTGGAAATAAATTGAGATATGCCCTAATTCCTTAAAGTTTTTGTTCGCTAGTGTTCCAAGGGCTGTTATCGTAAACGACTCCCCGCCAAATTGAATCGTACCGCCCTCTTTTAATGGCTCCTCCGTTACGCTTTCAAATTCATGAATGACCGCCATTTCGCGCAATTCCTTTGGTGCCTGCGGGCCAAATAAGATTACAATTTTATCCTCTTTAAACGTCGGCACTAATACCCCGATTTCCTGTACAACTGATTTTGTCACGTTCTATACCTCCGAAGTTTGTTTTTACAGTCTTACTAATGGGCGATTCTCAACACTTACTGGGAATAGCTGATCTTGAAGTGAGCGTAACTTCCAAACGGTTGTCGATGAATCTAATTCCACATCATCCAACGTTAAGAATTGGCCAAGTTTAATATCCTTTTTCACAACCACTTTACCGCTGATCAGGCCGATTGGAATATGGCCGTTTACTGTCATATCCACATGTGTCTCAAGAACACCGCGAACAGAATAGCCGCCGATGCCGTCTAATGTTTCGCCTGCTTTAATATCCCGTTTAGCCACAGCTACTGTTTCAGAAATTGGTGCACCAATTGGGTGGATGGATGAATCATGTTGTAGGACTGCTTTTGCAATTGTAATCGGTGTTTCCAAGCTCGCAAGGTGGTATGGGCGATATAGTGTATAGTGTGGCCCTTTCCCCACTTTTAAATAACGAAGTTCGTGGTCAACAGGTTCTAGGTCGCTTTTTACGATGACAAATACACCAGGAGCAAGGCCGTCTACATATTCTACAACACCGAAGCTGTCCAGTACGCCGCCATTTTCTTTTAGATCCAATTTGTCCGCCACATCTTGAACGGTTGCTGATACACCATGCATGCCGACTTTATCAGGCAGAAAACCGGTTGCATTACTTAACAGGTTCATCTCCGCCATTGTTTTCGTTCCATCTTGGAAGGCTGCCAGCATATGGGCACTCATTTGTTTTTGTTTCGCTTCCGCGGCACAAACATCAGGATTTGATAGTGGGTTTAACTTATTATTTTTTCCTTTACCTGCAACTAATACTTCAAATCCCATTGTTTTCGCAAATTCATATAATTCTAGAGTTGCAGCCGGCTCATCGCCTGCAGAACCTGTATATACTAAGCCTGCATTATTAAACATTTGATACATCACAGAACCGATGGTAATATCTACTTCAACATTTAAAAGAACAAGGTGTTTTTTCGAGCGTAAGGTTTCTAGCGAGATATTTGCTCCGACCTCTGGCACCCCTGTCGCATCGACAATGACTTCCACCGTTGGAGATTGAATCACTTCACGAAAATCGCTTGTGACAATAACCGGGTTCCTTTTACTAGCTTTTGAGTTATAAAAGTCCGCTGCTCTCTGGGCAGCTTCCACGTTGACATCACATACACCTGCAACAATCATTCCAGGAATATTGGAAATTTGCGCGATCATTCCGAATCCCATTTGACCAGCGCCGATTACTCCTACTCTTATTGGCGCGTTTTCACGTTCACGTTGTAAAAGCTGTTGATAAACTGACATGTACGATTCCTCCTAAATAGGTTCTTAATTTATAACGCTTACATTCTATCTAACTAACAAACACGGTTAACTATTATTTTAGTTACAAATGTTATCCACTGTAACACTATCCTTGTTTAATTCACATATGTTACTTTACATACCATTTGTTCCTACAACTTTAGTCTATACCTCCATGTAAGGGCTGTCAAGAGTGAACTTTCAAAAAACTTATATAAATTTTTGGTCATCAATAAATAAAAAGCTGCACTTGAATGACGCCCAGTGCAGCTTTCTTCTCTAACTATTCAACCAAGGCATTTGCGGTCACTTCATCTGTAATCAGGACATGGATTAAGTTCCCTTCGAGGGCCGCTTTAATCGCCTCTACTTTTTCTAAACCGGAAGCAACACCAATCACAAGCGGGATCTGCTTTAACTTTTCAAGTTCGAGAGCAATGACCCGGTCGTTCCACTGATTTTCGACAGGCTTGCCGAATTTGTTAATAAAGTTATAGCAAATGTCACCGACAATTTCTTTGTCATCTATAATTGACTGAAAGTCTGAGCCTAAGTACGATTTCACCATTGTAGAATGCTCAGGGCTTCCCCCAATCCCCACCACGGCAATATTTGACTGCTCGGCAAGGGTAAACGTGCTGTGGATGGAAGGCTGCCGCATAAGCACTTCCTTCGCTTCCTTTGTGTCCACCATTACAGGGAGATGAAGAAATTCACATTGCGCTTGAAATGCTGCTCCAACTCTCGCAACAATCGAATTGGAGTGGATATCTACCTGTTCGTTCCCCATTCCGCCTACTAATGGAACAACCGTAAGTTTAGGAAACATTTGCGGCGAATTCAACGCTTTGGCCACTTCATTCAAGGTGGTCCCGGAGGAGAACCCAATGATTTGTCCGTCCTTAATCATCCTTTGTAAAAATTCGCTCACTGCTTCTGCCAGCTGTTTCTTGGAAGATTCCTGTCCCACACTTTCAATACAGACAACCTCGCGAAGGTTATAAAGCCGCTCCACCTTCCGCTCTAACTGACTAAATTGATGCAAGCCCTCATCATGGATCGTGATTTCCACGATTCCCAGTTCCCTTGCCTTCGTCAAATATTTCGACACAAGCGAACGGCTGACACCGATGACTTCCGCAATCTCCGACTGGGTAGCTCCTTCGTTATAATACATTTGGGCCACTTTTACTAATATTCTTCTATTGTCAATAATAACCACCGAACAAACCTCTTCCCTGCCAATTTAGTACATACCGATGCTTGCAAAATAGGCAATCACAACAGCTGCTACACCAGTGATTAAACGGCTATATAAAACAGCCGGCACTCCGTAACGGACTGTTTCCGGTTTTGCTTCACCTAAAGATAGACCAACTGGAATAAAGTCACAACCTACTTGACCGTTAATCGCAAATAATGCCGGTAATGCATATTGCGGCGGAATATTTCCTAGTGCAATCTGACTTCCAATTAATACCCCAATAACCTGTGCAATAACCGCACCAGGTCCTAAAACCGGTGATAAGAATGGCAGCGTACAAATAATAACAATCACCAGAAGTCCCCATAATGACCCGGCAAGCGGAGATAAAGAGTTCGCAATGACGTCACCAATTCCAGTATAATTAATAATCCCCATTAACATACTGACAAATGCCATAAATGGAATGATATTTTTTAATAACATTTCAACGGTATCACGGCCGGCTTGATAGAACGTTCCGGTTACATTTCCAATTCCTTTTGAAAACCGGAGCAGCAGATTTTCTTTTTGATGTTCTGCATGTTCTTTTTTCAGTTGTTGATAGCTTTCCTTGAATTTCTCCTTATCGCTCGTATCAAACTTAGGTTCATCTTCTACAGCCTCCTGCGCTCCGGCTGCTTGTGTATGTCCCTCTGCCAGTGCAATATCTTTTACGGTTACACCGGAAACAAAAATGTCCTCGGTGATATGCTTGGCGAGCGGACCTGAAGGTGAGGATGGAAGAATATCTACTGTCGGAATCCGCTTCATTGGATAGACGCCAATTCGGGCAGTACCTCCACAGTCAATGACCACACACATCATTTCCTCTTCAGGATAAGAGCCTTTAAAACCATCCACTGCCTCTGCACCAGTTAATTCTGCAATTCTTCTTGCTACCGGGTGAATACCGCCACCTGTGATAGAAACAACCTTGTTCTTTTTACCATTTGGCTCTATATAAAGGCCGACGCCCCAACCGCCTGAACCTTTTGATACAAATACTCCACGTTTAGTCATCTAGAACCTCTCCCTTCTATCTTGATTCCGCTTCTACTTTTTTAGCTAGATAGTTTGTAATTAACTCGGTCACTACCCCGCGGATAAAAATAATAACAATACCCACTAAAAAGTAACGAACAGCAAGGTCTGCGACCGGCAGGCCCAATTCCTTGATTCCATTGGCAATACCTAAATAGACAAAGAGCTCACCCGCGTTTGCGTATGGGAATAAACCCGTAACCGGATGAACAAATGAAACTGCAGAATCATAGAATGCCGGCTTTTGTTTCTCTGGTAAAAAGCGGCCAAATGTATATGCCATTGGATTTGTTAACAATAAGACCGATAGCACCGGCATTAACGTATAGCGCAGCAATGTATATTTCGCAGCGAACTGGATTGCTCTGCTTACTCTATCTTCCCCGACGAACTTAATCACCGCATACGTAAATGTTAGTAGTACGACCAACGTTGGGACAATTCCGGTGAATAACCCCATAAATGTTTCTCCACCCGCATTAAACATCCCGATGAAATGTTCCCCTAACCATTTAATCCATTCCATAATTTAGTTGCCCTCCTTTATGCTTCCATAGAAATTTTACTTTTTGAAATTGTTAGCAGTGCATTTTCTCCTGCTTGTAAAAGTGCCTGTTTAAACGCAGGCAGCTTCTTCTTTGTATATTTTGCAGCACTGTCATTGACATCATTGACGATCTCCCCAACATGCTGCCCTTTATATGAATCTATCGGTTTGAATTTCGTTAGAACCGACATTCCCTTTAACATGTGGCATTCATGAACAATGTAGTCCTGATCGACGACAAGAACGGCAATGGCCCCTGGGCGGAATTTCCCTCTTTGCATGCCGGAGAACATGAAATACCCATCTTCTCCTTTATAATCACGAACAATTTTATCAATATTTTTCTTATAAGACCTGATTTGAATGAGTGACAGTACATATTGAACAATGAGAACGGCACATAGAATAATAGCTAACTGCACGAAATCCCTCCTACTTTAACTATCCTGCTTAGATTAACTACCGTTTCTCACCCCTTCCATCCGTGATATAGCGTTTTCATTTTTAGGTAAAACGCTTTCAATCATACGAAAAAATTTTTACATAAAAAACAGACTGAGTTGAACAAATGTTACGTTGTATAACTTTGAATTATATTTTTCACATTTGTTACAACGTGTTGCATTTGTTATATATTTAGAATAATAAAAATGGTTGTGCCTGTCAATGATCTTTAAAAATATATTTTTACTAAAGGCTGCCGTTTATATAATTAAAAGCTGAATATACCACAGAAGAAAACAGCCTGCATCATCTGCAGACTGTTTCTTATACTACGCCAAAATTTGTGTTTTGATTTTTTCAAACATCGCATCTTTTCCAATTCCAGTTAACAATGGCACGCCGTCAATGATCTTACTCTTAATATTATCAGGTACTAGTGTCGTTGAAACGATAATATCATAATCATCGATTCTGCTAAGTTCCTCACTGATTTTGGATTGGTATAATTTCACCTTATTTTCCAAACCATTTTCTGCTAACCACGTTTTAACTTTCCCTGTCACGATTGTTGATGTTGCAATACCTGTTCCACACATAATTAATAATTTTTTCATAATTCATCACCCTTTTTTTATTATTTGTTTTTCTTGTCCATAGGACGTTCTGTAAAAATGGTTGCATGAGGCAATGACCTCTTTGCTTAGCGGCATGAGGTCAGGCTTATGCAATGTTGCATAATGGGCATATTCTGCTGTTTCTTCTAAAATAACCGCGGCCTTCAATGCATACTCAATATCTTTTCCAACCGTAAATACCCCATGACTTCGAAGCAAAACAGCAGGTGATTCGCCAATATGATCAACAATTTGTTTTCCTACTTCTTCCTCACCAATAGCAGCAAAATCAGAACATGGAACATTATCCTTAAAAATATTGGCGGCGGTTGTCGTATAGGACGGGATATCCAGCCCTCGGATCGCAAAACTAGTTGCGAACGGGGAATGGGTATGAACAATACAATGAATATCATCGCGCTGTCTATAGACATATAAATGGCTTGCCGTATCCACGGACGGCTTCAACTTACCCTCGATTACATTACCATCCAAATCAACGACAACCATATCCTCAGGATTTAAGGCATCAAAGTGGACGCCGCTTGGTTTTATTATCACTCTGTTACTCTCACGATCCCGATAACTAACATTTCCGCTCGTCCATTTCACCAAATTGTACTCTTTTAACGCTTTATTTGCTTTACAGACTAATTGTTTTAAATCCTCTAACATCAGATTCACCACCTTCCTTCACTTTCATTTATTTTTTCGACAGGCAGAATTTTTCCCGCCCGTCCGTGGCTGTTTTTATAAGCTGGCGCTTTGGTCTTTACCTAATTTCGCATCACGTTTCGGTTTGATTTTATTTAAGTAAATTAATCCCGCAAAGGCAACAACGCCAATAATGGTAATTCCCGCCCAATTGAGGACCTTTGCCAGGCCGACAAAGATAAACGTCGTCCAAACTGCTCCATCTACTAGTGCAGAAATACTTGAATTTCCAGCCATATCAAACTTTGCTGCTAAAGCAGAATCAGTTATTAACGGTGCCGCCCATGAAGCAATTAACAAACCGACCGCCATATAAATCGTTCCGGCGACAACAGTACGGATAATATTCCCTCTGAAAACAGGTGTCATTAAGCAGACTAAAAATGGAATCGTTGCTAAATCCCCAAATGGTAAAACTTTATTCCCTGGTAAAATAACTGCTAAGAATAATGTAATTGGCACAATGATGAGTGATGCGGATAGAACTGCCGGATGCCCCACGGACAAGGCACTGTCCATCCCGATATATAAATCACGTCCTGGCATACGCTTTCTGACAAAATCACTTGCTGCTTCCGAAATTGGCGAAAGCCCTTCCATTAATAGCGACACCATCCGCGGCATCAGCATCATAACCGCTCCAGTTTGAACGGCAAGCTGCATGATTTCTGTGACATTATAACCGGCAAGAATCCCAATGACGATTCCGATTAAGACACCCATAACAGTGGAATCACCGAAAATTCCGATTCTCTTTTGGATTGATTCTGGGTCAGCCTCTAACTTGTTAAAGCCTGGTATTCTATCAAACACCCAGTTTAATGGTTTTGCTACTAAATAGGATGGCGCAGATGCACCATGCGGGAAGGTGATATTTTGGAAGCCATAAAATTTGCTGATATCTTTGGCAATTAAATCTCCTAAGAAGAAAATTACTACTAAATGAATCGCAATCGTATATAATCCAAGGGCAAAGTTTCCGGTTAAGGCATATACAAGTGATCCCGTAAAGGCACAGTGCCAGTAATCCCAAATATCAACATCAAGTGTTTTCGTAAGACCGGTAATTAACAAGACAACGTTAATACCAATACCTAGTGGAATGGCTAAACTTCCTAACGCTGTACCATAGGAGATGGCCGCTGCCGCCGGCCAGCCGACATCTATCGTACCCAGCTGGAAGCCAAAATTATCGACCATAGCCTTTGCCGCAGGTCCTAAGCTATTTGTTAATAAACCAATAACGAGATTCAAACCGACAAATCCAATCCCAACGGTTAAGCCTGCCTTAAAGGCTTTCCCCGGTTTTGTTCCCAGAATAATTCCGAAAATAAACAATAGAATTGGCAGCATAACGCTTGCACCAAGATCAACAAACCATTGTAAAACTGACATGTATAGTCCCCCTCTTAAAGTTATTCAAGTCCAACCTTGCTTAAAAGTCCCTCTAATTCACTTTGATTTTTACAAGCTGCGAATTCTGTTAATAATGAACGGTCTTGAAAAATCCCCATCAATCGTTGCAGCATAGTTAGCTGGTCTTCTGCTTTTTTTAAGGCGAGCATGAAGATTAAGGATACATCAACCTCTTCATTGCCATTCCCCATCATTTGGAACTTGACAGGTTTTTTTAAGGAGGCAAAAGCAATTTGGGGTGTAAAGACTTTGTCTGCATCTGTATGAGGAATAGCGACCCCATACGGTTCTACAGCTAATCCTGTTGGAAATGTTTCTTCACGCTCCAAAATTCCTTCCTCAAACGAAGCGGAAACCAGGTCTGCTTCCTGTAATGACAAGGCCATTTGCCTTAGTGCATCCTGGCGATTCTTTGCTTCTAATTCAAAAAAGGTTATTTTTCTATCAAAAAACATGGTAGTTCCTCCTTACAATTCAAATGCCATTTATGATAAACCAGGCATCGGAAGCATCATTTGTGCCAATCAGTTCGGAAATTTTTTCTTCATCCTCAGCGAGCTCGACTAATTGTGATAATGCCTTTAAATGGCGGTTTTGATTATAAATGGCAAGCGGTGTGATAATCGATACCTGATGTCCGTTTGCAAACTTGACCGGATTTTTTAATATAAGCATCGCAAATGCGTCGGCCGTAACGCCTTTTTCTGGAGCAGCATGTGGAATCGCCATCCTTTTACCTAAAAAACTATAAATCTGCTGACGGTCATTTTCTTCTATTAATGTTGTCACATAGGCCGACTTAACGATATTGCTTTTTACAAGCGGTTCGCAGGCAATGGTGATCGCTTCCTGCCACGTGGTAACCTGATCTCTAAATTGAATAAACTCACTTGGTAAAAATTGCTTTAAGCCGAAGGTGACATTTTTAAGCTCTTTCGCCTCTTTCCTTTGATTCTCTTGAAAAAGCTTTGACAAAGAGGTTAATAAGGCCATTTCATCTGTAACAATGGCATTCTCTTTTATTGTCGTTATTAATCTACTAATGTTGATGGTGGCATAGCTTTCCTTGTCGACAGTGTTTATAACCTGCCTTCGCAATGATTCTTTTTCACTTAATGTCATTAGTGGATTAATTAAATACATCGGCTTTTCCGACTGTACTGGAATCGTGCTAAAGACAATCTCGTATTCGAGCTGATAGTTTTGAAATTGACGTAACGAGAGACTTTCAGCAAAGTAAAATTCCGGAAAGATTTCCTTTAGGGTTTGCTGCATGATTTTTGAAATGGTTAAACCATTTGTACAGACAACTAAGGCTCGTTTCTTTTTATTCAACTCTTCACCCTGTTTGATTAGCTGCCCGGCAAGAAACATGGTGATAAAGGCTATTTCACCGGGAGGGAACGTTTCGCCAATTAAGTCCTCTAGTGGCTTGATGGAGGATGTGACTATTTCATGCAAATCCATATATTCCTCAATCATTTTGGCTGAAAATTGATTTTTTAGTGTTAAATGATATTTGATTCGATAATAAGCAGGGCGCATATGGAGCAGCAATTTGTCCAAGATTTCCTCTTTGTCGACAATGAAGATACAGGATTTTTTCTCAAAAAGCTCAATCATTTGACCAACGGCTGTTTTTAATTCGTTAATCCGTTCATTGGTTAGAATATCTGCTGAGCGAACATTGGAAGTAAGCAGCTGCAGGGTGAGCCAGATTCTTTCGGAAATCGGCACTTCCATGTTTTCTTTTAAAAGCAGTTTGGAGGCGGCATATTCTTCCGTATCTGCCAGTTCATCCAAGCCAATATAAAAATCAGCGTTGAGCAGATGGCCTTGTTCTATTCTGATAAAAATCAGTTCAATCATGTATGGCAATTTTTCATAGCTTTCATCTGTTAAATGAATGTTTAACGATTCCTCAATCGACTTCACTTTTTCCTGCGTTGTGGAAATATTGAGTTGTAATAACTTCTCGAAATATTTATGACCGTTAAAAAAGTTTAAAACAGATTTTACGACAACGATTAGCAGTTTCCGGATTTGGAATTCGTCACCGACAATGTCATAGCCCTCGGATCGGGTATAAACAATAGATAAAGAGTATTTTTTAATTAGTTCTGATGCTTCCTTAATATCACTAATTCCCGTATTTTTACTTACATTTAAGAGATCGATAATATGAAAGAGGGAAACATCTTCTCTTTTACCTAATAAATATAAAATAATTAAAAGTGCTCTTTCTTTTTCAGTTGGGATATATTCCTCCAAATGGTTGGAATCAGAATTCCCTTCAGAAAAATGGGCAAATATTTTTTTATCAATAATAAAATTCCCGTTTCTGCTTTTTGTGATTGGAACTAAGTTTTTCGTTTGCAGCCACTGATTGATCTTTTCAAGGGAATATGACACTTGTCTTCTGCTCAAATGAAATTTATCTTCGAGTTCCTTATTTTTTATTTGTGGAGTTTTGATCAATTCATGTAATAAATTGACACTTCGATCATCAAGGAACATTCACTACAACCTCCTTATAGTTCAATTGTATTTGAAATGTTATGAAATTTGTAACCGTTTTCATCCCAACTTTTTACCTACCATACCTCCTTTTTGTGTTCAACATTGTACTGAGGGAGTAATATCATTTTTTCATTTGTTCCAACTGATAACATTTGTATTACCATAATACGATTGGCCGATCATTTCAATTGTTTTCACAAAATAGTCCTACAAATAAATAAAAGCAATGCGCCGTCTTTGTTTGACAGTGCATTGCTTTTGGTTTGATTTAATAGGTTTGTTTCTGGTGCCATTTCCAGGCATCAGCAATAATTTTTTCTAAATTCCGTTCGGCTTGCCAGCCTAATTCGGAGTAAATCTTATGGGAAGATGCAACAAGGCGGGCCGGATCACCCGCACGGCGGTCGGCCATTTCTACGTTTGCCTTCACTCCTGTTACCTTTTCACATGTTTCAATAACTTCCTTAACAGAATAGCCAAGTCCGTTGCCAAGATTATACGTCTCAGCCGACTTCTTCCCTGACAGCAAGGCCTCAAGCGCATAGATATGGGCGTTTGCTAAATCAGTCACATGAATATAATCCCGGATACACGTACCGTCCGGTGTATCATAATCCGAGCCAAAGACAGCGACTTTTTCACGCTGGCCTAACAGCTGTTGTAGGACAATAGGAATTAAATGTGTTTCAGGGTCATGACTTTCACCAATCCTTGCTGATTCATGGGCACCGGCTGCATTAAAGTAGCGCAGCACCACATAATTCAACCCGTAGGATTTTGAAAAATCTGCGAGAATCTGCTCTACCATTAACTTGGATTGACCATACGGATTAATCGGTGCAGTGGCACTTGTTTCATCAATAAGTTCAACATCAGGAATTCCATATGTAGCTGCAGTAGAGGAGAAAATAAATTTTTTCACCTTAAATTTCAACATGACTTTTAACAGTGTTAAAGTGGAGGCAACGTTATTTTGATAATACTTTAAAGGATCAATAACAGACTCCCCGACTAAGCTATAGGCAGCAAAGTGCATCACGGCTTTGATCGGATAACTTCTGAAGACCATATGGAGATCGTCCTCATTGCCGAGATCTCCTTTGACAAAGATGGCCCGGCTATCTACGGCCTCGCGGTGCCCCGTTGACAAATTATCGAGCACAACGACCTCTTCTTTTTCAACTAATTCCTTAACAAGATGGCTGCCAATATAGCCAGCTCCGCCAACGACGAGAATCATACTCATTTCCCCTTCGAAAGAATTTTATTCACGCATTCCATTATAACATTACACACCAAAAATCGCGCACAGTGAATGCTTACTAATATTTCCCTACTGCCCAGATTATAAAGGGTGTCAGGCACCATTAAGGTATAATGCATGTTTTTTACGTTTAGAATGGGGTTAAGGTGGTGGTGTTATGAGGGGTTTGTTGATTTTGGTTTGGGGTGTTGTTATTTTTATCTTTACTTGTACGGCGAGTTTTCATAGTCTGATTGAATTCGGGGTGATTGGGTTTGAATGGGATAGCCGTCCCCATTTTGCTGAGCTTTTGTTCCCGCTGCCTGCTGCTTTAAGCGGGCATTTCCTGCTACAAAAGTTGGGACATCTGACTGCATTTTTTATTTTCACCTTTTTACTGCACACGAAATTCCAATCGAGAATGCTCGCCCTAATCATAGCTACCTCCTATGCAGCATTAACCGAGTTTCTTCAATTATATTTCACTCGGGATGGGAGACTATTTGATATCGGTATTGATGGGATCGGTGTCCTTTTGGCTGTCGGGGTGAGCAGTTTCTCGCGTCGCACCCAATTTGATAAATCAGCATGAGGGTAAGCACCCCAATATTAGAGCAAAATATAATATGCCTATTGAAAATCCAACCAAAAGCGAATAATATAATTAAGTTATAAAAAAACATTCGTGTTTCGGAGGACCTCTATGTTTAAGCTCAAAGAAAATCAGACAAATACAAAAACGGAACTGATGGCGGGGATTACGACCTTTTTTACCATGGTGTATATCGTTGTGGTAAACCCGGTCATTCTTGCGGATGCCGGTGTTCCATTCGAGCAGGTTTTTTCGGCCACCATCATCGCCGCTTTGGTCGGGACCCTTTGGATGGCGCTTTTCGCCAATTACCCAATCGCCATCGCACCAGGTATGGGGCTGAACGCCTACTTCGCCTATTCTGTTGTCGGCAGTCACCAAGGCATCAGCTACCAAACCGCCTTTGCCGCCGTTTTCATTGCCGGTATTATTTTTGTTATCTTATCGTTAACACCATTTCGGGAAAAATTAATTGAAGCAATCCCGGAAAATCTTAAGCACGGAATTACTGCAGGAATCGGATTATTTATCGCCTTTATCGGCCTGCGCCAGACGAAAATCATTACTGCACACCCGTCCAATCTTGTCGGATTGGGCGATCTCCATTCCCCGGAAGCCATTTTAGCGATTGTCGGGCTTGCCGTCACACTTATTTTAATGGCACTAAGAGTGAATGGCGCCTTATTTTTCGGGATGATTGTTACTGGTCTGGTTGCCTATTTTACCGGTCAGCTTTCTTTTGATAAAGGGTTCATGTCCCTGCCTTCCCTTCCGGAGGGGCTGATGGTTGCTAATCCCATCACGGCATTGACTGACGTAGTCCAGCACAGCCTTTACGCAGTCGTGTTTTCCTTTATCCTTGTCACCATTTTTGACACGACCGGTACGATGATCGGAGTCGCCAACCAAGCTGGTTTAATGAAAGGAGACAAATTGCCGCGCGCCCGTCAGGCATTGCTCTCAGATTCACTGGCGACAGCGGTCGGTGCCATGTTTGGGACAAGCCCGACAACGGCCTTTATTGAATCAACTTCAGGTGTCGCTGCCGGTGGCCGGACAGGTTTAACCTCGCTCACGGTTGCTGGATTATTCATCGTTTCAGCTTTCTTCGGCCCGCTCGTCAGTGCTGTGTCCGGAATTGCAGCGATTACGGCACCGGCTTTGATCATCGTCGGCAGCCTGATGATGGGCAGTATCGCCAAAATCCGCTGGAATGAACTTGATGAAGCGTTCCCGGCATTTTTAACGGTTTTAAGTATGCCGCTCACCTCGAGCATTGCAACGGGGATTGCACTTGGTTTTATTAGCTTCCCGCTATTAAAAATCACAAAAGGCAAATGGCGTGAAGTCCATCCACTCGTATACGTTTTTGCGGTATTGTTCTTTATTCAACTTGCTTTTTTACAACATTAAAAAATGGTCCATCTCGCGATCAAAACGAGATGGACCATTTTTTCTATCTCCTGCTAAACGACTGCTTCACTCGGCTGCTTTGCTTCCTGCCTCTCTTCCTTTATTAAGATCCCGCCAATGATTCCTACCAGTGAGAACACAACAGGAATCATAAATCCGTAACGGTAACCAACAGTTGAGGAATGAAAATAATCTAATACCTTACCAAACATACTTGGCAGGAGGACGGCACTCAGAAAACCGCCCATATTGGCAAACCCTGAAACCACACCGACCTCTTTCATTTCAAACGAATTCCTTACTACAGCAAACGTCAATGAACTGGCGCCATTTCCATACCCTATGAGTAAAAAGATGATCACAAGCATTATATATGGCGGCTTGCCGCTAAAAAATAGAAACCCCATCCAGCTGATAAAAACAAACAAATGAACAACCAAATAGGGACGTTTAATCGACCCCAAGCGACTGGAAATCCAGCTGGTCAGCGGCGCACCGACAATCGCACCGAAGAGACCTATCATGATGAGCTGACTCGCATCCGACCGCGACATATCATACACATGCATCCCATATGGAACTGCCCATGAACCGATGAAGCCCACATACGTACCGACAACACCAAAATGGCAGAGGAATGTCGCCCATGCCTGGCGATGGGTAAAAACCCGTCGTAAGATTACCCGCGTTTTTTCCTGTGTTTTCTTCTGTTTCGCCTTAATAGGAGCATCCTGCGGAAACAGCTGCTTTGGCTTCCGCTCGAGCACATAATAGAGGAGGATGCCGCACAGACATAACACAATCCCGGATGTTAAAAATGGTGCCCGCCATCCTGCTTTGGCAATCCATGCAGAAAAAGGAACCGTAGCAAGCAAAAAGCCAAAGCTGCCGGACATTCCTGCAAAACCGAGCAACCCAATAAATTCTCTTACTTTAAACCACTGGCTTAAAATAATCACCAAATTGACCCATATGGCCGCATCCCCCGTTCCCACCAAAAACCTGGCAAAAAGGAGCACATATTCATTCGGAGCAAGACTGTACATGAGTGTACCAATTCCATTAAGCAGCGCACCAACAATCAGAAATAGGTTGGGGCCGAAACGGTCTGATAAAATCCCAATTGGCACTTGAAAACCGGAATAGGCCAAAAACTGTATACTTGTCAGTAATCCGATGACAGCTGCAGTGAGGCTGAATTCCTTCATTAATTGATCCGAAATTAATCCCGGGGCTGTTCGTTGACTCACAATTAAAAAATATGCAAACAATACCGTAGCAAAAACAACCCATCTATACCTGCTATTTTGTTTCTCCAAGAACCTCTACTCCCGTTAGCTTTTATTCTTTCCATTATACGCTATTTTTCATTTAGGAAATGACCGTTTATATTATGTAAATGTTTTCATCTGAAAATTTCATGAATGGTAAAAGTTTCCCCCTATCAATTTCGACAAAATTCCTCCGTATGACAGACAAAATGTGCAAATATATAGTACAATAGGTAAAGATACCCATGATGCTTTTATAGCTCTATTCAAGGTGAATCTTGTAAAAATCTAGAGAGAAAAACCTCTAATTTTGATGAATAAGGGTGAGAGAGATGAAGGTAATAAATGGACAAAGTCTAGTAATCACAAACAACAAAAACAAACCGTTCTATTATTTTATTAAACAGACCATTGATAGTTTCGTTAGCCTTTGTTCATTATGCATTCTTTTTCCATTATTGGTGATCGTGGCAATCTTGATTAAATTAGATTCCCCCGGTCCAATTTTCTACAAACAGGAACGACTCGGGTTGAGTGGAAGGTCCTTCCTGATCGTAAAATTTCGAACCATGCGTGCCGATGCGGAAAAGAACGGACCACAATGGGCCAATCAAAATGATGTCCGCATTACAAGAGTAGGCTATTATTTACGTAAATATCGCATTGATGAGATCCCGCAATTTATTAATATATTGCGCGGCGAAATGTCGATTATTGGTCCGCGGCCCGAGAGAGCCGTCTTTATCGAAAAATTTGAAAAAAACGTTCCTGATTTTCGTAAGCGCCTTCAGGTCAAGCCTGGCATTACTGGGTGGGCGCAAATCAACGGTGGATATGAGATTGATCCGCAGGAAAAATTAGAACTAGATTTATATTATATTTACAATTATTCTTTTTCACTGGATATGAAAATAATCATGAAATCAATTCCTGTTATTTTGTTCGCCAAAGGATGGAGATAAGACAGTGAAGCGCATTCTTTTTTACGAAAGTCGTCCGGAATGGGGCGGGGCTCAAAAGTGTGAGCTTGAACTCCTAACTGCGCTTGATAACGATTCGATGAAAACGTATTTTGCCACCTCAACAGAGGGACCGATGAACAGCCGTGTGAACGCTGCAGGTAAACAGGTTACCATTATTCCAGTACATCAAAACGTGGATCAGATTCGAAAAGGACAAGTTAAAACGGGCATTTTATTTATGATTATTCAAGTGTTCCAAATGCTTCCCCACTTCTGGAAGGTGATGAACTTTATTCGCAAGAATCGGATTGATCTTGTCTATACGAGTCAATTTCGCTCCCAGTTGATGATCGGCTGGCTGGCAAAAGGACTGGGGAGAAAGGTCATCTGGCATATCCATGGCGAGGAACAATTGAATAATCTTTTAGGAAAAATAAGTGTAGCCGCTGCCGACCAAATCATCGTCGTCTCGCAGACAGTATCAGAACGTTACAAGAAACTATTTCCTAAGCAAAAGTCCAAATTCATGGTCGTTCATAATGGGGTGGAGGTCATGACCACCGCGCCCCAAAAAACGAATCCAGCGTTTACCATCACAATGGTAGGAACAATTATAGAAGGAAAACGACAGGACCTTGCCATATCAGCAGTGGCGGAACTGGTGAAACAGGGATATAACGTACAGTTACAAATCATTGGTGAAAAGCCGCCGTGGCATACGGATGGCTATAAACACTCCTTATATAAACTAGTAAGTCAATACAATCTTGAAAGCTGTGTCTCTTTCCTAGGCTGGCTCGAAAATCCATTCGACACCATCCTCCATTCCCATGTGTTTATTTTGCCTTCGGACACCGAAGGCATGCCGCTTTCGATTATCGAGGCCATGGCATTGGGTTTGCCGTGCATTTCTACAAATGTGGGCGGTGTACCGGAATTAATCGAGGATGGGAAAACAGGGTTCATCATCAAGCCTGGAAATGTTGCAGAACTGGTTGAAAAACTGGCGCTGCTTCTCGATCAGCCGGCACTTTGTGAACGGATGGGGCAGCAGGCGCGAGAAACATATGAGTCCCATTTTACAAAGAAATTATTTGTCAAAGGAGTTGCAGGTGTGATCAACACCGTTGTCTCATGAAAATCCTCTATGTTATAACAGGTGCGGATATCGGCGGAGCTCAGAAGCATTTACTTTATCTGTCAGATTGGTTTGCCAAAAAGGGGCATGATGTTCACGTGGTACTTGGAGAGGATGGTCCTTTCATCAGTGAACTCGCAAAGCAGCATATTGGCGCTACCGTGATTCCTATCCCAAGGACTATCAAGTTATGGGACGATCTCAAAGCAATCTGGCAGTTGGTTCTCTTTATTAAAAAAGGAAACTATGATCTTGTTCACTCACACAGTTCCATTGCAGGAATTATTGCCAGGTTAGCCGGCTTTTTAAATCGGATGGATAAAAACATTTACACGGCCCATGGCTTTGTCTTCACAGATCCTACCCTTTCAGCAAAAAAACGGAGACTGTATCTCTGGCTTGAGAAGCTCTTCAGCCGATTTTCTACTGATATTATCACGGTATCTGCCTTTGATTATCACCAGGGTAAAGCGGACGGAATCAACGGCAAGAAAATGTCGGTCATCCATAACGGCATCCTGGAAAGTGCGATTATTCCACACTCTGTTTTAAAACAAAAGCAGCAAAGGCATCGTGGTCGAGATAAAAAAATCATTGGTTTTGTCGGCCGCTTTGCCTCTGAAAAGAATTTGGATATGCTCCTCAGGGTGGTTTCCCGTTTTTTGGGGCAGAATGTCGAGTTTTGGCTGATTGGTGATGGTCCATTGTTCGGTCATTACCAGCACGAAATCAAACGGCAAAACCTTGAAGGCATCGTTCAGCTAAAAGGGAATCAGGACAATGTCCTCGACTGGATGGACCACATGGATGCCATGGTGATTACTTCTCATAAAGAAGGCCTTCCCTACGTCTTGCTAGAGGCCTGCGGCCGTGGCCTTCCCGTTATTAGTACGGATGTTGGCGGTGTAAAAGAGGTCGTCGATCCAGATGGCAGGAAGAATATCCTTGTCGCAATCAATGATGATGAGGCTATGTACGAAAAACTCCATCTTTTACTGTCAAATGACTCCTACCGCGAGGAATTGGGCAAGTATTTTCTTGAGATTGCCAGCCGGTTTACGGTGGAGCAAATGTGTGTAAAAACAAATAAGGTCTATTTAGCTAATATAAGGGGACAACGGCACCATGTCAGCACTCGTCAAGAACAGTCGTATTAGCCGGGATACCATAATCTATATACCCGTATTTTTAGCTCCTGCACTCATTAATATCATCTTGCTGATGGTGTTTACTAGACTCTTTTCTCCAAAAGAATATGGGACCTATACCATTGTTGTGAACACAACGATTATCCTTTCATCTGTACTTGCCCAGTGGATTTTATTATCGGTGCAAAGATTTAGGCCAGAATACAGTAATAATGGTGCCATCTTGGAATTTAATCGTAATTTGAACCGCCTGCTATTTTTTATTTCGCTCAGTTTTCTTGTAGCGGCGGTCATTCTTTATCCCTTCATACCTTCGGGATTATTATCTTATCGGGACTACTATTGGTCTTCTGTCCTCCTCATTATTAGTTCTATTTACTTTACCGTTTTAGGAGGAGTTTACCAGGCTGATTTACAATCGAAGCAATTTCGCAATTTGAATGTGATTCAATCCTTAATGAAATTAATTATTATTGTTATTTTTGTTGGGTATATTCAATTTTCGCCTGTTTCTTTTATCTGGGGAACGTTGGCCGCTCAAGTCCTCGTAACGATTCCGATGCTTCGGTATGTAGATGTAGGTAAAATGTTCAATTCTATGAAAGTAGCAAGGGATTCATTTTTTGCATTTGTAAGGAAATTTTGGCGGTACGGATTTCCATTAATCGGATGGTATATCGGGACAACGGTTATGAACCTTACGGATCGATTCATGATTGAATATTTCCGCTCCCCCCATGAAGTTGGCATTTACTCAGCCAATTTTACGATTGCTGTTCAAGCGATTGCCTTAATCTGTAATCCCTTGTTCTTTGCGATACAACCCATCATGATGAACGAAATACAGCAGCATAGTGAGCATGACCATATCGAACGAAGGATTTCTAACTTTACTCATCTGTTTATTATCATCGCTATGCCGTTTGGGGTCTATTTCTCCATCTACCGAAACGAAGTTAGTGAGCTTTTACTAGGGAGTCAATTTACCACTGGCGCCATTATCATTCCCATTTTAATCCTTGGCTTTTTTGCTTGGAATATCGGATTATATGGTCAGCTTACCTATCAAATTGCGAAAAGAACGAAAGAATTGTTTTATTTCGTCCTGATCGCTGCGATTGTTAACTTTACCCTTAATCTATATTTCATTCCTAAATGGGGGTTTGTTGGAGCAGCAATCTCTACTACAATAGGATTTTTTGTTTATAGCGGATTACTCTCTGTTTTCTCGCGGCGATTCATCAAATGGAAGATTCCCTGGATGGCATTTTTAAAAGTATTGCTGCTTGTGTTAATGGTCGGGATCCCTTTTTTCGGAATAAAAATCATCTTTCAAGAGAATTTCTCCCCACTACTTAGTATGGTTGCAGGATTGCCTTTTTTCCTTATTTACTCAGGGGCAGTGTTTTTCCTTTGGAAAAATACGTTAAAAGGCATAATTTCATAAACATGGGAGTAAGACACATGGTCATCAAGAAAACTTATGTTACAAATTCAATATTATTCGTCTTCTTCAGCACCTTTGGGATGATGAATACCGATCTGAAACTTTTCGACCTTCTTTTTGTCATCGTTGCAGGACTTTTTATTATTGAAAAAAACAAAAGCTGGATGCTTTAAGAGATATTCGCTTTGTTAATTATGCCTTACTGTTATTTGTGATCGTTTCTTTGCTGTCGGTGCTTAGCAGTCATGCACTTCATCAAGGTATAAGTTATTTTATCCACACCCTATTTATGATCGCTATCTACTATTTTCTTTCTATTACGATTCGAACGGAAAAGGAATTCCATTCCATTCTTTGGGGCTATATCTGTACGGTTCTGTTTTCAACTTTGGCCGTGATATTACAGAAAACAGGGATTATTGGTGACGTTGGAACCTGGTTTCAAGGAGTTCGGGCACAGGGATTTTTTATGGATCCGAATGACTTTTCCCCATTTCTAATCCTTGCGATTGTTCTTTTGATTGATAGGGCATTTTCCTATCATTATTTTTCAATTAAATATGTTGCTTTTTGTGCTCTGGCCGGAATCGTCGCCTTCGTCTTATTAGCAGGAATGTCACGGGCAGCGATTCTAAACTTTATCATTGTAATCGTTATCTATCTCTTTTATTCTATTTTTTATAAAAAAAAGCTCGGACAAATTGCCATGCTGGCTGGATTAATAGGAGTTGCGGCTGCCATCTTAATGGGTGTTGCAGGTGACTCCATTATCCACTCTATTTCTATTCGGTTTTCTGGTTCTACGGATGTATTGCAATCCTATGATACGGATCGATTCTTTTATCAGCGCCAAGGAATTGTCCTTGGTTCAACCCATCTATTTGGGATTGGCCCGGGGCAGTTTGAATTACTATTCAGCTATGCCACACACAATCTATTTGTACGCATCATTGCTGAAAATGGCTGGATTTCTTTCCTTTCCTTAGCAGCGGTGGTACTTTATATCTTATCCTTACTGGTGTACTATCGAAAAAAGGAAGTCTGGAATCTTCCCGTTTATTTATTCTTGGCGGTCTATATCGGTGTCATTGTTAACAGCTTCTTTTTAGATACATTGCACTGGAGATATCTCTGGTTCCTCATGGGGCTATGTACCATCATTATTAATCAAGCTTCTAAAAATAAATAAAAAAAAGGGAAACAATAACACTGTCGTGTGGTTGTTTCCCTTTTTCGTTAGTTTTTAGCTTGTGTCTCCATCTCGAAGATCTTCATATCTTTAACCCAAACCTCACTTGTTTCTCCGCGTAAATCAATACCTCGTATCACAAAGAATGGTCCCAAGTCAGGGAATTCTTCTTTACTGCGCTTACTTATACTAGAAATTTGTACAATCCTAGTATTTTTTAGGACAAAATCAGTCACTTCTTTTTCCCCGACAGTTTGCGTGTCAGGTGCTTTTTTATCGGCTTCTTTAGCGGGTTGGTTTGTTTCTTTTGGCTTACTTGTACTTTGATTGGATTCCTTCGTATTATTACTGCTTTGATTCGTTTCTTTTGCTTTGCTCGTACTTTGTTCCGGTGCTTTTGCTTTATCGGTACTTTGTTCCGTTGCTTTTGCTTTATCGGTGGTTGATTCGGTTGCTTTTGTTTTATCAGGACTTTGTTCGGTCGTTTTCGCTTTCTCAGTACTTTGTTCAGCTGCCTTTGCTTTTTTCGTACTTTGATCGGTTTCTGAAGTCTTTTTTCCCTCAGCCTCTGTCGCTTTATCTTTCCCGAAGCAGCCGCTCAAACTAACGAGCGAAAATGAAAGCATTAAAACAAAGATGATTTTAACGTATACTTTCACTGTGATCCTCCTACAAAAACAAACAAGTAGACATACAGATTCTACTTGTTTATCAAAATTTTACTATCTTACTATATTATAAACTTTGAACTCGCTTCCATCAATGACTTAGGAATAAAAAAGCACCTGCTTCAAAATTGAAC